>JBNLFN010000099.1:0-19381 GCA_050305555.1 Desulfobacteraceae bacterium | reverse complement strand
CGCTGTGCTCAAACAGTGCGGGGCACTTTTCCTTCGCTGCGCCTAAGTGACACTAAAACTCGCTGCTGACATGACGCAAACCACCCGCTGGCGGCGCCTATTGCACAGGAGTGGCGAAAGCCGAAAGTTGAGTTTTAAGTTGTGGTATTCTGCCGATTGTAGGAAACGAGAGTCGAAACAGGCTGTCTTTGTGGCCGACGGGGTTTGATTCCATTCCTTTAACCAGAGGATGCCATTATAAAATCGATTCCAATCCTTAACTTAAAACCTAAAACTTTTAGTTTAAAACTTCGCCGAATGGGCATTGCAAAGGATGTTATGAAATGAGATCTTTAAATTAGAATAATAAATAGAATATAAGCGCAGAACAAGGCGACCCCCATGAAACCTCGTGATTTAGTCCTACCCCATTTTAAGGCCCACTGGCGCATTATTGCTGCCGGGTTATCGGCATTGGTTGTGGTGGATTTCGTGCAATTGATGATTCCCCGGGTCATCAAAGCGGCGGTGGACGATCTGACCGCCTTTGAAGCGGATGCCGGGCGCCTGGTTCGTTACGCTGTGATGATTGCCGGCATAGGGCTGCTTATCGGCGCCTTTCGCTATTTGTGGCGCCGCTGTTTGTTGGGCACTGCCCGTCGCTTGGAGGAAAGCATACGCAACCAGCTGTTGGGGCATCTTCAGAGCTTATCGGCCAGCTACTATGACCGGATTAAAACCGGTGACCTGATGGCCCATGCGACCAACGATATTCAGCAGGTGCGCATGGCAGCCGGCATGGGATTGGTCGCATTTAATGACGCCATCGTGCTTGGAGCTGCCGCCATTGGGTTTATGCTCTATATCCATGTAACGCTGACCTTGTACGTGCTTATTCCCATGCCGCTGATCGTCTTAACCACCCGGTTGCTGGGCCGGCGCATGCACCGCGGGTACCAAAAGGTACAAGCCGCCTTTGCTGATTTGACCGAGACGGTGCGTGAACGCTGCGCCGGCATGCGTATGATCAAGGCCCACCATGGTGAATCTGAAGCAGGGGGTGCCATACAAGCGGTTTCCCAAGCCTATGTCGAAGAAAACATTAGACTGGTGGGCATCACCGGTGTTTTTTTCCCCATAATGATGCTGCTTACCAATCTGAGCCTGGCCATGGTTTTATATTTCGGTGGTCGGCGAACGATTTTGGCTGAGATCACCCCCGGTGAGTTTGTGGCCTTTATCAGTTATTTGAATTTGCTGGCGTGGCCCATGATGGCCATGGGGTGGGTCACCAATCTGATGCAGCGTGGCGGTGCGTCGTTGACCCGACTGAAAACTATCTTTGAGCGCCAACCTGAGATTATTAGTTCCCCGGTTGTACACCGCCTGCCCCGATTCAAGGGTGCCATTGGCTTTGAGGCCCTCTCTTTCGGATATGATCTTCAACCCATTTTGGAAAAAATCGACTTTCAAGCGGCACCCGGGAAGATGGTAGGGGTGGTGGGGCCGCCAGGCAGTGGTAAAAGTACCCTGCTGAGCCTGGTGCCGCGCTTTTACGATGTCCAAAAGGGTCGCTTGACCCTGGACGGGTATGATGTGCGTGATTTGGCCCTGAGCGATCTGCGTCGCTGGATCGCTTATGTGCCCCAGGAGCCCTTCCTGTTTTCCGGTACGGTGCGTGACAATTTGATGTTTGGCGCCCCCGGCGCCAACGGGGCATTACTTTCGCAGGTAATTGCCGACGCTGCCTTACAGGAGACGGTGGCTGAACTTCCCAAAGGTTTGGACACCGTGGTGGGAGAAAAGGGTGTTTTGCTCTCAGGGGGGCAAAAGCAGCGGATCGCATTGGCCAGGGCGCTTCTGGTCGATGCGCCCATTTTATTGTTGGATGACCCCATCAGTCAGGTAGACACCGCTACCGGTCACCACATCATCGAAGCGATCCACCAGCTGGTGGGGGAAAAAACCATTATTATTGTCTCCCACCGCCTGGCGGCTGTGCGCGGGGCCGATTTGATTGTGGGACTGCAGCGGGGTCGGATTGTTGAGCGCGGCAGCCATGCGCAGCTAAGGTCGGGTGACGGTTATTACGCTCGGGTGCACGCCCTGCAGGAGCTGGAAGATGCGCTCTGATTACGGTTACAGTGAAGAAGACCATTTGGGCAAGCCTTATGATCTGGCCCTGCTAAAGCGCTTATGGCCATTTTTGCGCGCCTATCGCCAACTGTTGGCCGGCTCGATTTTACTGGTGGTCGTCATTACCTTGCTGGATTTGGCTCTACCCTATTTTACCAAGGTGGTTATAGACGGCCATATCGTTCCAGTGCCGGCAACGGTAGGTGAACCCGCCTCTGCTTCTAGTGGCCGCTTGCTTGAGCGTTATTTGGTTCTAGATGGAGATGACCCGGAGATCCAGCGGATCGTGGACCGGATGCCCGAACGCTTTGAAGTGGTCGATGGCCAAGTACGCATGGCCTATCAGGAGTTTTTGGAACTCGAACCTGAGCAGCGTGCGCTGCTGCGACGACAAGACCTGTCCGGCCTGGTGTGGGTGGTGGCGCTGTTTTTAGCATTAGTTGTAGCTGATTTTGGGTTCACCTTTGTCCAGAAAATGATCATGGAGTACGCCGGCCATAAAGTCATGCATGATCTGCGTGTCCAACTCTATGACCACATCCAGTCCCAGGCCATGGCCTTTTTCACCCGTCAACCCGTGGCACGGCTGGTGACCCGCATGACCAACGATGTGCAGAACATGCACGAATTATTTACCACATTTATCGCTTTGGTATTTAAGGATATCTTTTTGCTCGTGGGTATAGCCGTGGTGTTGGTGATCCTGGATTGGCGTCTGGCACTCGCCGGCTTTACGGTGCTACCGCTGGTGGTCTGGGCCGCAGCACGTTTTTCTACGCGTGCCCGTGATGTCTTTCGGGCGCAGCGTGTCAAGGTGGCTGAAATCAACGCCACCATTGCAGAGAGCATCGAGGGCATCAAAACCATCCAATCCTTTGGGCAAGAGCAGACCAATCACCGTCATTTTGTCCGGCTCAATGCCGAGAATTATCGCTTGGGAATGCGTCAGATACACATCTACGCGCTTTTTATGCCGGTGATTGAGATGCTGGGTATCGTTGCCGTGGCCGCGTTAATCTTATTTGGTGGGCTGCATGTGTTGCGCGGACAGATTACTTTAGGGGCCCTGGTGGCGGCCTTGTCTTACATGCGTATGTTTTTTCGACCCATGCGTGAGTTGGCTGAAAACTACAATGTGCTTCAAAATGCCATGGCTTCTGCGGAGCGAATTTTTGCCCTGCTCGACACCCACCAAGAACTGCCCAAAGGCAATCCGCCGGTCCACACCGGCGAGACATTCCAGCGTTTGACGTTGGAAAATGTTAGTTTTGCCTACAGCCCGGGCGAGCCGGTGCTTCAAAACCTGTCCTTTCAACTGGATCGGGGGCATACCCTGGCCTTGGTGGGCCCCACGGGTGCGGGCAAAACCAGCGTTCTCAATTTGATTTTACGCTTTTACGATCCCCATGCCGGCCGGGTGTGCGTCAACCATAGCGATGTGCGCCATTGGGATTTAGGGCAGCTGAGATCCATGATGGCCCTGGTTCCCCAAGAGCCGGTGCTGTTTTCGGGTACCATTCGGGACAACATTTTTCCTCATCCTGAGCGAATGGGTGAAGCCGCCGTAACCCGTATTGTTGAAGCGGCCAATTGTGCCGATATGATCGCACGCCAGCCCCAGGGCATCGATACGGTACTGGTAAAAGGCGGCGCCGGCCTGTCCAGTGGAGAGCGCCAGCTCATTGCCATTGCACGGGCCTTTGCACGTGATTCTCATTTGATTCTGTTGGATGAAGCGACTTCCTACATTGATTCACAGACCGAAGCCGCCATTCATCAGGCCTTGGACAACCTTATGGTTGGGCGCACCTGCGTGATCGTGGCCCACCGTCTCTCCACCGCTCGCACAGCAGACCGTATCGTGGTCATGCATCATGGCACCGTCCGTGAGCATGGCACCCACGATACCCTGATGGCTGCTGAAGGCCTCTATTGGCGCCTGAATCGGCAAGGGGATATTTCTGCAAAGATCAGTGTCCCCTGAGCCTTGGCACCAATACTGGAAACCTGGCTGTTCCCGAGGGTTTGGTCTTGCCAAACACCTGAGTCCATGGTAATACCCTCTTTCTGGGCGATAGCATCATAACTAGGCTTTATCATTGCCCATCGACTTCAACTTTACCCCAAAAAGACAATTGATTAGCTTTTTAAAGTGTATTCAGCTTTATTTATTAGAAACGGAAAAAGACAAAAAAGGAGGTTCACACGATGCCTTACGATGCAGTAAAAATGGCAGATTGGCAGATTTCCGAAGCGGCAGAAGCGAATATGCCGACACCGGAGCAGTGGCAAGAGAAGCTCGGGCTTCAAAAGGACGAAATGCTCCCCATGGGACGTCTTGCCAAGATCGATTTTCTCAAAGTCATTGACCGGCTAAAAGACGAGCCTGATGGTAAGTACATCGAAGTTACTGCCATCACCCCCACTCCCTTGGGCGAAGGGAAAAGTACGACCTCTTGTGGTTTGATGGAAGGCTTGGGCAAACGGGGTGTGAATGTGGGTGGCGCGCTACGTCAACCTTCCGGTGGTCCCACCATGAATGTAAAAGGGACCGCTGCCGGCGGCGGTAACTCCTTGTTGATTCCCATGACCGAGTTTTCCCTGGGGCTGACCGGCGACATCAACGACATCATGAACGCCCATAACCTGGGTATGGTGGCGCTCACCGCCCGTATGCAGCATGAGCGCAATTACAACGACGAGCAGCTCGCCCGCCTGACCAAAATGCGTCGGCTGGACATCGATCCGACCCGCGTGGAGATGGGCTGGATCATTGACTTCTGTGCCCAGGCATTGCGCAATATCGTCATCGGCCTGGGCGGCCGCTTTGACGGCTACACCATGCAGTCCAAGTTCGGCATCGCCGTGGGTTCCGAGCTGATGGCCATCCTGGCCGTCGCCACCGACCTGGGCGACCTGAAAGAGCGCATCAACAATATCACCGTGGCTTTTGACAAGAGCGGCAAGCCGGTAACCTGCCGCGACCTGGAAGTGGGCAACGCCATGACCGCTTTCATGCGCAACACCATCAATCCCACCTTGATGTGCACCGCAGAATACAACCCCTGTTTCGTACATGCCGGACCGTTCGCCAATATCGCCGTGGGTCAAAGCTCCATCATCGCCGACCGTGTCGGTTTGAAGGTGTTCGACTATCACGTTACCGAGTCTGGTTTTGCCGCCGACATCGGCTTTGAAAAGTTTTGGAATGTCAAGTGCCGCTTTTCCGGCCTGAAGCCCCATGTTTCCGTACTGACTTCCACCATCCGCGCTCTGAAAATGCACGGCGGCGGGCCAAAGGTTGTGGCCGGCAAGGACCTGGATGAGGCCTATACCAAGGAGAACCTGGAACTGGTTGAAAACGGCGTCGAAAATATGGTTCACATGATCGGCGTGATCCGCAAAGCCGGAATCAACCCGGTGGTCTGCATCAATCTTTCCTATACCGATACCGACGCTGAGTGTGCCATTGTCCGCAAGGCGGCTGAAGCCGCCGGCGCCCGTTGTGCCGAATCCAAACATTGGGAGTTGGGAGGCGAAGGCGCCCTGGAGTTCGCCGATGCCGTTATCGACGCTTGCAATGAAAAGAACGATTTCGACTTCCTCTATCCTTTGGAGATGAAGCTGCGCGACCGCGTGGAAATCATCGCCAAGGAGGTATACGGTGCTGATGGCGTGGATTGGCAGCCCGAGGCCAACACCAAGGCCGAGATGCTGGAAAAAGATCCCAAGTATGCTGATTTCGCCACCATGATGGTCAAGACCCACCTGAGCCTGAGCCACGATCCGGTCAAAAAGGGCGTACCCAAGGGATGGCGACTGCCCATTCGCGACGTGCTCATTTACTCCGGCGCCAAGTTTCTGTGCCCCTGTGCAGGCACTATCAGCCTGATGCCGGGCACCAGCTCCAACCCGGCCTTCCGCCGTATCGATGTTGAACCCGAAAGCGGAAAAGTGACGGGTCTGTTTTAGTCGCACCACAATATGGATTACCAGCGCCCGGGCCTTGGCCCGGGCGTTTTTTTTGGCCCTCATTTTGCATTCCCTTTAGCTGGTCATGAAGCGGCAACCCACTGTCTTTGCAAAGAGGCATGAAATCCTGGCAACCTTAGGGTTTACGACCGAACCGGGTGGTGGCCTTTATAATAGGTTCGTCAATTTACTGACAAGCGCTGCGAATTTGGCGGCCGGCCTGAGAAAAAAGCATGGATAAGATTCGAATTACAGAAGTCGAAAAAACAATCCACAAAAGCATCACTGAAACCTTTGATGCCATGTTGTCCATGGAACTGACCAAGGTCGGTAAAAAGACCGACGAAGGTCTCAATGACAAGCGCCTGGTAGGTGCCGTCCATTATGCCGGCGAAATCGTGGGTACTTTGAGCATCCATGTCAGTCAGAATTTTGCCCGGGACATCACCGCTTCTATGCTGGGTGTCGATCCCGAAACCCTTGAAAATGATGATGAGATCAAAGATGTGCTGGGGGAACTAACCAATATTGTTAGCGGTAACTTAAAAAGTGATTTTACCGATACCGGATTGGCCACCGTCATTTCAACCCCCTCCATTACCTATGGGTCTGATTTTAAAACGGAAGCCACCAATCTGGGTGAATTTCAACAATGGATCTATCGGCATAAAGACCAAGAAGTTGTCATTGAAATCTCGATTAAAGAGGATATCGGCGCCAAAGCGGATATAGCCGGCATGGACAAACTGAGCGTCGATGAGGTGCTATCGAAAATCAGGTCAGTGGATTTGCCCACCACCATTGTTAATGCGGTTATCGATGTGTTTTACACCATGTTATCCATGGAAGTTGAAAATATTCCAGAGGTGCCCGCCAGCTTCAAAGAGGAAAAGCGCACCGTCGGCTCGGTTAGTTTTGCCGGGGATGTGGATGGGATTTTCAATATTCAAGTCAACGATGGTTTTGCCTGCACCATGGCCGCAGCCATGCTGGGCATTGAAGAAGGTGAGATCGAGAACGAAGAAGAGGTTTTTGATGTCATTCGCGAATTGAGCAATATTATCGGCGGCAACCTAAAATCCGCTTTTGTGGATGCCGGCGTTTCATGTGCGCTGTCAACCCCTTCTATTACCAATGGGCTTGATTTCAAGGTGGAAGCGCTCAATATTATCCACACTCAAAAATTTTTATTTGATGTTCAAGGCCAGACCATCATTGTTGAGGCAGGGATCAAAGATGAAGGGATGGACTCTGCCGAAGCTGCCGACGGTAAGGGGACTGGCCAGACGGACCAGGCTGATGCAGTGGAGCCAGAGGAAGATCCGTACCGCAATCTCAACTTAATCATGGATATCCCTTTAACGCTGACGGTGGAACTGGGTACCACCCAAAAACGGGTGCGTGATCTGCTTAAAATGGGGCATGGATCTGTGGTGGGATTAAGCCAGCTTGAAGGTGAACCGGTTGATCTGCTGGTAAATGACACCTTGGTGGCCAAAGGCGAAGTGCAAGTGGAAAAAGAGAAATATGGCATTCGTATTGTGGAGGTGGTAAGCCGTATGGCGCGCGTCAAGAGTTTAAAATAACCCCACAGTTACATAAAAAAGATGGTAGAAGGCTGCAAAGCCTTTTTATGCGCCGATGCATCCCGCCTGGCAGTGTTGCCGGCCAGGCGCCGCAACACCCAAAAAGGTAAATTTATTCTTGCGGCGAACCCTTGGGACTCAGCCATTCGGGTCGTCTTGCCGCTTGTCTGCCTGCCCGGGATCGATATGATCGGCAATCTGCGTGATCGCTTCATTGTATATAGCCAGATCGAGTAATCCCATATCTTCTGTTTTAGAGGCCATCATCAGGCATTCCATTATTTTTTCTCTCCGAATACTCAATATAGATAAAGACATCAAATAGATGGCGGCGATTTCATCAACCGCTCGACCCTTTCCATGGCGGGGCAGAGTGTCAAGGCACGCCAAGGCAGCGTCCCAATCAGAAGATTCAAATGCTGCCCAGGCCACAGTTTGAAGCTGGCGCAGATTTCCCGGCCAATGATAGCGCTGCAGGCGATCCATGTTTTGAGCACTGGGCATCGCCGGTGATGTCTGCGTGTGTGCCTTGCTAAATAAATTTACATACCAGGCTAAAATTTGGGGGATTTTATCAGTATGGGCCCGCAAAGGTGGTACTGCGATATGAATGATATCCAAGGCTTCTGACAGCGTAGCGGTAAGTGGATTGTTTTGCATGCTTTCAATGGGCTCAATACTGGAGGCAAACACCCAAGGCGCACCGGCGGTATATTGTCGTGTCAGCATATGCTGCAACGGCATTTGTGTTTCAATTGGGAGACAATGTATATTTTCAAAGTAAAACACCCGGTTTTCAGGGGTATCCAGTTCAGCACGAAAGGATGCATTATTTGATGGGCTGTTGCCGGACGCACCGGCATGGCTTTCAAGGCCTGACGACGCTTCGCATTTAATTTTGATGAAGGCGCTCTTTTTGGCGGGATAGTGCCGATATATGAGTCGGGCAATGGCTTCTTTGCCCACACCGATTTCACCACTGATTCGAAAGGTGAGGCACGTGTTGGCCATGCGGCCGATCAATTCCCAAAGCATTGCAGCGGATTGTGAATTCATGTGGGGTGCATACAATGATATGTCGATCCAAAAGGCAACACTAAATAATTGGGGTAATAATACAGTAGTAAATTAAGTATATAGTATATAAGTTTTTGATAATATTCTTTATAATTGCTTTCCGGCTCTATGGTTTGTGCAGCGCTTCGGGCTTCCGATGCCAGCGGCATGTTTTGTCGGGCCTGCGACATGGTGCTTGCTGCGATTTTCGTTTAAATGAGTTGCGTTTATTGCACAAATAGTTATCATTATTATTAGATACGGCGACCAACTCTCAGCCCAATTAATTTTAAAAAGGTGACGTTGTCTTAATCTGGAGGTTTTGAATGGTTAATAAAGTATTTTCCATTGAATCAGATGACGGACCTCACCAAATGGTTCTAAATAGGGTGTTGCGTATGGTTCCGGACCGCGACAAGCAGGATGTCGACCTAAAGCGGTTGCTGGCCTTTCGATTGCGTGTCGATGGAGAAGGCGCTACCCGTGAGTATCTGATGTACAAAATTCGTGACATGATTCAGTGTGCCTATACGGGGCGGCTGTTTGATTTTATTAAAGATGACAGACTTTCCGGCAAATGCATGGCATCAGACCCCCCGTATGATCCGCCGGAGATCGCTTAACCCTCCTCGGCAAATAAAATGGATTCCTTTCCAGTGGGCAATGCTGCGTTGGCCTGCACGCTCGATTTTTCAGGTGTGGGGAGGATGGGCAGCAAGATATCAAAACGCGAGCCCTTTTGAGTTTGACTCTGAACCCGCATGGCGCCGCCATGGCTTTGGACAATACCCAAGGCAACCGAAAGGCCCATGCCGGTACCCTTGCCCTGAGGTTTGGTGGTAAAAAAAGGTTCGAAGATGTGGTCGATCACATCAGAAGGCATGCCCATGCCGTTGTCTATGACGCTGATGCGAACATAATTGCCCATACTGATTTTACCCCGGGCAGTGACCTCCTCTTGATCCAGGGTTTCCTTTTCCAGCTCAATGCTCAGTTTGCCAACCCCGGACGGCATGGCATGAGCGGCATTGGTGCACAGGTTCATCAAGACCTGATGGATCTGGGTCGCATTGGCATCAACCATGCCCACATCGTCGTTGAGATTGGATTGAATGACGATGGACGTTGGAATGGACGCACGCAGCAACTTGAGAGCCTCTTTGATCAGCGGCGCTGGTTGTAAAGGATGCCTATCCGCTTGATCATGACGGCTGAAAGTCAATATTTGGTTGATCATCTCCTTGGCGCGACGTCCCCCTTGAAGGATTTCATTTAAATTTGAAGCTTGTACAGAATTTTGGATGGCATCATCCAAGGCCATTTCGGCAAATCCCATCATGCCAAATAAAATGTTGTTAAAATCATGGGCGATGCCACCGGCCAAGGTGCCAATGGCCTGAAGATGTTGGGCTTGATTCAATTGTTTCTCCATGGTGCGTTTGGCCGCTTCAGCCTCTTTGATCTGCTGGATATTCACAAAGCTGACGATCCAATGGGCTTCTCCATTGAGGGCAGTACCTTTGGTGCTTTTCAGAATAGGAATGTGGTTTTGCTGATGGGTGAGCAGTTCACATTCGATGGGGTGGGTTGAGACCCCATCGAAGGCATCCTGCTTATTTTGATCGGGTTCAACGATCAGCGCATCAATGCGCATGCCGATGATCTGGTCTATTTTAATTCCCACCATATCGGCGGCGGCCGGGTTGACCTCCACAATTTTACGGGTTCGGGCATTAACGATCATTATGCCGGCGGCTGCAATTTCAAAAATAGTCGCAAAATTGGCCTGGCTCTCGGCCAATGCTTTTTCAGTGCGTTGGTGCTGAGTTTGGTCCCGCGAAAGACCATAGACCACTCGCTTGCTGGCGCCATAGTCGGCCAGAACATTGCTGTATTCGATTTGGTGCCGTTGTCCATCTCTGGTCAGCAGGGTCATCTTGCCCACGGCACGACCTTCTCTTCGGATATTGTTTAAATAATGCTCGAAGTCACAGCGCTGTTCCGGAGCCAGTAGGGTTTTAAAATTCAAGGCGATTAACTCTGAATGGGAGAATCCGAGTCCCGCGCTCATCTGACGGTTGGCATCCAGAATGTTGCCATTTAGGTCATGCACGCACATATAATCAGAAACATTGTCCACCATGCGTCGGAACCGTTTTTCGCTTTCCCGCAGGGCCGTCTCGGCGGCTTTTCGATCTTGGATTTCATCTTTGAGCAATTGGTTGGTACGGCTCAGTTCCCGGGTCCGTTTGGTGACACGCTCTTCCAGGAATTGATTGGCTAAGGACAAGCGCCTCTTTTTAGATTCCAATTGGCGCGCCAAAAAGAAATTCCGGCGCGAACGAAGTTCAAGAATATAGGCCGCCATCATGCCGATGGCATTGATGCAGCTTAAGTTGAAAACATCGGCAATGAGGATATTCCTGGGTGTGATGCCGGTGCCGATCGCCAGGCCGACATATGCGGCGATCAGGAACCAGGTAATGGGTGCGCGCCAGATAAACCGTATTTTTAAAAAGACATGCAGGAAAAAAAGCAACTGGACCATGCCATTGGTATAGGTGTAGCATGCCTCTGTTTGGGCGACCAGGATCAGGACGAAGAGGCTCAGGCCGCAGACCGTAATCAAGCCCACCATGACCGGTACCAAGAGGCGTTGGAAGTGGCGCGAAAAGGTGAACAAAAAAGCCAGTAAAAAAATCGGGCATACAATGGCCCAGCGGATGGTCCAAAACCAAACTGTTTTTTGGGGCAACAGGAAAGCGTCGTAAAGACCGAAACCGCCAAAAACAAAAATGGCAAAAAGGATGCCGATCCGCAGAGGCCGAAGATAGGTGCGAAATTGATCCTCTTGAAAGGGCCCTTCAAGGTGGGCGTGGCGACCACAAAAGGCCAGGGTCAGGCGGTTGATCTGCATGCTGTCGGTATGATTCAGTGGGTTCATCGGCTGCTTCGTATACCCAGTCGTTGTTCAATTCAGTTTTGTTCGGCCCATAGGCGGTCTGATCCATGTGGCACCGCCTTTCATATTTATCGGCAACTTAATGAATTTCTTGATTGGAAATTCCTGCTTAAGACAAAAGGCGGGACGTCATAATCAGAAGGGATGATACAAAATGCAGATATTAAAACGAAGAGCGCTTATTTGAATTTACGGGCCAAATCGTTATCGATGACATAGATACAAACTGCTTTGGCGCCTGCTTGGGTATATCTGTACTTTTCAGAAAGATTGTTCATTAAATAGGTGACATCGTCACGGATTTTGCGATCATAGGTCTTGAAATCCTCCTCGCCGTAATCTTTGATACCGCGACGAAAATTTTCGTTTTCCAGGAATGGATCCAGTACTTTTTCTTTGATATTATAGATATAGTTTTCATTTAGTGCATCGAATAGACCTGTAGTGTTTAACTCTTTGCCGTCTCCCATGATCTCCTGGGTCAGCGTTTGGGTCGCATACCTTTTTTGAACATCCTGACGCAAGCTTTGGCACTCTGCCTCTTTAGCAGAGGTGCCCAGGATGCGCTCTTCAAAGCTTCTAAAATAGGCATCACTGATCTCCAATTTGTCCCCGGTGTAAGGGCATGTTTCGCTGGCGCCGATTTCGAAATTGACCGCAAAAATATAGTTTCGGATCTCGCGTGTGATTTGTTCTTCATTGTAGTAGTACAGGGATTCTTTCACCTCTTGAAGCACGGAGTAGTCATACATATGCTCAAGCGATGATAAAAAACCGTCAGGAATAGAAGCCCGCAGCTCTTTGCGGGACTTGAAAAATTTGCACATGATAGACAGATCGATTAAAGACTCACTCTTGGAAAAGGCATTGTAAAACTCCCCGAAAATCTTAATGGAATCACGACCCGAGATGCCGTGTTTGCCTTCATTTTCCGATTCGCCAATGATGCGCCGTCGCCGTTTGGCAGTCAATCGCTTGCGATCTTCTTCGCTGAGCCAGTTGGGTATGTGGCCTGTATATATCTCCATTTTGAGCAGTTGCAGGTTCTTGTCGCAATAGCGTTTGTACTTTTCAGGCTCTCCGATCCAGTCGAGCATGGCATCGGATCGCAGGCTCAAACGCGAAGAGATGATAACTCGGGCAAAATTATGCAGGACCCGCGGCAAAAAGGCCTCATCAATGTGTCGTCCGAAAATATTGCGATAGATTTCTACTTCTGTCTGAAGGTCGAGCACATAAGAGATATTAACATACGCAATGCGGTCAGAGAACGATTGGATATTTTGAATGTTTTTTTTGTCCTCCGGATTCATGAGTGCCATAAACAGCGAGTTGACGTTCTCCTCGATGTCCTGCACTTTGTGTACGCCTTCACTGATAATGTTGTGCAGTTCAATCAGCCGTTCGATGTTATGTGATTTAATGTCCATCAGGGCATAAAGGCCATTATTGGTTTTGGCGTAACGCGAAAAAATATATTGTACTTGGTTGGAGTCACCGAAGAGTCGATTGATGCGACTTTGTAGCATCTCGTTGGTCATGACGGCTTGTTTCAGCGGCCGGTCTCCTGGGTTAAATACGCTGATGCCGTTGCCCAGCCGCCGGTTAAACTGGTAAGGGCGGGCCCAAACCGAATCAAAAACCTTGCCCGGGTCTTTCAATCGATTTAAAAGCGCATCGTACAACGAACTGCAGATGGTACAAGGAGGATCTTGAAAGACCCACTCATACTCTTTGTTGGTGAACAATGCATATTTAAAGGCATCATTTTGAAAAAGATCATCAAAAAATGCACGGCGCTGGGATTTGGGGATTATCAGCAGCGGGCTATCATGGCTGGGGCAGGAAATTTCTATAAAACGTTCCCCTTTTTGAGAAAGGGCTTTGGACTTGATGCGGTCATATTGCTCTTGCTTAGGTTCTTTTTGAAGCTGAAGCAGTTTTTCCAATATGGAAACAGTGTCCGACCTGGACGACGGCCGCCCGACTTCGGCCATGTTGATGCGCCATACCACTTCGTATCTGCGCCCGGCTTCAGTGTTGGCATACGCCTCGAACTTGGTCAGCAAGTTGTTCAAAAAGGTGCTTTTGCCGCATCCGTGAGGGCCGTCAAATATATAAATCTTGTTTTGTTGGGCCCCTTGACGCATGCTCTGTACCTGTTTCATGAAGCGATTGGCAAACGGCCTATCCGCTAAGAAAGGATGATCGGACCCCTCGACAAAAAGACGTGTGCAATCGTAGTTGACGTAATTGATCGATTCCGGATCATCTCGATATTCGTCGACACCTTCGCCGATATAAGCTTTGATCATATCATGAAAAAACTGGAAGACATTGCGAATGCCAATGGTAGGATTTTTAGCGGCAATTTTTAAAAAGGTTTCAAAGGTGACAGCGGCTTGTTGGTCTACAGCGGTTTGAACACCCTGGATGTGCTGCATGGCCTTTTCGAAATTGCTCAATTCCTGCACCAGTTCTTTTTTCATCATGTTCTGCCTATGCTAGTATTCTGCGACTGAGTTTGCGATCCTTCATGGTGTAGACGACCCGTTGCCACTTGATTTCCTGGTGCCCGTCGGCATCCGTTGAACGTGAACCGTCCCTACGACCCGCTACTGCTTTAACCTCATGCGTTTCTAATTCCACCGGCCCCCCCCATAAATATTCAATCCCCAGCAGGGTGTTGGGCACAAAATCCTTAAGCAGCGGTTTTTCTTCAAACCGGTGAACCAGATAGAGGGTGTTGGCCTTTTTGCCCTTTTCATGGTCAATCACAATGTGGGGGGGATGGTACAAAGCGTTCAACAGCATCTGGCGATAATCATCGGCTTTGCGGCTCTGGACAAAATACTCCCATACCATTTTACGCTCATTCAGGCGTTTGCCTGCCACGAATAATTTGTTGCGCGTAACAAAGTCCTGGTTCACAAACTGGTTGATGAAGCTGAAGTCGGCATAATTTTGGCGCACCTCAAAGATGAAATCTCGCCCCTGGCCGGCTTTGGTATCAAACTGTTTGCGCGCATGAACTTCCGCCAGGTTCTGGAAATCCCAAGACAGTTGCCCCTTATCAAGCATATCTTCGATGAAGTAAAATAACCGCATGCCCAATGCATAGGGATTCAATCCGACCCGTGGCATCGACGTGACCCCGGCATTGACACGGGCAAAGTCCACTTCATGGCCGTTGATGCGGTCGTCTTTCAGAAACAGTGTTTCGTGCCAAAAACTGGCCCAGCCCTCGTTCATGATCTTGGTGCGGATCTGGGGTTGGAAAAAGATAGATGTCTTGCGAACCACCTGCATGACGGTGTGCATCCATTTGTTTTCCTCTTTGGCTAAAAAATCCGAATTTGCCATAAGATACTGAATCAGGTCGGTGGGCGGGCTGGCTTTTTGTTGTTTATATTTTTCAAATAAGGCTTTGAACTCTGGATGCAAGCGTTCGACTTCGGCAAAAAAGCGCTCTTCGGCCAGCTCATCTTGTTCAGCTTGACACTGATTGTACCGCTCTATCTCTTTGATGAAATCGCTGGTTTTGGTTTTTTTAACCGATTGCAAAAACACATCGAAATAGTAATCGATCTTTAAATCCTGTTTGGCATGGGGCACGGCAAACATCCGATCCAGTTCGGAAAAGTAACCCACCAGATTGTCAATCCCGCGCGTAAATTCAATAATATAATCGACCCAGTGTCCTTGCTCGGCCCTTAGTTTGGCAATCACGCGTTTGTCCGAAAGTGCTTCACCGGTAAAGTCATAGTCCCAGGTGTGCCGGAAATAGAGATTGTTTTGGAAAAAATCAATGTGACCCAAAACATGATAGAAAATCATGACGTTGAGCCAGTCCGGATTGTTGTCATTATAAAATGATATGGCCGGACGGGTATTGATGACGGTTTCATAGGGGTTGCTGGGGTAAAGTTCATATTTGCCCTTGCCTTTTAGAACTTCCACATCATGGACCCAATAATCGTACAGTGTGGGAATCATGATCTTGGGCGATAACTCCAGCAGGTCGCGATTGGTGACGATATATTCCAAAGTTTCGTCTTCAAAACGCAGCCCCTCCGCCAAGGCCCTTTCCTTACAGCCTTCCATGATTTTTTTGGTATGTTGGTTGATAAGCTCCATATCAGCGTGCTGCTTTCGTTTGGTGTTGTTCGCCGCTAAGGAGATATTAATTTTTTGATGCCTTCTATTAAACGGGCTTCATCGGTGTCATCTCCCACGATATCCATGCGCAGTAGATCAGCGGCCTGCTCCAGCAATCCCGATTTTTTGACATACTTTTCAACTTCTGTGGAGCTGCCGGCACTATGTTCGGCAATAGTGATGCCCACCCGATTGGCATACCGCAACATGATTTTGAGCTGAGGGATGGCTTCTCGTCCTTCGGTATCCCAATCATCACCGTCTGTGCCGTGAAAAATGTAAATATTGTAATCTCGTGCCAGGTTTTCATTTTCGACAATGTCATTAACCAATTTGTAAGCTGAAGATACTTGGGTGCCGCCGGCCACCCTGGAGTTGTAATAGGTGTAAAAGTCAGGCACCTCTTTGGCATTGGTGTCGTGCAGTATAAATCGCGATTCGACCTGATTGGCATATTGATATAACAGCCAGCTGTAGATCAGAACATGCTGGGAGACGATCAATTCTGTGGTTTTGCCGGCCATCGATCCGGAATAATCCCGAACGAAAAAGACCATGGCTTGGGATTCAAAATCTTTCTCCCGACTCAAAATGCGGTAAATCATATCGGCCGGCGAGATGAGAAAGGAGGAAGGATCGATGTTGTCCACATCGGGCAGGTTGCCCAGGTGGATATTGGTTTCGATAATTTGGCGCAGGGTCGCTTTTTTATCCAGAATTTGGCCGAATCCGCGATGGCGGTCGGTCATGTCGTAGGTGTAACGTGTCAGGGACCGTTTTTTGCCTTTTTCTTTTAAATTGGGCAGTTCGAACTGCTCCGTTAATATTTTTCCCAAATCGTAGGCTGAAGACTCCATTTCGTGCTGCTCGCCCTCACCCTGGCCTGGACCGGCGCCACCTTGTTGGGTGTCATGAACCTGCTCTTCACCGATCACTTCACCTTCTTCGCCGTCGCCTGACCCACCCGCTGCCGGATCTTCATCCGGTGGTGTAAAAGAAGGGTCGTGAATTAATTTTTCCTCGATGGTTGAAGGCACCACCACCACTTTGTTATTGCCGCTGCGACCGGGCTTGACCATGCGGCCCATTCGTATTTTGCGCGGAAAACCATCCTTGTCGCGTTGCTTGTCTTTGGCTAGCAATTCGTCAATGGTGCGAACATAGCTGGTGTAGTTTGCGCGCGGCGGTGTGCCGGCTTGCAATAGCATCCAATCATGAAGGTCATAGAACCCCGGTATTCTTGGTGGCGTCACGGAAAAATGATCAAGTTGGTTTGCATCAACAGCGTCGATTTCCGCCAGAATTTTTTTTTCCTGTTCAGGCGTCAATCCCTGTGATTTGAGCTGTTGATAAATGTCCCACAGTTCGGTTCTCATGCTTGCTCCGGTGATCTGACTTGTTTTGCTTTTCACAAAGTTGACAGCGTTCAATCAATTTTCGTCTTCCTGCGTGCAGAAATATTCTATGGTCTTTTGAGCGCAGGTTTTACAGTAGTTCAATTTTTCGAGCATGGTGACCACCATGCGGTCGTATAACTTCTGGTTTTCTTCATTGGTCCGGTTGGCCAGCGCGCCAATCAGGCTGCCGGCCCCGGCGATGTCCGACTTCAGTCGCACATCGGTGACCGCTTTGACCAACTCCAGGTTGTCCATAAAGTCATAGTTGGGATCCATGGATATTTTTTGGCCGTAAATCTTACGAATAGAGGTGCGGAAGGTCTCGCGTTGTTCTTCTGTTTTGAGTCCTATGCGTTCCTCTACACTTTTAATATAGCGCTCATCAATTTTTAAAGCCCTGAGCTCATCGGATTGGGGATCTTTGTATTTCCACATTTTGTCGGGACCAAGATTTTCAGCATCGATACCGATAATCATGTTGACGTAACTCATCACGTCTTTGCGAATGGCCAAAGGTTCATCCATATAAGCATTGAACATTTCCGTCATGATGCGCTCGCGGTACAGCGCTTTTGCATTCTTAATGTCTTCTAAGAATTTTGCGCGGTCATTGGTTTCACTGACATAATCCAGCACAATACGTTCAAGGGCTTTGAAAATATCAAAGGCGAACATGCAATGCCCTTCATTGGTCTCTGAGCTTTCGATGAGCAGTTGAATGGCGCGACCCAGGTTGCGTTGGCCGAGTCCTTTCTGGCCGAATCGCTTGGTGATGTCGGGATCCTGGTTGAGGGTGTCAATGACTTCGGCCAGGGTTTTAATGCTCTTTTCACCGGCCACTTCACCGGCAGCCAATTTCATGGTCTCAATGGGTGTTAGCTTCTCTGAACGGGGCAGTCGGGTCAGGACCACCGCTACCGATGCTGCATAGTTGAGATTAGGATCTTGGTGCAGCGCCTCTTGTGTCAATGTCGTGCGCGCTTCATTGCCGATGGTATATGATGTCAACTCGCTTTGCAGCTTGTAGTTGGTGTTGTGGGATACATAGCTGATTCGGCAGCGGTCTACGATGGGTGCTTCTTCTTTTTCGGCTAGAAAACGATTAAATTCCGAATTGTTGCTGGTGGCCACAATCAATGTATCGATGGGCCATTTGTAACCATCTATTTCGATGTTCCGATTCTGAATGACACCGAGGTAGACTTGGACAAGGTCCTTTTTATTTTTGTAGATTTCATCCGCAAAGTGGATGCCGCCACCGGCTACGCGTGCCAAGGCGCCGCGACGCAGGTCGAAGCGATATGGGTTGTTGGTGTCGGTGATATGCATCAATCGTTGAATGGACTCTTCACCCAGCAAATCCACAGCAGATGAGGTGATCTTGTCCTTTGCCGGGTATTTGCCGGTGACCGTGCCCAGACTTTCGGTCAAGGGTACGGGAATGATCTCGATAAAATCGAGCATTTTGTCGAGATCACCATCGGTAAATTCGCGAAAGTTGTTCCAGATATAACCGCTGCAGGCACCCAACGGACGGTAATCTTGATAAAGTTTTTCAATGGCTTTGTCATCAAAACCAAATTCGCTGCCCAAAAAAGATCGGTTCTCTTCAATTGAATCGAACAAGTTCATGGCCAGGATCATGGGGTCTTCATAGGTTTGGGATTCGATGGTCTTGATGCGGCCATAGTTGCCCAGTTGGTCGAGTCCTTTGAAGCGAAACGTATATTTTTTGTTTTGCGCTACGGCCAAAAAATTACGATAGCAGGCACATAAAAAATCCACAAAAAAAGTTTTGCCGTTTCCCGGCTCGCCTACCAGGACATAGGCCATCTCTTTGGATGAGCCGTTTTCTGCGGCATCTTTCACATAAGAGACAAAACTATTGATTTCATCATACATGCCGATCACGTGTTTACTGCCATTTCGAAAGAGTCCGAAATCGTAGGTGGTTTTGGCATTGACCACGACTTTATCTATTTTGTTTTCCAGGACCATG
The DNA here is from genome assembly GCA_050305555.1 of Desulfobacteraceae bacterium. Lineage (GTDB taxonomy): Bacteria > Desulfobacterota > Desulfobacteria > Desulfobacterales > Desulfosarcinaceae > JARRKU01. The sequence continues at coordinate 136 of JBNLFN010000099.1, read as the reverse complement.
CGCGATACACCTTTAAAGGCGTTTTCAAAACGGCGCTCACCGTTTTTTACAGCGATGCAGTGGTGATGCAGTTGGGATTTGGGTTGGGTCGTTGCTTTTTTGGCCATTTTGCCCCCCCGTTCTTTGGATGATGCAG
>JBNLFN010000098.1:0-65894 GCA_050305555.1 Desulfobacteraceae bacterium | reverse complement strand
TTGACTCGATGCGGGTTGGGTTTTACTTCCAAACGATGCGGGGTTCCTTGCGAACCGGCAACCGATGATAGCGCACCTTGGCGTTTCCGATCATCATGGGGTAGTGGTGCGGCCAGCTTTGCGGAATACCCACCGCTTTTTTTAGTGCCGGATCGGCCTTGATGGCACCTTGCAGCAGACCCGCCCAGCAGGTGCCCAGTTTAAAAACCGGTGCGGCCAGCTCCAGATACGAGAGCGCCAGGGTGAGATTGACCATGCCATGGTTATCGTGTTCAGGGGCCATGGCCACCACCAGGCAGGGCGCATCACGAAGAATCACATCGACGCCGGCCTCCCAGCCCTTTATCAGCCTGGGCAGGTAAGGCATGGCCTTGGCCTGGGGATCGGCCATGAGTTTGTCGCGCATCCAGCCGATCACCTGCCCGGCCAGGTGCTTCACTTGGTCCCGGTCATTGATCACCACCCATTCCACCAACTGCGCATTGCTTGCCGTGGGGGCGTTGCGGGCAATTTCAATCAATCGCTGAAGGGTCTCTGGGGCCACTTGCCCCTTTTTGAATTGGCGTACGGATCGCCGTGAACGCAAGAACTGCTCCATCTGGGCTTCGCTCAGCGAAAGGGTCTTATCGATGGTCAAGCACTGGGCCAATGGTACATCCACATGATCCAGGGCGCCATGCGGGCAGACAGCCACACAATGACCGCAACGCAGGCACATGGCTTCACCGTTGGGCACCAGTTCGGGGCAACTGTCTTTGTCTTCAAACCGGATGATACGTGCGGGACAATCCGTTGCACACAGGCCATCCCGCTTGCACTTGTCTTGATCAATGGTGATTAAGCACAAGAAACACCTCCAGGTTGCATTGCATACCTATTTGAATTTTATCATGGAACTATAGTTCAATCTTTGTCCCCAATACCTCCAAGAATTTAGCCAACCAATCAGGATGAGCAGGCCATGCTGGTGCAGTGACCAAATTACCGTCCACATGGGCCTTGTCTACTGCAATATCGACATATTGACCTCCCGCACGGGTAACATCTGGCCCAACGGCCGGATAGGCGGAGCAACTTTTGCCTTCAACGACTCCGGCTGCGGCCAACACCTGTGCGCCGTGACAGATTGAGGCAATGGGTTTGTTCTCCTTTGCAAAGTGTTGCACCATCTCAATCACTTTTTCGTTCAATCGAATGTATTCCGGTGCACGTCCTCCGGGTATGACCAGTGCATCATAGTCTTGTGCATTGATTTCTGCAAAAGTCGCATTCAGTGTGAAGTTGTGACCGGGTTTTTCACTGTAGGTTTGATCACCTTCGAAATCATGAACAGCCGTGCGCACCTGTTCGCCGGCTTTCTTATCCGGACACACGGCTTTGACATCATGTCCAATCATCAACAGCGCCTGAAAAGGGACCATGACCTCATAATCTTCCACATAGTCGCCGACAATCATCAAAATTTTTGCTGCACTCATTTTGACCTCCTTTGGTTGAAAAAAGATTAACTCAGGTTGAATCCATCGAAAAGTGGGTGCCGATCTTGCCTTCCAGCGCCTTTTCAATATCAACCACATGGGCTATGGCAACCTGCTTGGTACCGGAACGGATGACATTGAGACACGCTTCGATCTTGGGGGCCATGGAGCCGTCCGGGAATTGCCCCTGTGACATGTGACGGATGGCCGCTGAAGGGGTCAGTTCGGAAAGGAAGCGTTGGCTCGCTGTGCCAAAATCAAGGGCCACTCCAGGCACATCCGTTGCGATGATAAAATGATCGACGCCCACCTCCTGGGCCAGTTTGGCGCTGGCCAGGTCTTTGTCGATGACTGCATCCACACCTGAAAAATGACGCCCTTCGCGCACCACCGGGATACCGCCGCCGCCGCAACAGATGACGATAAAATCCATGTCGAGAAGTTTACGAATTTCGCGTTTTTCCACAATGGTTTGGGGTTTGGGCGAGACCACCAGGCGACGAAAGCCTTTGGCGGTTTGGCGGGTGGGGTAGGGCTGATTGCGTGCCTGGCCTTTGGTGAACAAAGGGCCAATGGGTTTGCTGGGCGCCTGAAAAGCGGGATCGTTTTCATCCACCACCACGTAGCTGATCACCGTGATGAACTTCTGGGCGGCCTCGATGCCCATGGCCATCAATTGGGTGTCCAAAGTGGATTCGATCATGTAGCCGATCTGGCCCTGGGTCTGGGCCACCAGGATTTCAAGGGGCAGACGGGGAACATCCCGACAACACTCTTGCTGCAGCAGTAGATTGCCTACCTGGGGCCCGTTGCCATGGGTGATGATCAGGCGATAGCGGCGCGACAGGCGGGCAAGCTGGGTCATGGGAACAGCCAAGTTTTCGAACTGCTCTTCGATGGTGCCGGCCTGGCCTTTTTTGACCATGGCATTGCCGCCGAGGGCGACGAGCAGGATTTCTTTTTTTTCTGTCATGATCAATGTCTGTGTGCAATCGATTGATTAGGGACGATACGAAACTCGTCGCCTATAACTTCAGCTTCTTTTTTAATACGTATTCTAACGTAGGCTCCCCGTGATCCTCATACTCATATTTGACGCGCAAACTGGGTTTATCGAGCTTTACCAGTCTGGGCAGGTCGATGGGGGTGGCGAACAGGACCAGATCGCAATCGCTGGCGTTGATGGTGGCTTCCAGGTCTTTAATTTGTTCGGCGCTGTAGCCCATGGCCGGGATCACTTTGTCGATGTGAGGGTATTGTGCAAATGTCTCCTTCATCATGCCTACGGCAAAGGGTTGTGGTTTGATGACGTCGGCGGCCTCCCAGCGTTGGGCGGCGATCAGTCCGGCACCATAAGCCATTTCACCATGGGTCAGGGTTGGGCCGTCTTCGACGACCAGTACCCGCTTGCCTCTTACGCTTTGGGGCGCATCCGCAATTAAGGCGGATTGGGCTTCGACGATGGCGGACTTAGGGTTAAAGTGTTCAATGTTCCGGCGCACCTGTTGGATTTGGTCCGGGGTGGCGCTGTCTACTTTATTGATGATGGCCACATCGGCCATCAGCAGGTTGGTTTCTCCCGGATAGTAAAGACGTTCGTGTCCGGCACGAAGGGGATCAAACACTACAATGTGCACCTCCGGGAAGAAAAAAGGCGTGTCGTTGTTGCCACCGTCCCAAATGACGATGTCGGCCTCTTGTTCGGCCTGGCGCAGGATTTTTTCATAGTCCACACCGGCGTATACCACGATGCCTAGATCCACCAGCGGTTCGAACTCTTCGCGCTCTTCAATGGTGCAGTGATGCGTGGCCATATCATCATAAGTGGCAAATCGCTGCACCACCTGTTGGGTAAGATCACCATAAGGCATGGGGTGGCGGACCACTACGGCTTTCTTTCCTATTTTTTTGAGCAGGCGGCAGACTTGGCGGGTGGTGGGTGATTTGCCGCATCCTGTGCGCACGGCGCAAATGGAGACCACAGGTTTAGATGAGCGCAGCATGGTATAGGTGGCCCCGATGAGAATAAAATCAGCGCCGGCGGCCATCACCATAGCGGCTTTGTGCATGACCTCCTGATGGGGTATGTCACTGTAGGAAAAGGCCACCAGATCCACATGATGCTCCTGGATAAGGGCCACCAGATCATCTTCCGCGTGAATGGGAATACCGGCGGGATAGCTTGCACCGGCCAATTGGGCCGGGTAGCTGCGTCCATCAATGTCGGGAATCTGTGTGGCGGTAAAGGCGACCACTACATAGCGCGGGTTTTCTTTGAAATAAACGTTGAAATTATGAAAATCTCGACCGGCCGCTCCCATGATGATGACTTTTTCAATCATATGTTCTTCCCTGCTTCGGCTGTTGTGTTGTACTCCTATCGATGGCGACTGAGAGCCGCGCCTTCATCAAACACCGGGCAGGTCGGAATAGAGATCAGTGGGAAAAGCCGTTTGATAAGGCCGGGGTTATGCTAATGCAAATAAATGAGCCGATTGGTTCATTATGCCAAATTAGAAATCTTTAGCATGATCGCATTCTGCGCATGCATGCGGTTTTCAGCCTGGGCAAATACGATGGCCGCATCAGATTCCATGACCACATCGTCCACTTCCAGCCCTCTGCTGGCGGGCAAACAATGCATGAAAACGGCAGTGGGTTTGGCGTGCTTCATCAACTCCGGTGTTACGCAATAGCCTTTGAAATTAATGATGCGCTCTTCCAGCTCATGTTTTTTTCCCATGGAGGCCCACACATCAGTATACACAACATCTGCGTTTTTGACCGCCTTGAGGGGATCGTGCAGGATGTTGATTTGGCTTTTGCCGGCTTTGACGGCTCGTTCCACGGTTACACGATCCGGCATATAGTTCTTGGGCGAGGCGCAGGTAAATTGAATGGGCAATCGAGCGGCCAAGCGCAGCCAGGAGTGCACGATGTTATTGCCGTCACCCACATAGGCTACTTTCAGGTCGTCCAGATGGCCCCGTTGCTCTTTGATGGTGAGGATGTCCGCCATGATCTGGCAGGGGTGGTTGTAATCGGTCAGCCCGTTGATCACCGGTACGGTGGCGTAATCGGCCAATTCCAATAGATGGGCATGATCGAACAAGCGGGCCATGATCATATCGTTGTATCCGCTGAGCACGCGGGCGACATCTTTGGCTGGTTCTCGTTTGCCCAGATCGATATCGGAAGGGCCCAGAAAAAGAGCGTGGCCGCCCAAACGGAAGAAGCCGGTTTCAAAAGAAACCCGTGTGCGTGCCGAGGGCTTGGCAAAAACCATGGCCAGGGAATGATCTTTAAACGGTTTATAATCTTCGCGTTTTTTCAGTTTGGTTTTGACTTCGAGTGCCAGATCCAAAGTGGTCAAGATCTCATCGGACGACCAATCATCGATATGTAAAAAGTTTTTGTTCACGATGGGCTCCCTCCCATTGTTCGATTGTATCCATCACGTTGGCAGATGGCAAGCAAGGGCGAAAGATCGGCAGGGCCAACAGCTGTCGAATTCATAATGAAGAAAGGAAACGTATCAAATGTTCAATATGATGGCAAGTTCGGTATTCAAAGCCTTCTTATGGTTTGGTCCTGATACCATTAGTGGTATACGGACTGGGGAAATAACACCATATGTGGTATTTAATTCCAGGGGGCTCTCTTAACGAATTACCAATACGGGGCAATTGGCTTGATGGGATACTTTAGTGGCGACGCTACCAAATAATACGCCTTTGAGGGCACCCATCCCCCGGGTTCCCATGACAATGAGATCCGCGCCACGGGTATCTGCCACCGTCAAAATAGCAGCGGCCGCGGGGCCTTCCAAAAGCTCCTTTTCAACCTCGAAATCGGCTTTTCCGATAATCTGATCGGACAAAGCCAACACCTGTTCGCCCACATTTTTTCGCGTGGCCAGCAATTTATGGTAGTCCGAAAAGTCATGCAGGTCGGAAGTGTGGGGATAGGCGTGCACAACAATCAATTTGGCAGCATATTGGGTCGCTAAGCTGCACGCATGTTTTAAGGCTTTCAAACTTCGCTCCGACCCATCCAAAGCGTTGATGATGGTCTTATACATGACCGGCTCCTTTCATAAAGGTAGGGGCGTGGTGTTCAGCAAATGCCGGGCGACGCGTACAGATCGAAACGCAAAGGTGAGGGAAGAGGTAACGTACTCCTATCGTATCCAACGGGACCATCAAAGGCTTGACCGCAGTTGGTGTACAAATTATATCATAAAAAATTGTGTACGTGCTGAAAATTCTTTATTAAGGTTGTAGTCATGGGGCCAAATATCGTTCTTGCCCCCCTTCGCGGGGTCACCGATGCTGTTTTTCGCACCACTTTTGCCGAGCATTTTTCCGGCATTGATTGGGCGCTTGCGCCTTTTTTGAGCACCACCAAGGGGCCGCGTATCAAACCGGCGCATCTCAAAGAGGTGCTTCCGGAAAACAACCTGAGGATGCCCATTGTGCCCCAGATCATGAGCAAGTCAGCCGGTAATTTTTTGCTTTTAGCCACGGCGCTGGTGGATTTGGGTTACGCCACCATCAATTGGAATCTTGGATGCCCCTATCCCATGGTGGCCAGAAAAGGACGCGGGTCGGGCCTGCTTCCTCATCCGGACACCGTTGAAGCTTTTTTAGAAAGGGTCCTGGCTGTCATCCCCAATCAGTTGAGCATTAAACTGCGCTTGGGGCGCCAAAATTGTTATGAAATTGATGCCCTAGTGCCCATTTTCAACCGATTTCCCCTCAAAGGACTGATCATCCATCCACGTACCGGTGAGCAAATGTACACAGGACATACTGATTTGGACGCCTTTGGGCGTTGCCTCGCATCGAGCCGCCACCCGGTGATTTACAATGGCGATATCACATCGGCCCAGGATTTTGATATGCTGCAAAAGCGTTTTCCTGGAGCTGATGGCTGGATGATTGGACGTGGGGCCATTTCCGATCCCTTCTTGCCTGGGCGCATCAAAGCAGATGCACAACCGTTTCCGGAGCGCGCTCGTAAATTTCAGGAGTTTCATGATCAGCTTTATGCGCGCTATGGTCGTATACTTTGTGGCCCGTCCCATCTGATCAACCGCATGAAAGGACTGTGGGGTTATTTTGCCAAAGCCTTCAAAGAGGGCCGCAAGCTGCGTAAAAAAATCAACAAGACCCGAAATCCACAGCAATATTGCGAAGTGGTGAATCGCTTTTTTGATCAGGGTCCTCAATGGCAGGGCGGGGTGTCAAGTTTTTAATGCGGATGGGATCGATAATTACCTGTGGATAGATCGGCAAGGAAATGATACGGATTGAACAAATTAAAAAGGTGCCCCATCCATGATAAATCGCTATATGAAACAAAGGACGGGAAGCAGCGGCTTGGAATGGATGCTGGGACTCATCCTTATTCTATCGACATTGCCTGCTTGGGCGGCTGATGGCCAGTTGGCAGACAAAATCAAAATGCCCGTAAATCTGAGCCTGTGCGGCGAAGCGGTGCCGATTCGCTCCCAAGATGTACGTGAACGCTTTGAAAAGGAGATGCTGCTCACGTTGTGGGACCGGCCCCAGGTGTTGCTGTGGTTAAAGCGAGCACCCCGCTATCTGCCCTTTATCGCAAGGGAGTTGCACGCACAGCAGATGCCCGATGATTTAAAGTATTTAGCCGTGGCTGAAAGCGCACTGCGTCCCCACGCGGGATCTTCCAGAGGAGCGGTGGGGTTCTGGCAGTTGATGCCTGAGACGGCGCGCACCTATGGGCTTATGGTGAATGAGTTTGTTGATGAGCGGCGCAACTTGTTTTTATCCACGCCTGCGGCACTGCGCTACCTGCAGGCACTCCATGAAAAATTTTCTTCATGGACACTGGCTTTGGCGGCCTACAATATGGGAGAAGAGGGGTTAAGCGCCGAAATTTTAGAACAGGAGACCCAAGACTATTACAAACTGTACTTGTCCATAGAGACCCAGCGATTCATCTTCCGGGTGATGACCATCAAGCTCATCTTGAGCAATCCGGAGACTTACGGGTTTACGCTGCCCAAGGAGGCCCTTTATCAACCGTTGGTATACGACACAGTGGACTTGGACTGTTTCAAAGAAGTGCCCATTCGGCTCGTGGCCCGTGCGGCAAGCACCCGGTTTAAAGTGATCAAAGACCTCAATCCGCATATCCGCGGTCATTACATTCAACCGGGACGCAGCCAGATCAATCTACCCCAAGGCAGCGCTTCAGGTTTTAAATCGCATTTGGATGACCTGGTCTCTCGATACAGTCAACTGCGCCAGCAACGCATTTATGTGGTTCGCAACGGTGACTCCCTTTCGACCATCGCCGATAAGTTCGATGTGCCCTTGCAGGCGGTTCTGATCTGGAATCGCCTTGATTTGAATGCACCCATCCATCCGGGGGATCGATTGGTGATATTTTCACGTCGGATGGTCCAGGTGGACCCATGAAAAAGAGAAAATTGTTCGGTGAGACACTTAAAGCGCAGTTACAGGCCAGCCGCAACGACCGTCTGGATACCTTTTTGTTGGCCGAAGACAGCGTACGAGGCGTGGTGGTCAACGGGACCCGTATGGTCAATGAGATGCGCTGGAACCATGAATTGGGTGTTCTGGAGACATTGGTCCTGGGACATGCTTATTTGAGCGGCGCACTGATGTGCGCCGGGCTTAAGGGCAACGACCGGTTAAACATCAAAGTCGAGTGTTCCGGCCCCATCAAAGGGTTGTGTGTGGACGCCAATGCGTTCGGAGAAGTGCGCGGCTATTTGCGCCAAGTGCCCATACCCGTTGATAAGCCTTTGGAAAGTTTTGACCTGTCGCCCTTTTTCGGCGCCGGTTTCCTGTCGGTGACCAAATACCTGGAGGATGCAAAGCAACCGTTTACCGGTAAAATAATGATGGAACATGGTCGTCTGGCAAAAGATCTGGCGCTTTTCTACCTTAAATCCGAGCAGGTACATACCGCTGTCGCACTGAGCATTGTATTCGATAAGGCGGGTGAGGTTACCGGTGCCGGCGGGCTGCTGCTGCAAGCCATGCCCGGCGCTCAAGATAAAATTCTCGATGCTTTGGAAGCCAAAGTCAGCACAATCGCTTCCTTGGGTGATGCGGTAAACCAGGACGGTTTTCCCGATACTTGGCTCGAGCCCACCTTTGGTGGTTTCCAACCCCGGTTGTTGCATCATCGGGGAGTTGAATTCATGTGCCATTGCAACCCCAGAAGTATTGCGGCCATGCTGCTGCTGCTCAAAGTGGAAGAACTGGAAGATATGGTCACCAACGGCCCTTTTCCCATTCAGATTCGATGCCACCACTGCAATACCAACTACGATTTTTCCAAGGAAGAGATGATGGCGCTCTGGAAGGAGCGGATCTCCAAAAACTGAGCAGAATAAGACTGCGCATCAGTTTGCCCCACTGCAAGGGACCGGTTCCGAATACTTGAGGTTACTCGACGTGCATCAGGCTATCTAAGCCGTTTGCCATCCCTTTTTGCAGCGATGGGGTTTAGCATACGATGCAAGATATCATGGCGCCTTACACGGTATCCTCGGTGCGCAGCTTATGGAGTGTCCGAAAAATGCCGGCGATGGTTTTGGCGTCTTCGATCTCGCCACTGGTGATCATGACGGCCACCTGGCTCAGGGGGATCGGCTGAACTTCAAGAAACTCATCGGCATCCAAATTCTGTTTGGCCGGTGTGAGATCTCTGGCTAAAAAAAGGTGGATTCTCTCATCTGAATAACCGGGTACCGGTATAACGGCGCCCAATGCATCCCAGGTGTCGGCCTTGAAACCGGTCTCTTCGATCAACTCGCGATTGGCGCATGGCAGGGGTTTTTCAACATCCTCAAAGGTTCCCGCCGGAATTTCCCAGATCATTTTGCCCACGGCGTGACGATATTGTTTGAGCATCAACACCTTGTTATCCTCTGTCAACGGAACGATTGCCGATGCTCCGGGATGGCGAATAATCTCCATATCATTGTTGATGCCGTTGGGATAGGTTACATTTTCTACAGTCAAATCAAACACGCGACCATGGCGAATCACTTCTCGCCGATGCACTTGAATACCACGCATAACAGATGTCTCGCTTTGCAGAAATTATGAAGGTGAATTTTTCTTGAGTTGTTCTACCATGGTTTTGAGTGGATCGCCACTCGGGGTTTTGGCCTGCGGGTTGATTTCGAGAAGTCGTTCCCATGTTTCCAAAGCACCTTTGGGATCATTTTTATCATGCATCAGAACCACCCCCTTATTGAACCTGGCAATTTCGTGCTTCCGGTTCAATGAAATGGCTCGGTCAAAAGAGGCAATTGCCTTGTCTGCATTACCGCTGCGACGATACATCACCCCAAGGTCCGTCCACACATCCGGCCGGCTGCCATCCAGTGCCAGAGATTTCTCATAGGCTTGAATGGCTTTGTCGGAAAGACCCACGTCGAAGTAAAAATGGCCCAGTTGGGTCCATACATTGACGTTGTCCGGCGTCGCTTGGGTGGCCTGGACCAAGGCGGCCAGGGTCTGTTTCTGTTGCGCGGTCATGGGCGCCTCAGCGCCCGAGGTATTCTGCGGCATATTCTGGGCAACACCGGGGACAGGCGCTGATCGGTAGGCACTGAACACGACGCCACCTAAAAACCCAACAGCGACGGCCACCAATAGAAATAGGAGCATATTCTCGGTTTTTATGTATCCTTTGGTCACATTAGCAGGTGAAGCCATGGTTTGTTCCTTTCCGTGCTCATCGAGATTTAAATTTAGAGCGCTAAATATAAGGACATTTGCAGTTTGAAGCAAGGTGAAATCAGAAACCCGGTAAGGACGAATCCGATATTGCAGTGATTTGGCTGGCCATGGTAAATTTATCTATCCGATCGCTGCGATTCAATCCCGAATAGGGCCGGACCGTAGCGGTGTGACACCGCTCCCACAGCAGCGATGGGTTATCTAATCACGGATATATAATCAACAACAGTGAGGATTCGTCATGGCGTTTTACGTGGTTCAACATGGAATGAGTCTATCGAAAAAGCTGGACCCTCAGAAAGGCCTGTCACCACAAGGCCGACAGGAGGTGCAACGCATTGCACAGGTCGCTGCCGGCTACCAGGTGTCCATCAGCCTGATTCAGCACAGTGGCAAACTGCGTGCCGCTCAGACGGCTCAGATCTTTGGTGAGTATCTGAAGCCAAAAAACGGGTTGCAGGACATTGCAGGTATTAATCCGTTAGATGATGTGGCCGGCTACGCCACCGGTATTGATATGGCCGAGGATCGCATGGTTGTGAGCCATTTGCCGTTTTTAGAACGTTTGGTCGCCTATTTGATAACCGGAAATGAAACCCCGCCTGTTTTCCGTCTGCAAAACGCAGGTGTGCTTTGCCTTGATTACTATCCGGATACACAAAACGTGGTGATTAAGTGGGGGTTGATGCCAAAAATACCTTAGAAGTGGTTCGTATCCTAATAACGTTGATTAACAACGGCGTCCCATACCTTCTCAGAAGAGACGGGTTGCATGCGTTTGGGATCTATTTGAATCGCGTGCGCTTCGGGAAGGTATTTGTTAATCACCAGGGAAATCTGGGTGGTCAGCGCGTCGATCTGAAAATCGTTCATGGCCGTCACCATTTTGATGTCGTCTGCCGTGAGTTGATGGAGATAGGCCAGTTTGTCGCAGCCGGTCTGATAAAAACTAATTTTAGAGTCAAACATATCCACATAGGCCATCAAGGTACGCAGCAACTGCATATTATATCGGATGCGCAAATGTTGTTTGGCTTGCTCAAAGGTTTTTATATTTAAAGATTTAACCAAAATCCGGATTTCAGAGACCAGCTCATTTCTTTGAGTTAGAAGGGCGTTGAGCACCGATTCAGCTTTTTGGCTGTGTTCTTTTAGCTGTTGTTTAAGAAGGCTGATGTCCGCCATTTTTTGTTGAAGCTGGGTCGCTTTGGGGTTGGCAAAAACTCCACCACCGGTTGCAGGCGCCAAAATAAGGGTGATTCCAAGCACCCAGAGCACCCATGCCCAGGGGATGTGGGTTGATATGTTTATTCTATACAAATCTTTCAGCATGGTATTCACTTTGTATGCGATCATTGAATATGCAATTTACGTCGTAAGCTCTCCGATAAAAATAACTGCGTGACATAATTTTCCCAACGGCCGATGGAGGTTAGGCCTATCATCTCCAATTGTTCGCCTTGCCATTTCGCCAAATATGCGGTGGCCTCCGGCGAAAGAACAGTGACGCCGTTTAGGGACAGTCGCTTGCCGGTCCATTGGGACAGATATTTGGCGGAATCGGCGGATAAGGATTTAATGCCGTTCAGGCTAAGCCATTCGCCGGACCATTGGGATATTTGTTTGGCTGCCTCAGGTGGCAAATGAGTCAATTCATTTAAATACAGGTCCATGCCCGGCCACTTGGCCAAACATTCCGCTGTTTGCGGTGTGAGTGTTGTGAGCAAGTATTTGCGCTCATATCTACCGTCACAGATGGATTTGCTGATCTGAAGGTCGGAGGCGCTCAATAGCGTCCCTGAAGTAGCGGGCGAGGTGGCTTTTACTGTACGGTCTTGAAGCCCTTTCCAGATGGATTCTAAACTTGGTGCCGCCACTTCAATTTTTTCAATGGACAGCTGGTCGCTCTCCCTGAAAATATTTTGTATTAATTCGGCACCCTCACGTTTAATCTCTGTAAAGGTGAGGCCACTGATGGCGTCGCTTAACAGCTCATAGAGTTGAACCCGCCGCTCCAGATAAAGCAGTTGTTCTGAATAGGATTCCAATTGCAGTAGAGGCGCTTCTAATTTGCTGTTATAAATCATGCGGCGTTGAATGGATTGCAGTCCCAGCTCGGTCTTGTGGTTTTTGAGGGCGGCTTTGAAAGTGGGAAGTTTTGTCCTTTGTTTCGATCGGAGCCAAGCCCGCTCTTCTTGGATGCCATTTTGATAATAGCGTTTTAGATCGAGTATTTCCGTCTTTCGCGCTTCAAGTTTTTGTCTGGCGGTAGCAATATCGGCGCGCAGATCCCCAAATAGGCGGGGTTTCGCTGTGGGGGCAACTGATGGGGTGGTGGCTTGTGGAATGGGTTCCGTTTGGGCAACCGTTTGCGTTGATTCAGGGATTTTTTGCGAATCCATTGGAATTACAGGTACGGTTGTGGTTGCAGAAGAGGGCGCATTGGGATTGGAACGGTCGGATTTGAAAAAGTGACCGTAACCCAAATAACCGGTCACAGCCAAAAGCAAACATGTACAGCTGATGGCTGTAACAACCAGTATCTTTTTCAATCGGCCGGAAGCAATCAATTTGGTTGAAGTTGTCTTTGTGTCTTTGTCCGTCTCGATCTCTTGAAGTTCAACAAATGCGGATTCGGCTAAAGGCGCATTGCTGGCATCGTCTTCAGGATCAACGGTTTCGTCCGCTTCATCTTGCGCTTCATTGACAATATTTTTTAGGGCTGAATTAATGTCTTTCAGAGATTTTTCAACGACCGGGGGAGATGGCGTCTTGGGGGAGGGGTCGGATGCTGTTATTTCAGGCGCCAACTCGCCATCGTTAACATTTGATAAGAGTGAGTTGAGTTGATCATCAAACTCATCCATCGATAAACCATCCGGCGCTTGCTTTTTATCAAGCGGGTCCGGCGACGGTGGGGGCACCGGTTTCAGTGGTTCAGCCTGTGGTTCAGCTCCTGCATCTGAATTTTGCGTATCCGCGGAAGGGCCTGCCCCGGATGGCGGATCCTCCGAGCCACCGCCTTTGATCTCGGCCATGATTTGATCCAGGGCGGCCTGCTGGTCAGGGTCTAATTCATCCTCGGGTGCGCTCTTTTTTTCTTCTGCATCGGGCACCTCTTGTGCCGCAGGCGCCGGATCCTCCGAGCCACTGCCTTCAATTTCAGCCATCATTTGATCCAGAGCGGCTTGTTGATCATCGGACAGATTGTCATCATCGGTTCCAGCTTCACTGTCAATGTTATCAATGTCGGCATCGCTGGAAGCCTGTTCCTTGGCGGGCTCCGGCGCAACGGGAACATCCATTGAGGTTCCTGGGTTGGGCAATGCATCAGATTTTGTTTCCGCTGAATTTATTTCGGATATGATTTTTTCAAAGGCGGCTTTTTCGGTTTGACTCAGGTTTTCTAAGTCTTCGTCCCCTGCATCACTTTCCGCTTTTGGTATGTCGTTTTGATCGATGTCGCTCATGTTGTGAAATCTACCCGATGCCAAATGGTTTACCTTGACGTTTATGCCGCTTGTGACGGATTTCGCTGCGCCTCCAGGGCACAGGATATATACTGTTATATCGACGAGTTTGATTTAAACTTAAGGCGGGCAAGCGACAATATTTTAAATACGCCTGCGGATGGGTAATTCGGACTTAAAATAGATGGTGCGGCTGCCAACATGCTGACACCCTAAGATCTTTATTGGAGGCCGGTTGGCAAACAAAATACAACATATTGTAAATATATAAAATACACTATTTTAATCTTCAATCGAACAATGAATCCCATATTTGGAAAAGTTGAGAGTTGTGCTTATGATAAATATTCTTTATAAAAAGGAACCAATGTCCATTTGTTTTGATTTATCATGAGGGTGAGACCATTTTGTATGCACATTTCACTGCCGGGTGTGCACAACAAATTGCTCCCCGCTTATCCTAACGTCTTGTGGGTCTATGAAATCACAACCCCTGAATAATACTACAACCTTTGACAGAGAATTGCTGGATAATCAGTTGGCCAAGGAGCGTATGCGCCGCAAAGAAGCTGAGGAGCAGCTTCGGGCCATTGATGTGAAGCATAAGCGGCTCGAAATCGAGTTGAACCGTTATCGGGAACATTTTGAGTCTCTGGTGGCCAGCCGCACCGCAGAATTAATGGCCATCAATGAGAAACTGGTCAAAGAAAATCGGGACAGACGATTAGCCGAACGTGAACGGCGCGGATTTGAGGACCAATTTAGGGAAGCTTCACTTTTAATCGAGGCCATGCTTGATGCGATTCCGGATATTATCGGTGTGCAAGACACCCAGCTTCGCATTATTCGATTCAACAAAGCCGGCTATCGTTTTTTTGATAAGCCTGAATCTGAGATCATAAGAAAACATTGCTATGAGTTGGTCGATGAAAAGGGGCCATGCAAAAATTGTGTGGCCCATCGCATCTTGAAAACCGGCCAGCCGGCCAGTCTTGAAAAATATCTAGAAAAACAAAAGGTTTGGATGGATATCCGAGCCTATCCCATCAGGGATATGGATGGTCGGGTCGTTCGTATCGTCGAGCACTGGCGCGATATTACGGAGTTGAAAAAGAGTCAAGCCTCTTTAATTGAGTCCGAGGAAAAATACAGACTATTGGTTGAAAATGCCAAAGAGGCCATCTTTATCTATCAGGATGGCAACTTTCGATTTTATAACGAGCGCGGAAAACAGATGGCTCGAAAAATCGGACTGTTAACTGAAAGCAAACCACTGGACGCCTACCTGCACCCTGACGACCGCAACACCAACACGAAGCGATTGCAACAGCGCTTAATCGGGCGGGAAGAAGAACCCAAAGCATTGGTGCTTCGTCTGATAAGCAAGGAAAATGAAGTGGTCTGGGTGGAGCTCAATACGGTCAACTTAAAGTGGAAAGGCAAACCCGCCACTTTGAATTTCGCCCGCGATATTACGCGTGACAAAAAGCTTGAGCGTCGATTCCAAGAGGCCCAACGCATGGAATCCATTGGTACATTAGCCGGAGGCATTGCCCATGATTTCAATAACTTGCTTATGGGTATCCAAGGCAATGTCTCCTTGATGTACCTGGAGGCCGAGAACGACCCCACTTTGGATGACAAGCTTAGAAGTATCGAAGAGTGCGTCGAGAGTGGCTCGCGCCTGACCAAACAATTGTTGGGTTTTGCACGCGGCGGGAAATATGTGGTCAAACCCATGGATCTGAATCAACTGCTTGAAAGTTCGGTTGAAATGTTTGGCCGCACCCGCAAAAGTGTTACCATCACAGGCCGATATGAAGACGATTTATGGACGGTATTGGCTGACAGCAATCAAATCGAGCAAGTTTTGGTCAATTTGTTTCTCAACGCCTGGCAAGCGATGGGTGGGGTCGGCGAGTTGACGCTTAAATCCGAGAATGTCCATCTGGAATCATTTTTTGTTAAACCCCACGAAGTTCAAGCCGGCCGCTATGTTAAAATCACGGTAAAAGATACCGGTGTGGGAATGGATGAGAGTATCCAGCAGCGAATTTTTGAACCCTTTTTCACCACCCACGAGCCTGGCCGGGGAACCGGTTTGGGTTTGGCCTCTGCTTTTGGTATCATTAAGAATCACAGCGGCATTATTACCGTTGAGAGCTGTTTGGGCAAAGGCAGTACTTTCTGCGTCTATCTGCCGGCCAGCGATGACGAGCCGGAGATCGAAGTCGATTCCTCGGATATCGTTGAAATCGGTTCTGAAACCGTATTGTTGGTCGATGACGAGGCGTATATCATCGATGTCGGCGAACTCATGCTTCAAGGTTTGGGATATACGGTGTTGACAGCCAACAATGGGAAAGAGGCGATCGAAATCTATTCCCAGCTAAAAGATACCATCGATCTGGTGGTTCTGGACCTTGTGATGCCTGATATGGGCGGCGAAGAAGTATTCAATCAAATCCGCTCCTTAAATCAGGATATCAAAGTGCTGTTTGCCAGCGGCCATTACGTCGGTGAGCAAACGCGAGACTTGCTTAAAACGGGCGCCAGCGATTTTTTACAAAAACCATTTAACCTCCGTCAGCTCTCCACGAAAATTCGCGGCCTCTTCGATGATAAAAAATAGGATGGTGTATCTGATCTAGAATATTTTCATCTGACGGCCTTTGGTGGTGGGATGAAAGTTGTTTCCGTGTATTTTTTCGCTTTCTTTTGTGGGGGATGGCGCCCGGTTGCCTGGGTCGCCATAGACCACCTTGAAACGATGACCGGACAGGTAGTGGATGTTTTGAATCAAATAAAGCTGCAAGTCCTCTTCCTGGCGGGTCATCACGGCAAAACCGTAGTGGCGATTTTGGTGTTTGATATCTCCTTTGGTTTTGACGCGGTATTGAATAAAGTTGCGGTGGGCCTTTAGGCGGTTTTGCACCAGACCATTGGCAATATCCGGCACTAGAGCGAAATTTTCCAAAATCAAGGGATGAAAGTCAGGATCCTGTTCATAGCCGACTGCGTTTCGACCGGTGCACATGGCTGCCTGCAGGGTTGTGCCGGTACCCAAAAATGGATCCAAAACGCGATCACCTCTGATGGAAAACATGTTGATCAGCCGATATGGAAGCTCCAAGGGGAAGGCCCCACTGCGGCCGCGTCCCCCCTTTTGCTTTAAATTCTGGGGTGCACCTAGCAAATCCATCCACACATCGGAAAACCAAGCATTGCGTTCTTCCCAAAAATAGGCGCTTTGGTGTCGCCGTTGTTTTTGAGCCTCATCGTTGAACTCGCGTTTAGCGCCATTGCGAAATATGAGTATATATTCATGCTCCAAAGTGACATATGCCCCCGGCGGGTACATGCCGGATCCCATAAACTTGTTGGGAGCGTTTGTGGGTTTGCGCCAGATGATGGCCGGCAGTTGGGAATAACCCAACGTATTAAATGCCTTGATAATTCGGGCGTGATTAGCAAACAGCTGGAAATGGTGGTCAAACGAGCGGGTGGCATCCCCAATATTGATACATGCAATTCCACCCGGTTTCAGGGTGCGTGTGACCTCTTTCCAGATACAATCCAGACAGGCGTGCATTCGCTCAAAAGCGTTGTTGACATCGTTCCGGGCGAGGGCCTTGCCGATATCGGGATCGGCGCGCGTAAACTGATCGTCCCACATCTGGATCATGGGGTAGGGGGGGGATGTCACCACCAGGTCGATGCTCTGGTCATCCACTTGCGCCATATTTTGGGCGCTTTCCATGTAGATTTGATGCGAGGATTCCATTTGCGGCGTCATGGGCCTTTTTGGCATTTCAATTGCGGGTTGTCAATTGGGGGTGATGGCCGGGGAAAAATCATTTTCAAGCTGCTTGATGGCAGTTTCTAAACTTCTCCCAGAGTTGAGAAAATGCAAAATGTTTGTTATTCCAGATACCTCACCTCACCATGATAAAATGATTGAGCAAAGGAGCATGCATTGAAACGGGTTACCATATCCCTTCCATCCATAACATTGAGGATACAATGGCACGGGAAAAGGATGTCATTCCCTGGATAATAAAAATGTATCGCTGTGGCGCGCATGTGGCAGCTAGCTGCACCGGCACATTCGTGCTGGCCGAAACAGGTCTTTTGGATGGCAAGATTGCCACTACCCACGGGGGCGTTTCAGCGTATTTTCGCATGCGTTATCCAAAAGTCATGCATAAGCCGGAACGGATGATAACAGAGTCCGGAGATATCTTCACCGCCGACGGATCGAATGCTTGTTTCGATATCGCGCTTTACCTCGTGCGAAAGTACTGTGGTAGTGTTTTTTGAGACTTTGCCGAGAAAAAATAAAGATTAAAGGAGTTCAGGATGGCTGAAACGCTTCTCACACATCAAGAACAACTCGCGACTGAACTGCTAAAACCACGCATAAAAAGCGTGGCTCAGTGGATATGGGCTTTTATGGCCGTTATCGGCGCTTTAATTTTTGTTGTCGCAGTATTGAACACCTATCGTATGCTCACTTGCGGCGCTTGGCCGGTCACTGAGGGTATGATTGCACATTCTGAGCTTAAACGGGGTTTCATGCGTGAAGGTGCATTGAAGTTTCAACTCCATTTAGTTTACCACTATCGCGTGGATGGCAAAGCGTATGAGAGTAAACGCATCGCTTTTGGCGGGCAAGCCAAAAAGCTAAAAGAGATCAAAACGCTGTTAACCACCTATCCCAAGGGGCGCAAGGTCCAAGTGCACTACTTACCGACCCATCCGAAAGTAGCCACATTGGAGACCCATGTCTCATGGCATGGATTAAAAACCCTTGCCGGCGGCTTGCTGCTGCTATGCATCGGGTTGGTGGGGATACAGCGGCGCTGGTCCCTGCAGACCGATTACCTGTTCAAGGATCTGGACCCGGATCGGCACATCCCCAAATGGAAAATCGCCGTAGGGCTTGTTGGACTGACGGCCTGTTTAGGGCTATTCTGGTTATGGTGGGAACTCATTAAGATGTACGCGGGTCGGTGAACCGAAGTGGATCCAATGGCGTCGTTCTAACGAATGCACGCTTTTCCAAAAAACCTAACATCAAATAATGCATTTAAATCGCTTTTTCGAAAGCGCATCTTACGGTTGCCTTGACTTCATTGCGTGTGCGACAGGTGGGTTGGCCCAGTGACCGACGCAAACGCAACAAAGTTTTGTATGGGTTATAGCTCGGTAAAAAAAGGGGTACAGCTTGGTGCTGCTACCCCTTTGGAAGATGGCGCGCCCGGCAGGATTCGAACCTGCGACCTACGGATTCGTAGTCCGGCACTCTATCCAGCTGAGCTACGGGCGCGGAATAAAACGATTTGAAAGTGGGATGCTTCATAAGCTATAGTGATCGGGTTGTCAAGGGGCGTTCGAACAGATAGAGCATCCATAAGATTGAAATCATCCTGACATGCACCACACCCACGAACACTATATGGAAATGGCCTTGGCCGAGGCAGTAAAAGCACAAGCCATCGATGAGGTGCCGGTTGGCGCAGTGCTGATTGATGGCCAGGGGGAGGTGATCGCTCAGGGACACAATGAAACCATCCGACAAAACGATCCCAGCGCCCACGCTGAGATAATAACGCTACGCCGGGCGGCGCAGCGGGTTAAAAATTACCGATTGTTAGCGACTGCGTTATATGTTACCGTCGAACCCTGCGTCATGTGTATGGGGGCAATAATCCATGCAAGGATGGCGCAGGTTGTTTTTGGAGCCCCTGACCCCAAATGGGGCGCAGCGGGCTCTTTATACGATTTTGCCGGTGATCAGCGCTTGAACCACCGGATCAAAGTAATCGCCGGTGTATGCAGATCCGAATGCCAGGCATTGATGCAGAATTTTTTTCGCAGCAAACGCTAATCTTCTCGGGGAATAAAAGGGGTGCGCCAATCCAACCCCCTGCCTTTCAAGAAGCAGCGTTTCCGGGCGCAACCTGCAAATGAAGTGCGCCGCTTATATTAATATTGCAGCACAAGGAGTTCGATGTGGCCAATCTCGTGATTGTTGGCACCCAATGGGGAGACGAAGGCAAGGGCAAAATTGTTGACCTGTTGTCTGAGAATGCGGATATCGTGGTTCGATTTCAGGGCGGTAACAATGCCGGCCATACCATGGTTGTGGATGGTGAACAAATCATCAGCCATTTGGTGCCTTCCGGAATTCTGCAGGGAAAAATTTGTTGCATCGGCAACGGCCTGGTGGTGGATCCATTGGTGCTGCTTCAGGAAATTGATTATCTGAGCAGCAAAGGGGTGGACTGCAGCCCGGACAAATTGATGATCAGTGAGCGTGCCCAGGTGATCATGCCCTACCACAAAGCGATCGACGCCGGCCGTGAGCAACTCAAGGGTGAAGACAAGATCGGTACCACGGGTCGCGGTATCGGACCGGCATATGAAGATAAGGCCACACGTTGTGGCATACGCTTTGTCGATTTGATCGATGACAAAGATTTTCAGGAAAAATTGACCAAAATCTTACCGGAGAAGAACCACTATCTTAAAAGCTTTTTGGGACAAGAAACCATGGCGCTGGACTCGATTCTGGAGGAGTATCGATCGTGCGCCGCGCGTCTGGCACCTTATGTGGCCAACGTATCGGTGGCGCTGAACCGTGCCATCCGGTCGAAGCAACAAGTTTTGTTTGAAGGTGCGCAAGGCACACACCTGGATATCGATCATGGTACCTATCCATTTGTGACCTCATCCAATACGGTGTCCGGCAATGCCTGCTGTGGCGCCGGTGTCGGACCTAGAGATATTAATGCAGTCGTAGGGATTGTTAAGTCGTATACGACGCGCGTCGGCGCAGGGCCGTTTTCATCCGAATTATTTGATCAAACAGGCGATTTTATACAAGAAAAGGGCGCTGAATTTGGTGCCACCACCGGACGCAAGCGGCGCTGCGGTTGGCTGGATACGGTATTGCTTAACAATTCCGTTCGCCTCAATGGACTCACCGGGTTGGCCATCACCAAGCTCGATGTGCTTGGCGGGCTGGAAGAGCTTAAGATCTGTACAGCGTATCAATACGGAATGGAAACCATTGAAGATTTTCCAGCAAGTCTCAAGATGCTTGCCCAGTGCGTACCGATATATGAAACATGGTCTGGATGGCAAGAGGACATTTCTAGCGTGCGTGACTACGATGCGCTGCCCGAAAATGCCAAACAATACCTCAAGCGCATTGAGGCGTTGACCTCCACCCCAATTCAGATCGTGTCGGTAGGACCGGGTCGCGAACAGACCATCATTCTTGATAACCCTTTGGCATAAGGGTCTTTGACGCCCAAAAGCTATTGACAATGCCCAGTCCTTGACATACTAAAAGCGCTTTAACGGGACATGGCTCAGCCTGGTAGAGCACAGCGTTCGGGACGCTGGGGTCGCAGGTTCAAATCCTGCTGTCCCGACCATTTGAATCAAAGGGGGTTGCACTTTAGCGCAGCTCCCTTTTTGTTTGTGAAAAAACTTTTGCGCTTGTTCAGAAAGCCCAAGTTTGACAAAAGGTGTTAGATCACAGGCGATCAGCTTCAGGTGCGGTTGGCCGGACTCGCCATTACGGTCTAAGTGGGACAAATGGAGACCCGTAGCGCATCTTATGAATGCATGGCATCTATGCGGGTGTGGCAGTTCGATTGGTGCTCGAACCACTTCATCAACACAAGCAGTTTTTTTTTATTGTTCCGAAATTTTTCGGTTAACCCCTTGGTTTTTATGGTAGTAGCGCTATTGTTACGCCTTAGTCGAAGGGGGGCGTGCGTAACAATTAAATATAATAATAACAAATATATACATAAATATTGATGTTTGGGTGTTTGCCGATTATCAGTAAAAAAAACGCGACAACCGATATTTTTAATATAACGCACTTATTTTCTTGACAAAAATAAGGTATGGCATTAGATATTGTAGACACTGGCGATAATATCTTACTTTGCATGAAGGAGTAGTTTGGCTATGACCCTGACCAAAGCCCAGATCGTCGATCTTATCCATGAAGAGTTGCCTTTCCCGAAAAATAAAAGCACCGAGGTGATCGAAGGACTCATCGAGATCATTAAAGACACCTTACAAAACGGTGAAGATGTTCTGATTAGTGGCTTCGGTAAATTTTGTGTGAAGAACAAACGCGAAAGACGCGGCCGAAATCCTGCCACCGGAAACGACCTGATTCTGGAAAAACGTAAGGTTGTCACCTTTAAATGCTCAGGCAAGTTAAGGGAAAAAATCAACACTTGAAATGGTTGATACGATTACCTTACTCCTTGATATTAACGACCAGCAAGGTCGGGCGACTATTTTCGGATACCTGCATAGCATCATGACGGTGTGCCGGCCCTGGCAATCAAAGGCCGACACCTCTGGCTGTCTATCCAAACGATCCTGGTACCATGAAATCATCCTACCGGCCAACCCAGCATCATAGACGGGCGGCCAAAGCTGCCGACACCCAACGCACCCCAACCTATTATATAACGTGCTCGGGATATAAAGGACGCCCACGTAAGCCGGTATCCGTATGCTATCAATGCCGCCGCGGCAGATCGTGTCAGGCCTTTCAAACCTATCAACAACCTGAATTGCCCTTTATTTTTGATAAGGTGAGGGACTAGCTGAATATATCCAGCAGCGATCCCATCATTTGATGATAAGTTTGGGCGCTCTTAAGGTTGGCGCTATAGGATGCTTTGGTGGGTATCATCTCCGTGATCTCTTCAGCCAGATCCACATTGGAAGTCTCCACTTCAACTGTTTCCCCAATTTCATTGACCGTCTCTTTTAGGTAGCCCGGCGTATCGACCTCTTGAATGTTGGCTTTAACTCCGCCATTGGCCCCCTCTTGCATGGTCGTACGACTCTTTTTAAATTCATCGGTATTCACGTTGGCGATGTTATTGGCCGTAACGCCCATTTTCTTGCCGTATGCGGACAATGCGGACAGAGCAGAACTTAGAGGGGATATCATAGCGACTCCTTACATAATAGGATTACATCACTCTTATGGTACTATGGTATTAATTCAATTATTATGCCAGCTATATAATTTTTAATATTAATAAAAACGGTATGTTAAAAATAGGCATTTTTTATGCGATAATTATATGGACAGTATTTGGCAAAGGTTTCTTGCAATATGCAAAAATGGACCCTCATTTTTGGCTTATTGAAGGGAAGGAAATATACCGATTTCTAAGGGGAAAAATAGATCAAGTTGGACCGTCAAGTGCCGATTTAGTAATGTGAATTCGAAGCTCCTGGTAATGGATTGTTTTTGTGGCTGAATTTATATTCGACTTAAGTGATCCGGAACCAGGAAGCAAGACAGGATAAGCAATGTCGAGCGAAAAACGCTTAAAAAGCATTCATCGATTCATTACCCACATGCCAAGTCTATCGACGACGGTTACCAAAGTACTGGAGATATGCAACAGCACTGAAGCCTCTCCCACAGATTTGAATCGCGTCATTTCCTACGACCCTGTGCTGACCGGACAGCTTTTAAGACTTATTAATTCAGCTTATTATGGCCTGGCCAGCAAGATCACCTCGCTTACCCGCGCCATTATCATGCTGGGGATGAACACCGTAAAAAATATGGCCATAAGCACCTCTATTCTGGCTGGTTTGAACGGCAGCAAAATACCCAAACAGATTGATATTGATGCATTCTGGGCACACTCTCTATGCGTCGGCGTTGTGGCCAAAGCCATTGCCAAAAAGCAGAACATGCCTGCCACAGAGCAGGAGTCCTATTTTTTAGCGGGCTTAATGCATGATTTGGGCAAAATACCCATTATGGTTTCCTGCCCTGAGCTTTATATCCAAGCCGTTCTGTCCTCTGATGCTGATGAATTACCTTTTATTAAATCCGAGCAATTTCGTTTGGGCCTGGACCATTGCCAGGTGGGGCGCTTGGTAGGCGCCAAATGGAAATTCGGTCCGGAGCTGCTGCAAGCCATCGGTGGCCACCATCAGATCCCCGGGCCTTCGGAACCCGTGACCCGGCAGTGGCTTTATGTAGCCCTTGCCAATCAATTGGCCAACCATCTGGGAATTGCAGCAACGCAAAAAGGTGTGGTTGATATGGCGCTGTTCGACAAATTATTGGGCCGTTTGGGCAGGCCGGCCGAAGATCTTTACCAACTTGAGGCCGCAATTCGATCCGAGTTGGAAAAGGCCAAAATATTTTTGCATGTCATTGAAGAGGGCTAAATCCATGCGAATCAAATTCTGGGGTGTCAGGGGCTCAATACCTTGTCCAGGACCCGAAACAATGCACTATGGCGGTAATACTGCCTGCATTGAACTGCATATTGAGCCCCTTGATCGCAGGATTATCATTGATGCAGGCTCCGGCATTCGTGCCCTTGGCAATGATATGGTGGCCCACCCGAATGGGAAAAAGCAGATGGCGGCTGAACTGTTTATCACCCACACCCACTGGGATCATATTTTGGGCTTTCCATTTTTTACCCCTCTCTATCTATCCAATTACAAATTGAATATCTACGGACCGGTCACCCATGAAGACGCCACACTTGAACAGGTACTTGGAGGACAACTGACCTATCGATACTTTCCCATTCGTCATGAAGAGCTTTCAGCAACCATCATCTACCACGATCTCAAAGAAGGCGAATATGATCTGGGGCAGGGCGTAAAACTGATCACCCAATATCTCAATCATCCTTTGCTTTGTATGGGATATCGTTTCGAGTTTGACCAAAAAGTGGTCTGTACGGTCTACGACACAGAGCCTTTTAGCAATCTATTTGAACTAGATCCGGAGGATTCCCGGTATGACCCGGAAATGGCTGCTGAAGGCGGATTGGTCGCAGCGGAACAAAATAGACGCATTGAAGATTTTATCCAATGCGCTGATTTGTTGATTTATGACGCACAATATACACGAGCAGAGTATGATGCGAACAAAAAAGGGTGGGGGCATTCCCCCATCGAACATGCTATTGAAATAGCCAATCGTAACCAGGTTAAACATTTAGCCCTGTTTCACCACGACGTTCAGCGAACAGATGCGCAGCTCGAAGATTTTAAACACATCTATTGCAAGTCCCCGCACGAGGGCCGTACACATGTGTTTTTTGCCCAAGAGGGGGCCTTCATTGATCTATGATCCAGTGGGTAGGAAATTCCATAGGACGGCAAAAGTTACCGGGGTGGCGCACGAAAGCGGTGGGACTCAATAAAAAACAAGATTCAATTTTTGCTAGGGTGTGACCCAATATATTAAATATAATAAAATTACAAATAGATACACAATTCAATCTCGCAATCGGCCCTAAGAAAAAGCCTATCCAAATATACGGACAACTTGGCCCGTAGCTTGCAGAGATAGTCACAGGTAACAGCTGGTGTCAATTTTAGCGGCGTTCGCCATTTTGGAGGAAATAAGATGAAGATCAATCCTGTCGATAAAATGCAACCCTTGAAAGATCCTAATACCACGCAAAACCCATCAGCCAACGGCAATGGGGAAGTTGATTTTGCAACGGTTCTAAAGCAAAGCACTGAAAAGGCACTTGCGAGCAAGATGCCCACGACCCCACCCGCACAGGGAATTCAGCATCCCATGCCGGGGCTTGGATTTAACAAAATCAGTGGGCTTGAAAAGACCGCACACGACTTGTTGGATACATTAGAGAAATATCAACGGGTATTGGCAAATCCAAGCGCCAATTTGAGGCAGGTGCAGCCGATTATGGATCAGATGAAAACTCAGGCCAACGCAGTATCGCCTTTGGTACATGAATTACCCCACGGGCATGCGATCAAAGAAGTCATTGAAGAGACCTTGATGCACTACAATAAAGAGATTATTCGTTTTAACCGTGGCGAATATATAGATGAGTAACCGCTAAATAATCCCCCGGGTGCAAAAACCGGTTGATTAAAGAATTTTTGCAGGAACAGATTTATTCGCCAAGTTTGAGCCGATTCTGTAAAAACTCACGTTGCAGATCATATATATTTTGGATTAACTGTTTGCGTGTCTCCCGATTGATCTGAACAAATTCAAAAGCCACGCCAAAATGTTTAGGCCGCATCCATGGCTCCATGCGTTTAACCAACGCCTGTTCGATGGGGATCAAAAAACAGCCTGTTTTGGCGGTCACTTGAAGCTTTAAGTCTTTAATTATCGGATATGATTCCATTAAGGGTTTATGTAAATTAGAACAATAGCAATAGACACCGCCCACACTGATATTGTCTATTTCCATTTTCACTTGACCGTTTTCGGTTTCAAAGGTGGCGTAGGATTCCCGCATGACTTTGATACGAAAATTGTCTCGCATCTGATAGCGCTGAATCGTATCAGGGGAGCGCAGCCAGATACTGTTTTCTGAAATATCCTTGAGTTTGGCGTCAAATCGGTGGGTTAATTGGCCCTCTCCGGTAAACTCAAAACTCAATATTTCAGGAGGCGACTTGCTCATTGCCGCCATTAAGCCATCCGGCAGATCGATTTTAAAATAAAGGATTTCTCCATCCTCGCGTGTGCCCGTAAGCACAGTAAGGCTTTCAAAATCGGTAGCGGGCAGGGACACGTTGACCAATGTCTGCTGATTGATCAATTGCTCAAAAAGCTGGCGGAGTTTTTCTCCTTCTACATTTTCATACGTTGGCATTGTTGTTCATTGTATGGCTTGTTTTATGGGTTATTCAATATCGGATACATTTTTAGCAAAATCCGGATCCTGGAACAACTTTTTGGCAAATTTGAGATATTTTTCAGCAATGGCTCTCACGGCCAACTGAAGGGCATATGGTTTTATGGGTTTTTCAAGGAGGTGGTTGACATCCGACGCAATACACATGTTGACAATGTCGTCACTGGCATTGCCGGTGATGACAATGGCGTCTGAATGTGAAGTGGGGAATTTTTCTTCGACTGCGTCCAGAAAGTAAAACCCGCTCACGCCACCCAAAAACACATCCACGACGAAGATGGCCACACCGATATCCCGTTGTAAACAGAAATCTATAGCCTCGTCCGTATCGGAAAATGGATAGATGTCTCCCCAGGTGTAGAAGCGTTTAACAATTGCGGCGATTAATTCACAAACACTGGAATCGTCATCAACTATAATAACATCAAGGCCTTCGGACATAATGATTCTCCTTTATGGGCGCTTAAAAAACAGTAACTTTTTATCCAACCAGGCAGGTTATTGCGCCTGCACTATTTTATCAGAGATGTGATATTTTTCCATCTTACGGTATACCGTTGTAATATTAATACCTAGCAATTCGGCGGCTTCCGATTTATTACCATGGGTTTGTTGCAAAGCACGTGTGATTAACAGCTTTTCGTTATCGTTTAAATTGAGACTGCTGCCGGTGCCACGGCCCATTCTTTGATCCAGATTCCTAATTTCGGGCGGCAGATCGCGAGTTTGAATCGTATCACCTTCACCGAGCGCAAAAGCGCGTTCAACGACATTTTCCAGTTGGCGTACATTGCCCGGCCAATCATAGCGCATGAGCAAGTCCATGGCACCAGGAGAAATGTGGTCCACCTCACGCGGACTTTCGCCTCTAAATTTCTTTATAAAATGCTTGGCCAGATGCGGGATGTCATCTTTGATCTCCCGTAATGGCGGCATGTTAATTGAGATCACATCCAGTCGATAGAAGAGGTCTTTGCGAAAAGTTTGGTTTCGAATGGCTTCTACAAGGTTCTTGTTAGTGGCGGCAATGACCCGAACGTCAATTTCCATCTCTTTGGTATCGCCGACAGCCCTGATTTTGCGTTCTTGGAGTGCCCGCAATAACTTGACCTGTAAAGACGGTTGAACCTCGGCAATTTCGTCGAGGAAGATGGTCCCGCCATGGGCGGCCTTGAACAATCCCATGCTGTCTTTTATTGCGCCGGTAAAAGCACCCTTGACGTGGCCGAAAAGCTCACTCTCCAATAGACCTTCGGTAATGGCACCACAATTAATTGGAATAAACGGGCGTTTGTGGCGGACGCTATTCTGGTGGATCACATTGGCAACCAATTCTTTACCTGTACCGCTTTCTCCTTGAATCAGAACGGTGGGGCAGCTGGTGCTGATGCGATCGATGATTTCATAGATCTGCTGCATCTTGGGGCTCTTACCCACCAACTGGTCAAAATTAAAACGATCCTTAAGTCGACGCTTGATGAGTACATTTTCAAGCTGCAATTTTTTCTTTTCAATAATCCTTTCAATCAGGATTCGAAGACGCTCAAAATTGATCGGCTTTTGAAGGTAGTCATAGCCGCCAAGTTTAAGGGCTTCAATGGCTGACTCGATGGTACCGTAGCCCGTGACAATCACAACCTCGGTGACCGGGTTGACCTTTTTTGCGGCTTTAAGCAAATCAAGGCCGCTGATTTCGGGCATGATCAGATCAGTGAAAACGATCGCGTAATCGTTCTGCTCAATGCGCTCAAGGGCCGCCAAACCGCTGTTCTCGGTATCCACGGTATAGCCGTAACGGGCCAGGTAGGCAGAGACCACATCAAGGATTTGAAGATCGTCATCTACAAATAGGATCGGAAAATCCTGCATCATCCGATATCGATTCAGCCCAAAGGGCGGTTTAGGCAGTTTCTTTGAATATCACGCGTTTAAACCGGCGTGCGCTAAATTTGGTGGCATGGCGATTATTGCTGTTATTCACAGTATTTATGACATACTGCTGTTGGCGATGTCAAGGATTACGATGGGCAATGATGTGGATTCCGTTGGGTTAAGCCTTTTTGTCTCATCAGCGATCAGCCCATTGGCAATGGGACTTAATGCTGACCGGGCAGCCTTTAATTCGAATTGATTTCTATGCTTTTAAGTTAATATCGATAGCTCCATAATGTGATCTGCGTTGTGATTTTAGTGTCAAGGGATTGACTCAAGGGCATGAAGGAAGAAAAACTGAAGAGGATATAAGTATCAGTAAATAAATAATAATTAAATAATTTCAGGAGGGTGGTATGCTAGTTGCAAAACATGATAGCTAAAAAAGCAAAATGATAACCATCGAAATACGGGGAGTAATATATATGTGGCATGCGCAGGAATTGCAATCCGAATTAAACGAATTGGAAAACGGTCAACAGTGGTTGCCTCAAATGACGGCCGTTTTCGTGGAAGGCCTCCAGGGTGATAGCGGCCCGAGGTTTGATGCTGCTGCGTTTACTGAAAGTAATGAGGCGTCCACCCATGATTGCGTTTGTTTTCGGGTACCCATGGGACGCAGTCACCGAATGACCAAACGCGAGATAGCCAGTTTTTGCCTGCGCGTTGAAAAACCGAGTTGCAAAAAGAGACGGTCTTCACCGGACCGCGATTTGGATGCATTGCGGCATTTCATATGCGGTATATCGAATTGTTTTAATAATATATTAATGGGCATATGGGGTAACGTTTCCTTACTGTCTATGACCATTGATAAAGGCCATCCCATGCGGCAACAACTAATGAACATGGATCGCCTGATTCAAAATGGTGCATTGTTGATCCAGTCGCTATTTGGATACATGGCTGAGCGACGCATGGAAACAAAGCATCTGCGTATGGTTCAACTGGTCCAGGAAATCTATGATCGCATTAAAAATACCCAAATCGAAATCGATATACCTAAAATTGAAAAAGGTATGGAACTGGCGTCTCACATCCGGCATCCTGCGGTGGTAGCCCAGAGCATGGCACGTGTGCTGGATCAATTGCTGCATTGGATTAACTCGCATTTGCAATCCATCCAAAAATTGCCGAATCAGAATCTAAAAGTTCGCCGAAGATTAAAGATTATCAAGGGAATAATTAATCAGGGTTTTCAGACGGTTCAGCATCTAGAACTTTATTCCGGGGCGCGACCCCCTCAAAAAAAGATGACGAACCTCAAGACCCTGGTCCGGCATCAGATTAAAGCGGCGCGAGGACAATTCGAGCACCTTGAGATTTCAGCGCAGGTCTCGGATCAATTGCCGGCCCATTTGGCCGATCGCAGTCAACTGGGATTTGTGCTGGACCAATTGATAGCCAATGCAGCCCATGCGATGCCGGACAGGGGGTCAATTCAGGTGACCGCACGTTCGATTCTGGAAGAGGCGCCTGCGGAACGCTGCGTCGTAAATCAGGCCTGCGACTATTCGGTTATTTCGGTCTCGGACAATGGAATGGGAATGAGCAAAAAAACGCAAGCCAATATTTTTTCACCCTTTTTCGTTGGCGATCCAAAATCAAACATGGTGGGATTGGGATTGGCTGCCGCAGTAAGCGTTGTGAAAAGACATGGCGGTTACATTCAGGTGACCTCGGCAGAGAAGGTCGGCAGCACTTTTAAAGTATATTTGCCTACCGATGATCCGGCAACGATGTCCATAACGACCCATCAAAGGTCAAAAAAGACCTCAGGGCCATCGATCCTCAAAATTGGATGATCATTCAACTTATAAAAATCAAAATGACAAACTCTATTGACAGATACTCATTAAATTAATATGAATACAATGGTTTATAGTTGATAAGGCGTAATACATAGATACACCTTGAAATCAGCCGGGGACCTTGCGTAGGGGCCAAACAGATAGACACCAGAATCGTGCTTTTCGGCCAGGGGGGTCCGATGGGATCGTTGGCAGGCAAAGACAACGATGCTTGGGAGGAAAATGGTGACTGATTCAAATACCAAACAACACGAAATACTCAACAAATACATCGATAATGCTGAAAACGACAAGGCTGTGGACCTGTTGTTTAAATTGGCCGCCCAATGCGCCAGAAATAAAGATTTTATCAATGCCGAAGCCTACCGGGACCGCCTCTACGAAGTCGATAGCATGGCGCTGTCGCGTATCGTAGAAATTAACGAAATTATCGAAGCCGAAAAAAGCAAAGCCATTACCCCAAGCATCAAGCGTATGTGGGCGCCCTTTTTTCAAGGACTTAGCCCTGAAGAGGCGGGCAGCTTCTTTTTCGCCCTTAAAGAAGAGACCCTTAAAAGCGAGCAGACCATCTTATCCCAGGGCCAGCCCAACGACCGGCTCTATTTGGTGCATCAAGGCACACTGAAGATGGTTTACCGGGATAAAGAAAAAGAACTCCTGATACAGAGATTGGGCAGCGGCGATATTTTCGGTCAGGACACCTTCTTTTCCATTAATGTCTGCACGGCCTCTGTGAAAAGCCTTTCCGCCGTTCGCGTCAGCTATTTAAAACGCGAGACATTGGAGAACCTTAAAGAGGCACTCTCTTTTTTGGAAGGTAACTTGAAAAAAGTGTGCCATTCAGGTCAGACCCTGTTTGATATGCTGCGCCGTAAAGGCATTGACCGGCGGTCATACCGGCGAATTAACTTACAGACCAAGGTCAAGGTCCAGTTGCTCTCTTCGGATGCCAAAGCCATTTTAAAGCGACCCATTACTGCCGAGTTGTGGGATATTTCAAAAATCGGGCTCTCTTTTTATTTTCAATCCAAGAACAAGGATGCGGTACGACGGCTCGTCGGAAGGACCCTCGGGATCAGCTTTTTGCTGTTGATTGGCGGAAAAGAGAGAGAGATTGTGGTCACCGGCGTTGTTCAAGGCGTTGACACACATCCGCTGGATGAGTACTCGGTTCATGTTCGACTGAACCGCAATTTCAGCGACAGGGCCATCCAAACCATCCAGAGTCTGTCTATGGCGTAAGAAGGCTTTTTTAAATCGCGGCCTACCTGAGGGCGATGCCATATGTCGCCCATAAGACAGTGCACAACCTTTGGTATCGCATCTCCTATAGCAATGTCTGCTTCCGACCTTTGATAAAAACGACTATTCGCCATCCCCAATCGAACGTCAAAATTGATCATGGTGCTTAAACTTTAAGTGTCATTTTTCTGACCTTCTCCTCCAAATATCACCCAAATAATATATAACAAACTGTAAATACAATAAATAAAAATTTATCCAGGTATTGGTATATGTTTTGCAAAATTAAAGTGAAAGTTAAGCCAGGCAGATAGGCAGGTTCGCACGAAGATGTGCTGCAGGCACCCATAATGAAAATAAAAATTGAAGATGTAACCCACGGGGCGGAGCTATATGGAGCAGATGGCGATAATTAGCGATCTGACAATACAAGAAGCGAGCGATCAGCTTGGCTTGCCCAAATCCACAATACGATATTGGGAAAAAGAGTTTCACGGGTTCATCACTCCCACACGAACGACTGGAGGACAACGGAGATACTCCGAATCGGATATCGCTGAGATCGCTTCAATTCGAAACTTTAGAAAAATGGGAATGTCTTTGTCCCGGATAAAAAGACAAATGCTGCAGACCTCCATGCCCCTTGAAAATGTCAACCCATTTCTAATTGATCAATTGGCCAAAAGAATTGCCAACACAGTACGCAAAGAGATCTATGATTTTTTTGATCCGGATTGGTCTACCGTGAATGATAGCGCAACACCGAGAGATAAGAAGAATGACATCCCTAGCTGATCTTACCATCGTCATTCTGGCCGGCGGTTTGGGTAAACGATTGCGCCCGGCTGTCAACCATGTCCCCAAGGTATTGGCCCCTATCAACGGTACGCCGTTTCTAAATTATGTGCTGGATGCGTTGATTGAACAAGGTGGGCGAAATGTACTCCTTTGTCTCGGTTACGGGGCAGCGCAAATTCAAGCGTATTATACCGACCGGTATCGGCCTTTAAACCTTTCCTACGCATGGGAAAGCGAACCCTTGGGAACAGCCGGTGCATTAAGATATTGTATTTCCCAGGTGCAAAGCAAAGAGGTGCTGGTGCTCAATGGCGACACCTTCTGCGATATTGATTATAACCTGTTTATTGCCTGGCACCGACAAACCCAATCTAAAGCATCCATTGTACTGGTTTACAAAGAAGATGTTTCACGATTCGGCAGTGTAAAGATTGATTCCAATGACCACATCATTCAATTCCATGAAAAAAACAACCGATCCGGTGGGGGGTACGTCAGTGCAGGTGTCTATCTGTTCCATCGGCAGATCGTCGAAAGCCTTCCAGCAGGTCGACCCATCTCCATGGAGTATGAGGCCCTACCCGACTTGATCGGCAGCGGGCTATCCGGATACAAAACCGCCTCAAGCTTTATTGATATCGGTACACCCAAGTCTTACCGCCGGGCGCAGCAGTATTTTTCAGATCATGGATATCCCGACATCGTTGAAGGTCGGGTGGCCCGCTTTCGTAGAGTAGTTGAACAAGACATGGGCGAGGCAGACATGACAGCAGGCGAAAAAATATGATTATTTCCAAAACACCCTATCGAATATCTTTTTTTGGTGGAGGAACCGACTATCCAAAGTGGTATCGAAAAAATGGTGGGTCGGTATTGTCGACCAGTATCGATAAATATTGCTACATCAGCTGCCGGGTTGTGCCGCGATTTTTTAATCACAAGTATCGCATTGTTTGGTCTCATATAGAAAATGTTGATAATATTTCAGAAATATTGCATCCGGCTGTGCGAGAAGGGTTGCGCTATTTAGGTATCAATGGCGACATGTGTTTAGAGATCCACCATCAGGGCGACCTGCCGGCTCGAGCAGGTATGGGATCCAGCTCGTCCTTTACGGTGGGTTTAATCAAAGCCATCTTGGCGCTACAGGGTAAAATTATCAGTGATCACGAATTGGCCTTGATGGCCATTGAATTTGAACAAGACCAATTAAAAGAGAATGTGGGTTCCCAAGACCAAATGGCAGCCGCCCATGGTGGATTGAACATGTTCCATTTCAAGACCAATGGAACCATTCAGGTCGAGCCGGTGACCCTATCGCGAGATCGTCTATTGGAACTGGAGTCTCATTTGCTTATGTTTTACACGGGTACCAGCCGCTTGTCATCCGAAATTGCGGCGGACATTATCCAACAAATTGGCAACAAAAAAAAAGTGCTCACACAGATGCATGGAATGGTGGACGAAGCCATTGGCATATTAAACAGCGATACCGATATTTGTGAATTTGGACGGCTATTGGACCAGTCATGGCAGTTAAAACGCCAACTTAGTACGCGCATTTCAAATGATATGATTAATAAGATATACAATATCGCCATGGAGCACGGTGCGGTGGGAGGAAAATTATTAGGTGCGGGAGCTTCCGGATTCATGGTTTTTTTTGCACCGCCTGAACAACATAACCAAATCAGGGATGCCTTACCGGGTTATTTGCATGTGCCTTTTGGATTTGAGAACCAAGGCAGCACACTCATTCATTATTCGACTGAAACCTAAAAATAATGGTGCAACACATAGTATTTGAAAAGCAAACAATAGCATGCAAAAGATAAAAAAAAGGGCACTGATAACAGGTATCACCGGTATGGTCGGATCGCATTTGGCCGACTACCTGCTGGAAAAGACCCAGTGGGAAATATACGGTATGTGCCGATGGCGCAGCCCCTTGGATAACGTCGAGCACCTGCTGGAGCAGGTTAATAAAAAAGAGCGGCTATATTTTATCGATGGTGACTTGACAGATTACATCTCTCTTCAGCGTGTGGTTAAACAAAGTCGACCCGATTATGTTTTTCATTTGGCGGCACAAAGCTATCCCACAACCAGTTTTACTTCTCCGATTCAAACTCTGGATACCAATATCCTCGGAACAGAACGATTATTGGAAGTGATTCGCAATTACAGAGATATCGATCCGGTAATTCATGTATGTTCATCTTCCGAAGTGTTTGGAAGGGTGTCTTCCGACAAATTGCCTATCAATGAGGAGTGTTCGTTTCATCCGGCTTCACCGTACGCCATTTCGAAAATAGGTGCAGATATGATCGGACGATTTCATGCCGAAGCATATGCCCAAAAGGTTGTCGTAACCCGTATGTTTACGCATACCGGTCCGCGCCGTGGTGACGTATTTGCCGAATCGTCTTTTGCCAAGCAGATCGCGATGATTGAAAATGGTGCCATTGCTCCTGTTGTACATGCCGGCAACTTGGACTCCATGCGAACCTGGTCGGATGTACGTGATGCGGTAAGGGCTTATTACCTGCTGGTTACCACCGATCCAGTTCCCGGAGAATGTTATAATATCGGTGGTTCGAATTCATGCAGCGTCGGCGATATGCTGAGGTATCTTGTCTCCATTTCAACGGTAAAAAATATCTGCATTGAAACCGAAGATTGCCGGCTGCGCCCATTGGATGCCGATTTGCAAGTGCCTGATACGCGGAAATTCAAGCAGCACACCGGATGGGAGCCTAAAATCTCATTTGAACAAACCATGCAGGACCTGCTTCAGTATTGGCGTGATCGGGTGGCTGCAGGAAAACAGCATTTGACCAGATAATCGTTAGGTATCCACTGCTCAAATCAGTCTTCCATACAATCCGACCCAATTACCAAATGAAAAATAACTCCAAGATTAACATTTTGGTTACCGGTGCAACCGGTCTTGCCGGCACAGCCATACTGGCACGCGTTCTGTCCCTGTTCCATGATGCCAGTGTTCGGGGCATCTATTGCGGGACACCCCCTTTTTTTAAACATGATCGCCTGAGCTATGTCCATGCCGATTTGACTACAAAAGATGGCTGTAGAAAAGCTGCGCAGGGTTGCAATATGGCCATTATGACGGCAGCTTGCACAGGTGGCGCTAATGCGGCAAAAAATGCACCCGCTGCACAGATGAGCGATAATTTGGCCATGGATGTCCTGATGCTGGATGCTGTTTACCATGAAGGTATTCAGCGGGTCGTGTACCTTTCAAGTGCGACGGTTTATCAGGAGTTCAAAGGCGCCATTAAAGAGGCTGAACTGGATTGGAATCAAGATCCGCATCCCGCCTATATCGGGGTAGGGTGGGCCAAACGCTCGGCCGAAAAGCTGTGTTACTTTTGGCATGCCAAATATGATCTTGAGATTCTTATTGTCCGTTGCGCCAATATCTATGGACCATATGCAAAATTCGACGTTAGCGTATCCAATTTCATTCCAGCATTGATTGTAAAAGCGGCGGCCCAAATGGATCCGTTTGAAGTGTGGGGTGGCCCGACGATAAAAAGAGATGTCATTTTTTCCGATGATATGGCCGACGCCGTTGTGGCTTTGCTAGCCCATTCGGACCTGAAATACGGGGTCTATAATCTCGGGTCCGGCCGGACCACAACAGTGGATGAGGTGGTTAAGCGTGTCCTGGCACATTGTAACCACAAACCATCGTGCATTGATTATATAGACAATCGTCCGACCACCATTCAAACGCGTGCCTTGGATTGCAATCAAATACAAGCAGCGTTGGGATGGACACCGGCGGTTTCCCTTGATGAAGGCATCGCTCGGACGTGCCAATGGTGGATGCGCAACAAGAGATGGTGGACCAAATGAAGACCAACAAACATGATGCAATCGTTTTATCCAGTGAGATTGAAAAAGAAGCACAACTCCGATTAACCGAAGCATTAAAGGCTGCCCCCATTCCGGATGATGAGTTGTTGGCTAATCTGGGTATTTATATCACATCGAAGAATTTATCGCGATTGCTTTTTTTTTATGAAATCTACAAGAAAATTATCCACACCCACGGCATTATCATCGAATTTGGCGTGCGCTGGGGGCAAAATCTCTCCTTGCTGTCAGCACTCCGTGGCATATTTGAGCCGTTTAACCGACACCGCAAAATAGTGGGGTTTGATACCTTTGATGGTTTCCTGGGCTTGAGCGAAAAAGATGGAGGCAAATGCAAATGTAATGACGGTTCTTTCAATGTGTCTCCGGATTATGATCAGTATCTAGACGAGATATTATCTATCCAAGAAACCTTAAATCCAATGGCCCACATCAAGCGCTTCGAATTGGTCAAGGGCGATGCAGTCCAAACCATTCCCCAATATTTTAGAAAACAACCTGAGTCCATCATCTCGCTGGCCATTTTCGACTTTGATATCTATACACCCACGAAAGCAGCGTTGGAGGCGGTCAAACCTCGCTTATTCAAAGGCAGCGTGCTGGTTTTTGATGAGTTGGGGGATGACATCTTTCCCGGAGAGACCATGGCCTTGATAGATACGCTGGGTATCAATGAATTAAGAATTCAACGCTTTCCGATGACGGCAAGGGTTTCATATGCTGTTATCGAGTAATAATCAGTCTTAGGAAAAACAATAAGCGGGGGCAACAATGATTTGTAATCGCAATATGAACATGCGTTTCGGTCCCCATGTAGTGGGACAGGGTCTCCTTGAAGGCCAATCCCTCAAATATATGGATATCGGTGCGCGCGGCGGGGTTCCTGAACTTTTTAAGCAGATTGAGTCGGGGCTGCAGGTTATCGGTTGTGAGCCGGATATGGGTGAGTGTCGGCGTTTAAATGACTTTTATCAATCTCAGGGTATCCAGGTTATGCTATACCCATATGCCGTACATGAGAACGCAGGTAAACATCTATTCCATATTGCACAATTTCCTCATAGTTCCGGATTGGCTGCTGCAAATCTAGTATTTACGCAGCGCTTGTCCGAAGTCTGCTACAACAATCTTTTGGTCGTTGACGATGTACCTGTGGAAACGATGACCATCGATCAATTGGTTTTGAGAGAGCACTTACCGGCAATTGAATTCTTAAAAGTCGATACGGAAGGCTCGGAGCATAGTGTCCTGAAAGGGGCCATGAATCAGTTGCGCGGTCGCCATTTACTGGGAGTGGAGTCTGAGTTCTGGACCGGCCCTATTAAAGCGAATGACAATTTATCGCTCATCCACGACCTGCTCACCAATTTAGGGTTTTACTTGTTTGATCTCAATATCGGGAGATACGCACGACGCACTTTCCCGCGCGGATTATTACAGTTTGATAGAAAATCCGGTGTGGCAAGTACTATACATCCAGCTAACAAAGGGCAAATTCTGACAGGCGATGTTGTCTACCTGCGCGATCCGGTGTGGGAACTCATTCAAGGCGTCGAGCGATTTCTCTGGACAGATATAAATGTTCTTAAGATGGCGATCATTTACGAACTCTACCAGCTCAATGATTGTGCCATTGAGTTGTTACAAACCTACCAAACCCGTTTTGCTTCAACTTTGAATTTCGAGCGCCTCTATAATTTGCTGACACCAGAGATAGACGGTGCGAGAAACTTGGGATACCGTGAGTATATCGCGGCAAGCGAATCGTTACCCTGGCAGGAAAAGCAGACCTTTGAGCGATACTGGCAAAACCCGCAACAAAGGCAAGCGTTGTCCTCATCGGTAACAACCTAAAGATCTAAGTTTAAAAAATGATCAGGTCCCTTATGAAATCGGAATGTATAGCCGTCAGAAAAAATATTCTGAATATTTCCCACAGCAGCGGCCATGGACATATTCCGACTTGTTTCTCAGTCGTTGAGATTCTCTATGCGCTATACCACTGTATGCATCATGATCCGAAACAGCCGGATTGGCCTGAAAGAGATATTTTTATCTTGAGCAAAGGCCACGCATCCCTGGCGCTATATACCATGCTATCCCAATTCGGTTATTTCAAGGTGGATGAAGTCTTCTCATTTGGTGCATTCAATTCCAGGTTCGGGTGTCACGCAGATCGTTTTAAAATTCCTGGCGTTGAAGCATCCACCGGTTCATTGGGGCATGGTATTGGATTGGCCGTCGGTATGGCGCTGGGGATTCGGATGAAAGGAGAAAACCGGCAGGTTTACACCTTGATTGGAGATGGCGAATCCAATGAAGGTACGGTTTGGGAGGCTCTGCTGGTGGCCGATAGCCTTAAATTGGAAAACCTGACCATTATTTATGACGATAACCGATCTCATTCCCGGGGGCTTCAAGTGCGTGCGCCTAAGCAGAAATTTGAAGCTTTCGGATGTCATGTGCTGGAAGTCGATGGGCACGACACTGCGGAACTGCAAAACGCATTTAATGCTCAAGTCAGTGGACTGAAAGCGATTGTAGCCAACACAACCAAAGGGTATGGATGCCGGTTGTTGTCGGACAATCCATACGAATGGCACCGCAAATCTCCGACCGCGGAACAATTGAATATCCTATTGGAGCAACTCGATGCGCAGGCAATTTAAAGAAACCATCATGGATCTATCGCTGAATGATGATCGTATTGTCCTAGTGTTTGGTGATGTCAGCGTCTATCTGTTCGAAGATTTCAAACAAAAATATCCTGCCCGGTTCTACAACATGGGAATTTGTGAAAATACGCTGATCAGCGTGAGCGGGGGACTCAGTGCACAAGGATTTACACCGTTTATTCATACCATTACACCGTTTTTAACCGAGCGCAGCCTGGAGCAAATCAAACTGGATTTGTGTTACAATGGCTTTCCTGCCAACTTGGTCACCTGCGGCGCATCGTTTGATTATGCCTGGGATGGTGCTACCCATCATTGTTATAATGATCTAGCCATACTTAAACTGCTGCCTGAAATGGAGATTATCCAGCCGGGGTCTTCAAAAGAGTTGGATGTTTTGATACGCAGCCAATACAATAACAACAAAACCACTTATTTTCGATTGTCCGATTATCCCCACCATATCGATCTCCCCGTGGAATTTGGCACGGGTGTTGTGTTGAAAGATTGTGGGGCGGATTGGACGGTCATGACGGCCGGTCCCATTTTGGGCAATGTATTGGATGCGGTCTCTGACTTAGATGTGAATTTAGTCTATTTTCATACGCTTAAACCCATCGATAAAAACTTGATTAGGCAATTCAAACATACCCAAATAGTGGTGGTTCATGATGCCCATGGGCTGTACGAGGCTGTTTGTGAAGTGCCGGAACTTAGCGTGTCCTTTTATGGTCTGGGTGATTACTTCTGCTGCTGGTACGGCACCATCGATGATATTCGCCAACAAATCGGTCTCGATCCCGGAGCTATCCGTTCCTGGTTGCATCGCAAAATGAACAATTAAGGAAGGCGCCATGTTTTACAACGATAAAAAGGTGTTGGTGACCGGCGGTACCGGGTTTGTCGGATCTCATTTTGTGGAAGCGCTTTTAGCAAAGGGGGCCAACGTTAGGGTCCCCATTCATGATCGACCTATTCGTATTGATGACCATTCCATAGACTATGTATCAGCGGATTTGAGCAGGCCTGAAGACTGTCTTCGGGTGTGCGAAGGGATTGACTACGTATGCCATGCGGCAGGTGCTGTCTCTGCGGCCGGTACTACGGTCAGCAACCCCATGTCGGCCATAACCACCAATCTAATTTTAACCGCCCGTATTCTAGAGGCTGCCTGGTCTCAGGGTGTCAAGCGGATGTTGGTTTTTTCGAGCGGTACGACCGCCTATCCGGCAGCCGATCATCCCATCAGAGAAGAAGAGATGTTCGATGCCCAGCCACCCGATGTCTATTTCGGGTATGGCTGGATGCGCCGATACATCGAGATTTTAGCAAAGTTTGTATCAATCAAGTCTCAAATGAAACTCGCCATATGCAGACCTACTGCGGTGTATGGTCGTCACGATGACTTTGATCCCCAAACCGGCCACGTGATACCTGCACTGATCCGACGGGCTATAGAAGGTGAGAATCCATTTGTGGTCTGGGGCACGGGTGAGGAGGTGCGTGATTTTCTGCATATTCGTGATCTGGTCAATGGATGTCTGCTTCTGATGGAAAAATACGCAGAGGCAGATCCAGTTAATATCGGTTATGGCCAAACGACCCGGATAAAAGATATTGTGGCCATTATTCTCTCGGCCATTGGCCGTCAGGATACACCGGTTGAATTTGATACATCCAAGCCCACCACCATTCCCATACGTAGCGTCGATACTTCTAAAGCTAAAAAACTATTGGGTTTTGTACCTCAGTTTTCCATTGAGGACGGACTCAAAGATACCATCCAATGGTTCAAAGATATCTGCTGATCCAACCTATACGATTCTTCAAAATACTCGAACCTATTCTGTGATGCACCCTGACCCATATCGTCTGCCCCCTACCGATGGGTGCCCAACTGAGGCGTTTTCGATGCAAAGAAAATCGGAGCTGCGAGACCGTCCGCTATTGTCCATATGCATGACGGCGCGCAATGATAACTATTGCGGTAACTTTATCTATCGTCTTGAAACTGCATTGAATCACATGGCTCAAAATGCCGAGCAACTCGGCGTACTCGAAAAGTTCGACATTTTAATCACCGATTGGAACAGCGACCAAAGACTGGGAGATGCGCTGCACTTAAGTTCTGATGCCGTTCAGTTGTGCCGCTTTGTGAGCGTTCCACCAAAGGTGGCTCAGGTGTACAATCCTCCTCATCGCGAATTCAATACCTCACTATCGGTCAATGTTGCCCTGCGAAGGGCAAATGGTAGATTTTTGATGTTTATACCCTGCGATATCCTTTTTCCGATGGCAGGATTCAAAAATCTTATAGATTTGATTGAGGGAAACATCGCAACCCCTATGAATTTAGACCAAACGCTGATGTTGGTGAGCCGCAAATTCATTCCATGGGAGTTCATCGGTAAAGAACCGGATATGGGCACCCTTGAAAAATATCTGATGTACAATTCATGGCGCTTCGTTGAACCGCCCACTATTCCCGGACTCAATGCACACATGGGCGCCATCATCATGCACCGCAACCATTGGCACGCCACACACGGGCTGGATGAGTCCTTGATGCAGTGGGGTTGGTCCGATATCGAACTCGGGCTGCGCATGAACCAATTCGCCCCGTCCATCTGTCTAGACCATTTCGGTGTCCAATGCTATGAAATGGACAGCCCACCGCAAGACAGATGCGGAAATTTAGAGGCAAAAAATCAAGAGAAGATCAGCCCAAAAACAGGAGTAAATGATGACTGCTGGGGATTGGGTGACCTTGAATTCGATATTTACCGCGCACGCATTGGAATATCCCCACAAGGTGTTTCGGATAACCGCTCTCGATCAAAAACGGATGTGTTTAAGCGTTTTGCGCAAGTTCCGGTGATTCCCAAGTTGGTCCAATATCTGGGACCCAACATTGTGAAAGGTGAGGATTGGCCCGCAATCTATATGTTGGCTTTTTATATGACATATTACCGGCCGCAATATTTCGTTGACTATAGCATACTCGGAGGAGCTGCATCTTATGTGGTTCCGTTGCTGGATCCCTCCATTTACTTTATCGGTATCAATGAGTGCACCGCCTCAAACAGCGGTCCCATGCTGGCCAATACGCTCGAGTATTTCCGTGAAAAGCTGT
Source organism: Desulfobacteraceae bacterium (assembly GCA_050305555.1). Classification (GTDB taxonomy): domain Bacteria; phylum Desulfobacterota; class Desulfobacteria; order Desulfobacterales; family Desulfosarcinaceae; genus JARRKU01. The sequence goes on along the minus strand of JBNLFN010000098.1, from coordinate 23,965 downwards.
ACTTTAAAGGTCACTTTCACCTTGTCAGTGGAGACATTCAAAGTGCTTTCGATCGATTGGTAACCTCCATAAAAATTGCCCCCCAATATGATTTCATCTACCTGAGGCCGGAATTTTTAGGACCTTCACTCCAAGCGCAACTGAATCGTATGATTCAATCCCTATCCACCCATGGGGCCTTGATTTATTATTCGCAAGATGACCGTTGTTTTAAGGAAACCACTGACTTTATTCTGCGCACCTATCCCAACATGTGTGCCATAAGATCGTACCAATATCAAAGCGCTGTTTTTATTCGCACACAACAGCAAGATTCAGCGTTTGCGGCAATAGCGGCTGATTCAGAGGAAAATTACGTCAATGAGGTTATAGCGGCATGGAAAAAACTCTAAAGATCAACAGCGCTGAGTTGTTGCAGCAATTAAAGTGTGATGACCCGGTCTTGGGGACCAGCATTGATCGAATGCTGAAGGATGTCAATACCCATTACCGGTCGGCGACTCAAAAGGATGTCTCACTTTACCGTGAACAGATCCATCAGCGCATAAATGCCTCGGGTGCCAGGCGAGACAAAGATGAAAATTACAGCGTTTGGGAACGCGGATGGCGTGAAAATCTTCAAACGCTGAAAGTGAAATTCAGTGAAGATGGTTTAAAACCCAAATACTTTAGATACAGCAAATTCTTTCGTTATAATCAATCCATCATTGTACCGAAAAATCAAAATTTGGAGCATGAGCTGTTTTATGTGGTCCGCGACCATTTATTTCGAAAGTATTTTCATGAATTCACCAGCGCCTATGAATTAGGGAGCGGCAGTTGTCAGAACGTTTATGCTTTATCCCAGATTTACCCAGAAATGAAAATAGTGGCTTCGGATTGGACAACCGCATCTGCTGAAATAGCCGGGATCGTCAACCAATACGTGAATGCGGATGTTACCGGAATTCAATTCGATATGTTGAATCCGCCGCACGATTTCGACATCGATCCCCATAGTATTGTTTTTAGCATCCATGCGTTAGAACAATTAAATACCGGTCATGAGAAGCTCATCCATTACCTTCTCGAAAAAAAACCGGCTTTGGTTCTCAATTACGAACCCATTGTTGAGTTATATAATCCTTCCAATCTGTACGACCGTTTGGCACTGCAGTATTCTAAAGCACGCGGTTATTTGTCTGGTTATCTCACAAAACTTCGCCAATTGGAAAGCCAGGGTCGCCTAGAGATAGTTGCACAATATCGGCCATATATTGGCGGTATCTATCATGAGGCATCTTTGATCGTTTGGAAACCATTGTGATTAGAAAGACAGAATCGGGGATTTGTTATGATTAAAGAACATGTTCTCAAGTCATTTGACCAAAAGAACGTTTTGGTGACCGGTGGTACAGGGCTTATTGGACGACAAGTCGTCAGATTGCTGGTAGATGCCGGTGCTAAAGTAAGCGTCGCATCGCTGGACAGGATCGATCTGGAGGGTTCATTTGAAACTATCTATGGTGACTTAACTGATTTTGCTTTCTGCAAGGACGTGACCCAAGATCGAGACTATGTATTTCACATGGCCGGCATAAAAGGCTCAATCGATGTGACCATCAATAAACCCGCCAGCCATTTTGTACCCGCATTGATGTTCAACACCAACGTTTTGGAATCCTGCCGTTTGAACCAGGTTAAAAAGGTGGTTTTCACCAGTTCAATTGGCGCATACGCCAGTGCAGAAGTGTTCCGCGAGGGAGAGAATGCAGACGGCCCTCCCATGGACTTTTATGCAGGGTGGGCCAAACGAATGGCTGAATTTCAGATTCAGGCTTACAAAAAACAGTACGGTTTGACCAATTATTCGGTGGTCCGTCCCTGTAATGTCTATGGTCCAGGTGATAACTTTGATCCGGAAAATGCTATGGTGATCCCCAGCATTATGCACCGCATTGAAAAGGGTGAAAATCCAGTCATGGTATGGGGGGATGGATCGGCTATCCGAGATTTTGCCTACAGCACCGATGTGGCCGAAGGGATTATTCTGGCCTTATATCATGGCACCGGAGATCAACCCTTCCTTAATTTAGCCAGCGGTCAGGGGATTTCGATCAGAGAGCTCATCGAGACTTTGGGCAGTTTTCTTGATTTCAATTATAAATTTGATACCAGCAAACCTTCCGGTTTTCCTGTGCGGGTAATGGATATTTCCCTGGCAAGGGAAAATATAGACTACCACCCAAGCATATCCCTCAAAGAAGGTCTTGAGCGGACATGGCAGTGGTTTATCCATGCCAAAGACGAATACAAGCATAAGAAGAACTATTTCAATGACATGGGCTGATATCGGGGAAAAAAAGAATCAGTTCGTCGAAATGGGTTCGATATTCAGATTACCGCTTGACCATTTTAATTCCACCAAAGGTGTCCCATCATGAGATCAATCGCTCAGTCCATTATGCAGCATACCAGCGAATTGTCTGACCGGGGAGAACATGAAAAATCACTGGCTTTCCTTCTCGAACAAGAAAAACAATATCCACAAGAACCATGCATTTTGATTTATGCAGCTATGAATTGCGTAGAAATGGGAAGAACCGATACGGCATTGGCTTATTATCATGAAAATGCCAAACGGTTTCCCGCCCTGGCGATCAATTACTATCGAATCGCCGAGCTATATGAAAAAAGGGGCATGATTGATGAGGCCATATCATTTTGGAAGCATGGATTAGCACTGAAAGATGATGCCTTCGCTCATTCCAACATGCTTCAATCCATGTTGAAATCGCCGACGATGCAGAGCCACATGCTATTGCGGGAGCATAAAAAATGGGCGGCCAAGCACGCCAATCAGTGCTTTTATAATAAGGGGCATCACTTTCGACCTTTTCACAGGGACAGACGTATTCGTGTGGGTTATGTTTGTACCTTTTGGCATACACCCACCATTAAATATCAGCTGCTTCATATTCTGCGTGAACATGATCGCTCAAAATATGAGATCTATGGTTACTCAGCCACCGATGCCCCGGAAGAGTTCCAAACGCCGGTGGATGTTTTTCGTGTAGTCGGGCAGATGGATGACGATGAGTTTATTCAACAAGTGCGTTCGGATCAGATCGACATCCTGGTCGAATGTACCGGTTTCAGCCCTTATCATCGATTTGCCGCCATGGCTTCACGGTGTGCCCCCATTCAGATATCTTATCTCAATCACACAGGAACATCCGGTGTATCAACAGTTGATTATGTGATCGCCGATGATATTTCACTAAGAAAAAGCGAAGATAAGTATTTCACAGAAAAAATCTGTCGTTTGCCGGGATCTTTTTTCAGCTTTAATTTTAAAGACGATCCACATCCTAACCCGGGGCCGTTACCTTGCTTGAAAAACGGATATGTCACTTTTGGATATTTCGGCAGCAACGGAAAGCTCAACCCTACACTTGTGGGCTGGTGGGCAGAGATTTTGAAAAGACTGCCGAAATCTAAACTATATATCCGCAACAATGAACTTAATGTGGCTGACAACTGCAGATTTTTAGAAAACCAATTTGTGGGCCACGGGATCGATCCTTATCGATTGAAGATAGAGCCGGGAACGGATCGGGAAGGGGTCCTATCCAGCTATCAAGACATTGATATCTCTTTGGATTCCTGGCCGTATTGTGGGGGCAATACAATTGCCGAAGCCATGTGGCAGGGTGTCCCGGTTATTACTTTTCGAGGCCAAAGATTCTCTGAAGCATATGGCGCCTCACTGGTTACTGCTTCTGGCTGCGCTGAGTTTGTTGCGCAATCCGCAGAGGCTTACATTCAACTTGCTGTGGATTTGGGAAATCAACCTGAACGTCTTAAAGACTACCGGCAAATGCTGCGTCATACTATTAATTCAAGTGGTTTCAACGATGGCAAGGCGTTTGCTGAAAAAATCGAGATCGCATTCAGCGCAATGATCCAAAAAATGAACGATCAAACAGATCTTGATGCACCGGTCGACATGCTGGCGCAGGCACTTAAGTCGAACGACCTTGATTATCAGTCTAATTTTGTCAATCAGGTTTGGCCCCGCCACTTCGCCTTGCCTGAATACGCTGAAATGAATAGATTATTGTTCAATATGTCGCTAAAGGGATTGGGAATCGACAATGCCGAGAACGGCGATATATCCGGTGAAAATTGGCTGATTGAAAAACTTCCCGAGATGTTGACCGGCGATACGGCTGTGGTTGTCTTTGATGTCGGGACGAATGATGGTAGGTATGCTGTCAAGATTGCCGAGCAGCTACCGCAGGCTCAGATTCACGCCTTCGAACCGAGCCCGCATCTCTTTCGAGAACTGAAAAAAGGTTTGAATAACCACCGATTTAAGGTTAATGGCATTTGTTTGTCCAACGCCCCTGGAACAGTCAAACTTTACAGCCATGCGCGTAACGATGGGCACTTCTGTACCGAGCATGCCTCCCTCTATGCAGATTTGTTTGATGACCATTACAAGACCCAACGTATTGCGCATACCGTCGATGTAACCACCATAGACAATTATTGTGAGCTGAACCGAATCCAGCACATAGATTTTCTAAAAATAGACACCGAAGGCAGCGAGCTAAAAGTCTTGGCAGGTGCGGAAAAAATGTTGGCCAATGATGCCATCAGCTTGGTCCAATTCGAGTTTAACTATACCCACCTGTATGCCAGATGTTTTTTTAATGATTTTAAATCTATCCTAAAGCATTTCTGTTTCTATCGGCTCTTACCCAGCGGACTGCTACCTTTAAATTCAGATGAATCAGCTGAAGATAATATCTACCAATACCAAAATATCGTTGCCGTACATGAAACCAAAAAGCTTTTTTTGGAATCGTTGCTTGAATACGATTCCAAAAAAATAGTCAATAAACAGTCGCTGCCTGGAAAAAGTGCAATACTTAAAGCGCCTGAAGCGTCTACAAGAATCGAATCCGAAATTTCTACTTTGAACAGTAGGGATTCAGTTAACGATTTGGCCATAGTGTTAAACCAAAAACCTGTTGCAACTATATTTGATATCGGTGCCAATGAAGGGCAATCGGCTCTGGAATTCAACCATCAATTTCCAAAGTCACGAATTTTCAGCTTTGAGCCTTTCCCTGAGACCTATGATATATTGCTTCATAAAACCAAACAATTTGAAAATGTATCTTGTCATAATTTTGGTATGGCTGAAAAAGCCTGTCTGCAGAACTTTTATTTCAGCGAACATTCATGTTTAAATAGTATATCTCCACCTGGAGACGAGTGGGCCTGGAAAAACCAACCCTTGTCAGGTGTTCGGCGTGTTTCGTTTGATACCATCGATAATTTCTGCCGATATAGCCAGATCAAGACGATTGATATTCTCAAGGTCGATGTCCAAGGCAGTGAGAACTTAGTACTACAAGGTGCTTCACGGATGCTTGCCGATGGATCCATCAGATCGGTTAAACTCGAAGTCATCTTTATCGATCTTTACGCCAAACAAGCCACGTTTAGTGAATTGATCCAAACCATGCTGGCATACAATTTCAAGTTTATGGGATTTTATGATCAGTTCTATGATGACTATGGCCGCCTCTATTGGGGAGATGCAGTTTTTATTCATGAGACGGAATTTGATCATCTGCCTGCCCCCAACCTTTCTTAAGATGCATGGGGAAGCGCACGAAGACCGATCTCTATTAAAATGCACATTTCAATAGCTGATTAATATGCCACCTCTCGTAAAAATAGTAAAAAATCCGGATCATATTAGCGTTCTGGTGCCCACGCGTGCTCGCACCATGGGGCTGGAAAAAATGCTCAGGTCTTTGGCTGAGACCGCCTTAGATAAGAACCTGGTCGATGTTTGGATCTATGTCGACGACGATGATCGGGATACCCAGAATTTTCTGTCATCCAATACACTGAATAATTTAGGTGTGGCCATCCATACCCTGGTGGGTGAACGGCCCCTGAGCCAGGGTGAGATATGCAACAATTTATGCCGGCAAGCCGACACCGGCGGCGGAATATTTTTTAGTACATGCGATGACTATCGATTTGCCACGCGAGGTTGGGATCAAGTGGTTCGCGAGGGATTCAAGCGCTATCCCGACAATGTGCTGATGGCCTTCCCCAAAGATCCAACGGCGGCACCGGGACAAGCGACCCACATGATCCTTGGTGCGCAGTGGGTCAATGGGGTGGGGCGATTCCTGACTGATTTTTTTCCTTTTTGGTATGACGATGCATGGATCGACGATGTGGCATCGCTTATCGGACGTAAGGTGCAATTGGATTTCGAGATGTCTCCTCAGGGTGGCAAAGGTAAAACACCCCGCATGAAGAATCTAATTTTCTGGGAAAAATTCTATTTGGATACACTGGACGATCGGTTGGAAGATGCCAAAAATCTACTGGCGAAGATCAACCTTGCTCCAGATATTGACTTTCCTGAACGTGGAAGCCAGGCCGAGAAGATCTTGAAGCGACTTTGGCAGCGTCGTGCCAGGGTCGATGTGCGAAAGCTCAAAAATATTGAAGCCCAGTTATCGGATCAGGGCAGTTTCTGGAACCGTATGCAGGCGAATCATTTGCCGGCGGTCAATTATCTCGTACTTGAGAACCGCGCGGTAACCCATTTGCTGACAAAAATTAATCCCTTGATGGCCAAAGGACAATACGAAAAAATCCTATTCATATTTGATACCTTGTCCCATGGGATCCATTCATTGGAAATGGTCGATTCATTGAGCGATTATGTCCAAATGGTGACCCGGGTTGAACAAGATCCTAACCACAAGCCGCCCGCTGTTCAAAATTCTGCGACAGGTTCTGTTTCCCATACGCACGAAATGGATCGGCTGGACCAAATTATAGCACCTGAAATAATGAACGATGGCTTGTTTCACGCCATCAGACGGATTGCCGCCCAAGACGATGTACAAACCGCGCTGGAAATCGGTGCATCGGATGGCGCCGGCAGCACCCAAGCCTTTCTTGCCGGCTTGGGCGATAAATCGGATCTTGCCCGATTGTTTTGCATGGAGATGTCGGAGGGACGATACCAAAAGCTTCGGGAAAGGGTTGGAGGTTGTTCTCATGTTCACTGCGTCAATGCCTCATCGGTTTCTATAGATCGCTTTCCCACCGCAGAAGAGATAGCTGATTTTTATCATCAACATCAAACCGCCTTAAATGCTTACTCTCTGACGCAAGTCCAGCAATGGCTTAATGATGATAAAACTTATATGACCGACAGACAAAAGAACGAAAACGGAATCCAACGCATCAAAGCGGAAAATAATATTACGCATTTCGATATGGTGCTCATCGACGGGTCGGAGTTTACCGGACGGGCGGAACTTGCGGATGTTTATGGCGCCAAGTACATCTTATTGGATGATACACGCGGCTATAAAAATTATGACAATTATCATCGCCTGTGCGATGATCCAGTTTATCAACTCATCGAAGAAGATCCCACCTTACGCAATGGTTACGCAGTTTTCCAAAGGAAAGAAAAACAACTTCCCATTCATTTTTTTACCATTGTGCTCAATGGCGAACCCTTTATTCAATATCATCTGAACGTTTTTTTTCAGTTGCCGTTGGAATGGCATTGGCATGTTATTGAAGGAGTGGCCGATCTCAAACACGATACCGCTTGGAGTCTGAACAGCGGTGGACGGATCGATGGTAAGTTTCACAAAGAAGGCCTCAGTGTGGACGGCACGAGTACCTATCTCGATGCAATCGCCGCGAAACATGCCGATCGGGTCACTCTTTATAGAAAACCCCAAGGGAAATTTTGGGACGGCAAACTAGAAATGGTAAATGCGCCTATGCCAAATTTGCCTGAAGCGTGCCTGTTGTGGCAGATCGATGCCGATGAGCTTTGGACACCTGAGCAGATTCAAAATACCCATTCGCTGTTTGAAAAACATCCGGATAAAACCGCTGCCTTTTTCCATTGCCATTTTTTTATCGGGCCTGAACTGTTGACCGTTACCCCGAGGGCATACAGTCATCATGACCATTATGAGTGGTTGCGGGTATGGCGTTATCGCCGCGGCATGCAGTGGAAAAGTCACGAACCTCCCTGTTTGATGGCTCAAGTGGATGGTCGCTGGCAAGACAGCGCGCATATTGCGCCTTTCACCCATCACGAGACAGAGGCCGCCGGTCTTGTGTTTACCCATCATGCATACAGTATAGAATCGCAGGTCCGATTTAAAGAGAGTTACTACGGATATAAAAATGCAGTTGACCATTGGCGCAAATTACAACAAGCTCATAAATTCCCAGTACGCGTAAGGAGCTATTTGCCATGGGTTACAGATGATTGCCTTGCCGATCATATGGATCGACGCACCATCGGACAAAAAGTGCCGCCCTTGCGATTGGATTCAGTCACTGGCAATCATATCATCCAAGACTATGGCTACAGTTCCCCCCACATAGTCATCGATGGTGTCATCTTCCAACTTCAAGCCCGTCAGGCCCAGGGTATTTCCAGGGTATGGTCCAATCTGATCTTAGAATTGGCCCAACAGATGCCCCAAGCAAAGATTACCTTACTGCAAAGAGGGCAATATACCGTCCCCGGCAGGAATCTGCAAATTTCGCAAGTATCTGTTTTCTCATGGGACAACCCTGAACGGCTTGATCAGGATGATGAGATGCTGCGCAGAACATGCCGTGAATTGGGGGCCGATCTGTTCGTCAGTACTTATTACACCCGGGCCCCGGGTGTGCTCAACCTGGTCATGGTACACGATATGATTCCGGAAAAACTTGGGATGGATCTGACCCAAGCCGAATGGGTGGCCAAACAGCGGGTTATTGAAACCGCCGACGCATTTGTATGCGTATCGAAGACCACCCGATCCGATTTGGTCGAAATCTATCCCCAAGTGGCCAAACGTCCCATGACGGTTGCCTACAATGGGCTGGATCCCTGTTTCCGAGTGCCGTCCCGACATGCAGTTCGGCAACTGCGCCAAAAGCTGAATCTTCACGGCCCCTATGTGATGCTGGTGGGAAACCGCCATGGATATAAAAACGGTCTCACCGTGCTGCGATCATTGGCCGCCATTGAAAATGAAGAAAAGCCAATAGTGCTGTGCATTGGCGGTGAATCACAGCTATCCCCGGACGAGCAGCGTCTCAAGGAACAGTTGGACATTCGATATGTGGAGCCGCTGGACGACAAGGAGCTGGCCACCGCCTATGGCGGCGCTTTGGCCCTTTTGGTGGGATCGCGCTATGAGGGATTCGGACTTCCGGTAATTGAAGCCATGGCCTGTGCCTGCCCGGTGATAGCGCACGCCTCGGCTGCTGTGTCCGAAGTGGGTGGCGATGCAGTGCGCTATGTTGATATGGCCACGCCGGAGGACCTTCAAAAGGCTTTGGGAACGGTTGCCGTTGATCACCAGCGCCGGCACCTCGTCCAAAGGGGCCAGGATCGTTGCGCAAAATTTAAATGGTCTGCCAGCGCAAGGATCATTGGGGATTTTATGCATACCCTTTTGGAGCGACCGGCCATTTTATTGACGGCCATTGTGTCAACTTACAATGCCGTCCGGTTTATCCAAGGCTGTTTGAATGATTTGGTGCAACAAACCCTGGTCGATCAAATGGAAATTATTGTGGTGGACAGCGCCTCTGAACAGGATGAAGCCGCAATTGTAAGGGATTTCCAGTCGCGTCACGCCAACATCAAATATATGCGCACCCATGAACGCGAAAGCGTCTACCAGGCTTGGAACCGTGGTATAAAATTTGCTTTAGGTAAATATGTCACCAATGCCAATACGGATGATCGCCATCGGCGCGATGCCTTTGAATTGATGGCTCAAGTGCTGGAAGAAAATGGTGCCATCGTGCTGGTATATGCCGATGTGGTAAAAACCGGCACTGCCAACGAGACCTTTAAGGATTGTACTCCCACAGGGTTCTTAAGATGGCCCGAATGGAACCGCGACGCCCTGTTGGAAAAAGGCTGTTTTATAGGACCGCAGCCGGTGTGGCGTCGGAGCGTGCATGATGATTACGGCTACTTTGATGCGTCATTTCACATTTCCGCCGACTATGAATTTTGGCTGAGAATATCACAAACCTATGATTTTCAGCACATTCCGCAAACATTGGGACTCTATCTGGAAAGAGAGGACAGTATCGAGCACTCTGATCGTCCACAAAAAAAACACGAAGATCACAAGATCATCACCGCCTACACCGATGCGGCAGCCAGCGGTCGGATCATCGGCCCAAGCGATGATCCGTCGCATGCAGTGGGAGCGGATATTGTTCACTCCAACCATCAACAGCAAACCATCCATCCGGCGATCCGGGTTCAAGATACAAAGGGTGGTGAAAATCAAGGAGATCCGCTTATGTCTACACAGGAAACCATCCTGATAGCCATCGAAGATATGATTGCCAAAGGCCAGAAAGAGGCCGCTTGTTGGGCCATGGACAAGATGTTGGCGGATTATCCGGACCATCCGGAGCTGCACAGCCAGCGCGCCGCCATGGCCTATGAACAGGGGGATATGGACCAGGCCCTGCAGCACTTTGAAACGGCGGCCGCCCTTGCCCCCCGGAATGCATTCATCCAGCGGCAAGTGGGCGATTTCTTCTATGTGGTGAAAAAAGATGGCCCAAAAGCACTCGCACAATATGAAAAAGCATTGACCGTGGCACCCGATGATGTCGAGATTCTCATGTTGGCCGGCCATGTCTCCCTGACGCTGCACCAATACCCGCAAGCCCGGGATTACTATCAGCAGGTGCGTCGTATCGATCCGTCCAACAGCGACGTGCAGCAATTCCTGGATAAATTAAACCAGCAACCCACTATACCCCAGGCCAACCCGATTTCCGTCGACGAACTCTACACATCCGCCCAAGCCAAGGTCCAGGACCAACAGGGCCAAGTCGCTATAGGGCTGCTTGAGCAATTGCTGAAAAAAGAACCGGAGCATCCATTGTCTCACAACGACTTGGGTGTGTTGTACTATGAGGCCGGGGATATGGAACAAGCCCAAACGCACTATGAAAGTGCCTGTCGGCTGGAACCGGAAAATGAGACCTTTCAAAAGAATTTGGCCGATTTTTACTGGGTGGCACTGCAAGACCCGAATCGGGCTTTGCAGCAATACATACAGGCCCTAAAGTTGAATCCCCAGGACGTTGAAACCTTGCTCTCGTGCGCTCAAATATGTCTGGCCGTCCATCAAAAAACGGATGCGCACGATTTCCTTGATGCCGTGCGGGCCCTTGAGCCATGGAATGAAGATGCCAAGCAGATGCAGGTCCAATTGGAAGGCCGTACCGAATCCCCGGAAACCGTATCGGACGCGGTACCTGACATCGCGCCGGCCGCTTCGATGGATACCGCCGTCGGCACCGACGATTTGTACCACCAAGCCAAAGACAAGGCCGCTGCCGGCGACCTAGGGGCGGCTATCGACCTGTTGAACCAGGTCCTTGGGTGTTCGCCGGATCAAGCCCACTGCCACAATGAACTGGGCGTGCTCTACTATGAAACCGGTGCGAAAGAAAAAGCATTGGCCAGTTATGAACAGGCGGTCCGACTCGCACCGCTGGAGGCCAATTACGCTAAAAACCTGGCCGATTTTTACCTGATCGAACAGGAACGCGCCCAAGACGCCATGAAGCTTTACCTAGGCGTATTGGAACAGAACCCTGAAGATGTGGAAGCCTTGACGGCAACGGCATTAGTTTGCGCGTCCATCGGCAATGTGGCAGATGCGCGACATTTCTATGATCGGATTCTGGAAATCGAGCCATGGAACCAATCCGCTATGGATGCGGTTGCCCAACTTGAGCAGCAGGCTGGACCGGGCGGCCACCCAGAGGGCCACACGGCGGCCGCCGGATAAAAATGGGAATCTCAGAGCAACATCAAGCCATTTCACAAACAGATCCGACGGATTTTGCCCGATTGGAACAGGCGGTATTAGATCGACCCGAAGATGAACAGGGGCTGCATCGTTATTTCCAGGCAGCCGTTGAAAAGAACAGGATCGATTCGGCCCGAGCCACCTTTGATCGATTGCAAAGGCAATACCCTGGCGATCATCGCATCCGGGGACTGCGCATTGGGCTTTGTCTGCACCAAAAGGACTATGGGGCCGCCATGACCGCCATTGAGACTTTGACGGCCTTTTCCATGCCGGACGAACCTCTGATTGCATCCGCATTGCAGGTGCGCGCGCGGTTGGGGCCGCGCACCCCTGAAACCGCTGATCCGGCCCGCCAATCTCTCTCCCTATGCATGATTGTGAAAAACGAACAATCCTACCTGGGACCTTGCCTCAATGCAGTCAAGGGCCTGGCGGATGAAATCATAGTTGTCGATACCGGGTCGACGGATCGCAGCGCAGATTTGGCAACCCTGTATGGTGCGCATGTCTTTACATTTCAGTGGTCCAACGATTTTTCGGCGGCACGAAATTTTGCTCTCCAAAAGGCAACTTGTGACTGGGTGCTCATTCTTGATGCCGATGAGATTATCTCTGCCAAGGATCAGTCGCTGATCAAAGATCAAATCGTTCGATCCAGTGATGGATCCGAGGCCTTTTCATTTGAAACCCGAAACTATACGAATCTGGCCAATGGTTTGAATTGGCAGGCCAACGACGGCAGCTATCCTGAAAACGAGGCGGGGATCGGCTGGTTTCCAAGCACCAAAGTCAGGATGTTTCCACGATCCAAAGCAATTCGTTTTCACTATCCTGTACATGAGTTGGTTGAACCTGCACTAAAAAAGGCCGGCATATCTATTTCCCACTGCCCGATCCCCATTCATCATTACGGCAACCTGAACGAACAACGCATCAAGCGAAAAGCGGAACAATACTTTGCATTGGGATATGCCAAACTCGATCAGATGGGCAATGATGCGGTGGCGCTTCGCGAACTGGCCATCCAGGCCGGGCAAATTGGGCGATGGACAGAATCCATTGCGTTGTGGCATCGTTTCTTATCCATTTGTCCCGCTGATGGTGAAGCCTATGCCAACCTGGCAGGGGCTTGCTGGCAAACCAGGGCGTATGAAAAAGGAATCGCATTTGCTGAACAAGCCATTGATAATGCGCCAGGATTAAAAGAGGGCCATTTCAATTTGGCAGCCAACCTGCTGATGACGGGTCGTGCGCAAAAGGCCGCCGCTTTGCTGCAAAAAGTAACAGAGGCATATCCCGATTACATGGCTGCCCGGTTTTTGCTGGCTGTCGCGCACACCCTTCTCGGAAAAGATGACCAAAGCATCCCTATTTTCAAACAATTAATCCGCCAACTGTCCAAAGAAGGGCTTGATGTCGCCCTGGGAGAGATCATCAAGAAATTTCGCAGCAGGGGGTGCGATGAAGAGGGAGACATTCTAACGCAAACCGCCCGTCGCATAAGAGGAGGGCAGATTGGTTCGCTACAGTTATGACCACCACCGAAGGCAATACTAAGATGAACCCGATATCCGACTATCCATCACCGATCATTGAGATCGATCTTCCGGGACCGTGGGAACGGCAAGCCATTTTAATACCCCAAAATGAGCGCATGCGTTTTGATAATATTTTTATGAAGCGGGAATATGACATTCCCTCAAGTTTGTTGCCCTCCGCGCACCTGACCATCATTGACATCGGCGCCAACAATGGTTTGTTTGCCCTTTATATGAAAAGCCTGCGTTCCGATTGCACCATTCATTGTTTTGAACCGGTGCCCCAGACACTGACACTGCTTAGAAAAAATACCGAGGATCATACTGGAATTCAGATCTATCCTTATGCCTTGTCGAATCGTTGCGGTACAGCTCAAATCAACCTGCATCCGGAAAATACCGGCGAAAATTCGTTGAAATCCGTTCAGGGGAATAACGGGCAAACCTTGGCGATCCAATTGATAGATGCGGCCACCGCATTCCGGCAGATGGGACTGAGCTATATCGATGTGCTTAAAATCGATACCGAAGGTTGCGAAGTTGAAATATTGGAGAGCTTACAGGACTATGTGCCCTATATCGGCATTGTGATGGCGGAATACCACTCAGAAAGCGATCGGCGTAAAATCGATCAATTGTTGAGTGGGCATACGCTGTGGGGCGCCAGGATTGAAACGGTGCAACGGGGCGTTGTGAAGTACATCAATTCACGCTTGTTGCCGTGATCGGCAGACAGCACCCAAAGGATGGGTTATCATTTCGCACGCCACGGAAAAACCAGCATGAGCAAAATCGCACTCATTACCGGCATTGCCGGACAGGACGGCGCCTTTCTGGCCGAATATCTGCTCGATAAAGGCTATGAGGTCCACGGCATCAAAAGGCGCGCCTCCTCCTTCAACACCGCCCGCATCGACCATCTCTACCAGGATCGGCATGAACAGGATGTGCGCTTTTTCCTGCACTACGGGGACCTGACCGATGCCACCAATTTGATTCGCATCATTCAAGAGGTCCAACCGGATGAGATCTATAACCTGGCCGCCCAAAGCCACGTCCAGGTCTCATTTGATACGGTGGAGTATACGGCCAACACCGACGCCCTGGGCACGCTGAGACTTCTGGAAGCCATACGCATATTGGGCCTGCAAGACAAAACGCGCTTTTACCAGGCCTCCACCAGTGAAATGTTCGGCAAGGCGCAAGAGACGCCCCAAAACGAACATACCCCCTTTTACCCGCGCAGCCCATATGCGGCGGCCAAAGTCTACGCCTACTGGATTACGGTTAACTATCGGGAAGCTTACAACATATTCGCCTGCAACGGTATCCTCTTTAATCATGAATCCGCCGTTCGGGGGGAAACTTTTGTCACCCGCAAAGTGTCCCGCGCCGTGGCCCGCATCAAACTAAGCTTGCAAGATACTCTCTATCTAGGAAATATAGATGCCAAACGGGATTGGGGGCATGCCAAAGATTACATTCGGGCCATGCATTTAATGCTGCAGCAGGACCGGGCGGACGATTATGTGGTGGCCAGTGGAGCGTGCCGTTCGGTGCGCGAGTTTGTAACGCGCGCCTTTCAATGTGCGGATATGGATATCGAGTGGCAGGGAAAGGGTGCCGACGAAGTGGGCATTGATGTCCAAAATGGAAAGGTACGGGTACGTATCGATCCGCGATATCACCGCCCCACCGAGGTGGAAACCCTGTTGGGCGATGCCACCAAGGCATCGAAAAAACTGGGCTGGCAACCCCGGATTACTTTTGATGAATTGGTCAAAGAGATGGTAACCTCGGATTTGAAAGAAGCTCGCAAAGAGCTTCTGGTTCGGCAGAACGGTTTTAAAACTTTTGAGTGCTTTGATTAGGGCGTGGCAATGCATCAAGATGCTAAGATATACGTGGCCGGGCACAACGGTTTGATTGGTTCGGCCATCGTCCGTTGTTTGAAAGCCAATGGTTATGGTAACATCGTAATCCGCAGTCATGCAGACCTTGATTTGGCCGATCAAGGTCGAGTAGCAGAATTTTTTTCTATTGAAAAACCGGATTTCGTATTTTTGGCGGCCGCCAAGGTAGGCGGAGTGTATGCTAACACCCTCTTTCCAGCAGAATTCATACATGAAAACCTGGCCATTCAATGCAACATCATCCATCAATGTTACCAGAACGGTGTGCGCCGGCTACTTTTTCTGGGCAGCTCTTGCATCTATCCTAAAAGCGCCACCCAACCGATTGCCGAAAATCAATTGATGACCGGGCCATTGGAGTCCACCAATTCGCCATACGCCATTGCCAAAATCGCCGGTATTGAGATGTGTTGGGCCTATAATCGGCAGTATGGCACCCAATTTTTGCCGGTGATGCCCTGTAATTCATATGGGCCCAAGGACAATTTCGACTTACAAAATTCACATGTGTTGCCGGCATTGATCCGCAAGTTTCATTTGGCCAAGCTGGCCACCCAACAAGCGTGGTCCGACATTGCACATGATGAGGCGCACTTTGGTCCGATTCCAAAGGAATTCAAGCGAGCCATCGGTCTGGACCCGCAAACACATCAACCCATGAATGGGATTTCGCCTCAAGTTACCCTGTGGGGCACGGGTGCGCCGCGGCGCGAGTTTATCATGTCCGATGATATTGCCGCGGCTTGTCTGCTGGTGATGCAGCACCCCTGGAAAAAACTTCAGGACCTGCTTCATAATCCGGATACGCCATTGTTCAATGTGGGCGCCGGTGAAGATCAATCCATCATGAGGCTGGCTGAAATGACATCCGGTATAGTGGGATATGAAGGTCGGATTCATTGGGATGCCAGCATGCCCGAAGGTGTTTCCGGTAAACTTATGGATGCGTCGCGGCTCAACAAGTTGGGATGGCAAGCCAAAGTGTCGTTGGAACAGGGGATACGCGATACCTTTCATTGGTATCAGAATGCAACGAAGACCCGGCAGGGATTGCGAAATCCGGGATCTAACTGAAAAAAATTAAGCATTAAGAACATGGGGGCGGCCATCGCGCTTCCGAAATGGATCATGAAAAAGGGGTTCCTTTAGGGAACCCCTTTTTTTTTGAGTCAATGGTTGTGCCGCCACAACTTAATCTATTGCATTTGCCGGCGGCCCAGATCATCGCTACCTCTGTTCGAATTGATAATGATGAATTTTAATATCCTTTTCATATATCCTGGCGACCCATTCACGGCTTTCATGGTTGTAATACCTGCTGTAGTGCTCATGATGGCTGGTTTGGGTTCTCGGCAATTCAGTTTCAGGACGCATTCCGCTGTGCTGAAAGATTTTGTTTGAGATATCGTTCCAACAAGCGTTTAGATTTTCAAATCGACCGACATAATCGACCAGCATGTTTCCGTCATTATCGTAGAGATACTCTGATTGAGGCCGCAAATGCTGATATAGCGGTTCGGCATCCACCCCCTTTTTTACCGGCAATTTAGATAGGAACTGGTGAAACGTTAGGTCCGATTCAATGGATATATCTCCTTTTTTCAAAAATGCATATTCAGAAACGAGCCTATCCCAAGGGTTCCGAACGAAACCGATTGAAAAAAAGTTTCGATACAATTCAATGCCCATCAGGTCGATAACCTCACCGGCCGTCCAATGCTGCATTGAGCTGCCCTTGGATAGGCCATGAAGGCAATCCCGGCGCCCATATACACCAAGGACTTTTTCTATGGATGTTCCTGCCGTTTTTGGAACATGAATCAAAATGGTTCGATATTCTAAACTTACCGGCATGCAGTCTCTCCTCAAGCCTGAATGCGAAAAGAAGCGGGTGTCAATCCCTGGACATGGCAATGCCACATCCGGGTGAAAGCTTTTTCGATGTGGCGGGCAAACAGTTGTGTATCGAACAGCGGCGCCGTTGAGCGCCGGCTCCATAATCGTTCCCGCAGCGTCTCCAATCTATGTGGATTGAGGGCCAATTCAACGGCGATACGGCCATAATCCTCCAGGTCTTTGGCAATCAGTTCCTGGATGCCCATCGCATTTAGCGCGCTGGCGGACATACGTGATACCCAGTGTCTGCCCAATGTGGTCAGAACTGGAACACCGGCCCACAATGCATTTGAGGTTGTCGCGCCACCGTTATAGGCCAAAGTATCCAGCACCAGATCCGCGCATTGAAGTCTTGCCAGGTTTTGTTCCAAAGGCACGAAAACAGCAAATATGAGCCGGCTCGGATCGATATCGACCTTTTTGGCGGCAAGGCGTAAATTTTCCCGCGCCAAGGGGCTTCGCTCCACCAGCCATAAAACACTGTTGTCAACTTGCTTCAGGATGTCCATCCACATGTGAAACAGATGGGTATCAATCTTATAGGGTTGGTTGAAACTACAGTATACAAAAGCCTCATTTAAAAGGTTAAAATCACTTCTATCTTTTTCACGTTTCGCAATGGGCATCTGGTCATCGTTGGCTTGATAGCAATGTGGCAGGTAGACAATTTTTTCCGAGTAATAGGGGACGTGCTCTTTTGGGATCACAACGGTGTCGGCCAGTATGTAGTCGATAAAATCTGCGCCTGTGGTACCCAGAAATCCCAAATAGCTGACCTGGATGGGGGCCGGTCGAAGTGCTGCAATACCCAACCGATTGTTGCGGGAGTGGCCGGCCATATCCACCAGGATCTGGATGCCGTCTGCATGAATCTGCTGGGCGGCCGCCGGATCGGAAAGTTGATCCAGCTCTCGGAAATGATCACATGCACGGGCAAGCAAGTGCCGGTACGCCGTGCCATCATCCGGATTGGTGGCATATCCAAATATTTCAAATTGTTGCCGGTTATGTTGTTCCAGCATTCCCCGTATTTGATGGGCCACCGCATGGTCCTTGAAGTCGTTGGATAAATAGCCGATACGAATGCGCTGCTGTGTTGGGCGCAGAGAGGTCAACGGTGCTGGAGGTGCGAAAGTGCCTGCTTGTCGGGCAATGTGCCGGCTCCAACTGGCAGCCACCTGGAAGTTTGCGCGTACGTCGGTCGTTCGGCGAATGCTGGTCATGGGGGACTCGGCGCACTTCAAACCCCTGGCCAACTCAGCTGGGGTGAGCTCATCCAGGTGCCGGTCCATTTCAGCGGCCAGCGGCCAATCGCAGGTATGCTGGGCCAAGCGGAACAAAAAGGCATGGGCTTGTGAAAAAGCCGGATTGATCTTCACGGCTTGTTTCAGATGCGCAATGGCATCGCCCAAATGCTGTTCCATGCGCAACACCACCGCCAGGTTGTAATGCGCTGAATCCCAGTCCGGTTTCAGAGCGAGCGCCTTCCGGTAGCATGCAACAGCATCCTTGTTGGACTGGATTATAAAATGGGCTTCGGCCAGGTGAAACCAATATTGGGGGTTGTGCGAGTCCAGTTGCACGGCCCGACGCAAGGCGTCTGTTGCCGATGGATGCCGGCCCAGTTTTAAATAACAAATCCCCATGTAAAAAAAGGCATCCGCCAAGGTGGGGTCATGGGCCACAACTTTCCGGTACGCTTGTGCGGCTTGGTGGTATTGACCGGCCTCTTTGTATGCTGCGGCAAGATTGAAGGCCGCATCCAAAAAATCCGGTTTAAGGGTCAGCGCTTGTTTGAAATGCCGGATGGATGCATCCCACCGTCGTTGCCCATAAAGAATGACGCCGCTGTTGTAAAATGCAGGGGCCAATTTTGGATCGGCCGCAATGGCTTTTTGATAGCACGTGAGCGCCTTATCGTTTTCTGCACGGTGCTGATAATAAACCGCCAGAGCGAAAAGCCCCTCAACGGTCTGATTTTGATCCTTATGGGGCAATATGGCGCTTGCGGATTGCCCGCTATTTTCATGTGCCGATGGTCTTGTCATTTTGGTCGTTTTCGTCGATCAGTTTTTGTTGTACGATTGAGCGATAGAACCTTTCCAATCCATCCATAAAGACCTTGTCCCCATAAAGCTTGTGACGGTTTTTATGCAGTTTATTTTTTACGGAAGCATAGAAATGGGGTCGATTGGCCAACTCGACGGCAATTCGGCAATAAGCGGTTTTGTCTTTCCCTATGGTTTCCGTCAGTTCCATCATTTTCAGCATGGCAAAGGCATGTCGCGCCCGCATGAACCTGCCGGGACAGGCCACCACCGGTAGTCCACAATCGATGGCTTCAAGGGTGGTTTTGCCCCCCGACCATTCCAATGTGTCCAGCAACACATCCGCGGTTAAATTCAAGCTCATGAAATCATTGCCGGTCAGCCTTGGGCTCATATGGCAAAAATGGTCGGCATCCAGGCCGTACCGTTCGAAGGCGCCTTTTAACCGCTGCTGAAATTGTTGGGTCACCCGGCGGCTCTGGTTGGCGATAAAGACAAAGCTTGCGTTAGGCACCTGCAATGCAATCCGAGGGTAAATGTCATCGTGCTGCGGCAGATATTTAAACAGCGACTGGGTGGATAGATAGACAAACCGGTCTTCGCCGATCCCCAACTGTTGCCTTGTTTTCGGTACTTTGGGAAGTTGGCGCGGCCGATAGCACAGGGCCAGATGGGGCAGTCGAATCATTGTTTCCGAATAATATTGCTGTCCATCCGGCGGCTCCATCAAGTCACTGCTCAAATAGAAGTCCATGGTGGGTAATCCCGTGGTGACCGGATGCCCCCAACCCTTGCATTGAACGGGCGCCAAACGCAGGGCGGCCAATTCCATGGTTTCCGTATGCATGCCGATGTCCGTATAGATCAGGATATGCAATTGATCCGCTTCGATCTGACGGGCCGCTTCCTCCACACGGTTTGAAAAACAGTGGAATGCATGGCAATGATTTTTCAGATGCTGTGTCAGGCCGTCCATCTTGTGGCCCATGTGGTAGCAGTGGATTTCAAATGCAGCGTGATCGTGGTTCTCCACCCAACCCGACAGGAAAACACCTACTGTGTGAGCGAACATAAAAGAGGAGACATACCCGATACGGATTTTAGATGCCGGTTCGAGGGGCGGCATCGGTCGGGGCTGTACCCACTGCGGATAGTTGGCCGCCATGACGCGGTGGACGAAATTTCCATATTGGGATTGAAGGTCAAGATCGTTTTGGGCTTGATATTGCAGATAGAAATTGGTTGTGGTGCGGATACCGATCATGGCATAGCGTTGTTGTTCCGGGGTTTCCAGTTGAACCGAATTGACCAGATTTTTAAGATTGTCAGTGAATTGACGGCGGTATTGACCGATTTGCGCTTCGCATTCGTAGAGGATGGGCAGCGATAGCATGCTGAGCCAGCGGGCCGGGGCGAAACCGGGATCGCGTGCCAGGGCTTTCTGAAAGGATTGCAGGCCCTCCTGATACAGTCCCTCTTTTTGCAGCGCCACGCCCATGTGGTAGTGGGCCACGGTTAAATCTGGATCGACGGCCAGGGCCTGATTCAGGCAGACCAAACCCTCCTCGAAACGGCTCTGGTCGCAGCGGATGATGCCGATGGCCGACCAGGCCTCGGCCAGATCGGGTGTGATGGTGATCGCTTTGAGAAAGCAGTCGATGGCTTTAACGTGTTCGGCTCGCTGGTACGCTATGACACCCAGGTTAAAGTGCGCCTGGAAATAATTAGGCGCATCGTGGATCGTTTTTTCATAACAAACTTTAGCCTGATCAAATTCACCGAGACTCTGTAACCAGAACCCCAGCCTAAACGATCCTTCTGCGGTAAGATCATGATGCACGCCGATGATGTGTTCCAGGTTCGGATTTAACGGATCGGTATTATTCTGGAGTGGTGCGGTGTCACTCATGAACTTATCCCCCTCCAAAATGCAATGACGGAGGCCTTTTCGCTCTCCGGTGTAATTCCGGCCACTGCCTTGAAGCCGTTGGAGAGGATTTTTTGCCATCTGCCTTGATTTCCCAGAATCAAATCTTTTAAAAGCGGTTCCAGCGCAAATGCCATGGCCGTGTAATCCCCGTTGGGAACCAAGATGCAATTTTGATCCGGGCCTTGCCCACAGAGCATATCCCGTCCGCCCAGGGAATCATAACCGACCACCAACGTGCCGGCAGCCATCGCCTCCAGGCAACTGGTGGGATAACCCTCCGCCAGAGAGGCATTGAGAAAGATGGAAGATTTGCAGATCTCTTCGGCATATTCGGCTTCGCTGAGACCTTCCAAGCCTACCCATTTGATATTCTGGATATAATTATTGTTCCTCGCGCCCAACAGCCGTTTGAGTTGATCGATATTGATGCTTTTGCGTTTGATGAATGTGATTTGTGGACGTTTGATATCCGGGTGATACGGGTAGCGCTGATGATCGATACCCGAGTCGATCAGATGCACCGGTAATTCCATGGACCAGGTAATCAATTTGCCGATGGCAGGGGAGATCACCATGGCACGTTCGATATTAAAAGCGCGCCAGTCCAGTCCGTCGGGCAGGTTTTTAAAGATATAATCCCAATTTAAAGCGATCACAAACCGGCGAAACGGTTTATCTTTTAAAGATTGCATCAGGGGGGTCAAACCTTCGGGGATAACCACTACGGCACTGGATTCAAGTTCCACGCTATCCAAATGGGCAATGGGAACAGGTGGCATGTCATCCCGTTTAAAACGACCTTGGCTGTGCAATATGGCGGCATTAAAACCGGCCCTGCAGAGCATGTGGGTATGGCGGTAGAGGCGGCGGATGCCTGCCGATGGCAGCAGTGTATCCGGACAGAGGTAGTAAATTTTGGATAGGCGCTCATGTCGCGCCTTGGACGGTGCCTGGGGGACTTGCAACCGCCGGGCGGCGCCATGATTTTGGATGTCATCAGCATGGGCCTTGCTTGTATGTATTCGTTTCAAAATCATATATCTATTAATAAATTAAATGGTTATACATTCGCCGGTTGCATATTGGATTTTAGGCCGGCGTTGCTCTCGGCCGAAGTGATATTATGCCAAAAAGATAACAATGACATCCGCTCGCGCTCGGTGGTGAACTCCGATGATGTTTTTTGCGCATTGGCAATAATGTTGTCCCAGTTGCGCATTTGATCTTGGATCAAGTCGCTCAATACCGGATCCAGACCATAAGCCAGGGATACATAATCGCCATTGGGCGCCAAAATACAATTTTGAGATGGGCCTGAACCATTGAGGATGTGGCTGCCGCCACCGGCGGCATAGCCGGCCACAACGGCACCGGCCGCCATCGCCTCTAAACAACTGGTTGGAAATCCTTCGGCCATGGATGTGCTTACAAATATCGACGATTGCCGAACCCGGGCGGCATAGTCGTCCCGCGACAGTCCTTCCAACCCGACCCATTTGATTTTATTGATGTAATCCGGATTTCGGGATCGCAGTAGACGTTTCAAGCGATCGATGTTGACCGCCTTGCGCAAAATGAAAGCGACTTGGCGTAACTTTGAAGCAGGATCATAGAAATAGAGTTGTTGATCCACACGTGTACCCAACATGTGGATGGGCAGTGCCATGGACCAGGAGACCACTTTGCCGATAAGGGGTGATACGGCCAATACCCGTTCGATATTGAGATGGCGCCAATCCAGACCATCGGGTAAGGTGCTGAAAATATAGTGCCAACTGAGGGCAATCACAAACTTGCGACCCGGATGATCTTTCAAATGATACATCAATTTGGGCATGCCTTCAGGGATCACGAAAATGGCATTGGGATCAGGACCGATTTGATCCAAGGATTGTACTGGAACCGGGGGCATGTCCGGTCGCCTGAAACCGTGGGCCGTGTGCAGTAAACAAACCGGAAAGCCGGCTGCCTGCAACAGCGATACATGACGATATAGGCGGTTGATACCGGCCGAATGCGCATGGGTGTCGGGGCAGCAATAGTAGATTCGTTGTCCTTCGGATGCAATGGTTGCAGGCCGGCTTTGTTGAGCTGGTGCAGTCTTTAAACGTGACAATCGATGGTCAGAACCCTTATGGGCTGGCAATGGCATGTTTTCGAAAACCTTATCGCTGCTGTACGCATCGGCAAGGATTTTCGTCAATTGTGCAAAACAGCTGGATTCATGATAGATTCTAAAATCCGTGCGGGCCAGAAGATATAGGTCGACAACACTCTCAAGCAGCGTGGACTCTGAGGCGGCCATGTTGCCGAGCGACCAGCCCTTTTTCCCATTTTTTTTTGAGATCCAGTCCAATTTGGGCCGGATAAGCACGTTATCTTCAATGCTTTTTTTGAGTTGTTGTTCGTAAGCCTCGTCGTCCGAACAGACCAGGAACCGCTGGTTTTGATCTTGTTCCCGTGCTTTGATTATCTGTTGAGCATAGCGTTTTACACCCACACCGAAATCAGTGCCGCGTGCATATACACCCATGATAGTTTTGTTTATGCCCAGTTCCCGGCTCAGTGCGTGAATCCGCCGTTGAAGCCGGGGGCGCGGTTCAAGGCGGTGAATAAAGTCCGAGGGAATCGCCGCCGGATCATTGTTCAAATACCCATAAAAAACAATGATATTGTCCTGTGTGTCGTTCAAAGCCAGTTTATCGATACCTGTGGATCCCAA
>JBNLFN010000097.1:0-5029 GCA_050305555.1 Desulfobacteraceae bacterium | reverse complement strand
AACTCTTTCATTGCGCCGAACGTCGCGATTCAGCGAGGCGCATGGTCCTTGCGCTCCGCTGAAATCGTTGGTTCGGTGATCTTTTATTTTTATATCTATTCAAATAATTCTATTGTGCTTATCCATTCGCCATCAGGCTCTTGACGATGCCAGGATGGATAATGGCTTGAATTCCGAATAATCATTGATTCGATCCAAGGACCGTGAATAATTGCAGGTTCTTGGGAAAGCCGCTCCTCTCCAATTTCGGTCGCACAATGTGAATAGTCTTGAACAGGCCTATTTCCAGAGACTACAGTGGTCATATGGCTCAATTTATTATCTACAATCTTGGCAGCCTCGTCCAATGAAGAAGCACAGACTAGAAAGTTAGTATCCTTTCCATCTGGGCCATCTTCTTCGTATGGGTTTCCCCAACGTGTAATTATGAATAATTTCATCATTTGTGACCGAACGTATTGATCACGTGGCGTGGTTTTTACGCTCACGTGAAGCAAATGGTTCAAGTAAGCCGCTTCGCGGCAGTTTAATACCGCAGTAAATCCTACCTTGATTTTAATAACCGGCAAGTTGCCAAGTCTCTCGATTCCTGATCCAATCTTTCTATGTTGGACCGCCATCCAACAAAACCCTTCTTTTGAAAGGAGAAAGTTATGAAAAAGGATTACTACCAACAGTCCATGAGAGCCTTGCAACTTGCCGGAATGAGCGAACCCACTCAAAAATGCTATACGCGCGCCGTGCGCATGCTCGTCGATTTTTACGGTAAAACACCGGACAAGGTCACCGAGGCCGAGTTGCAAAACTATTTCCTGCACCGCAAAAACGTCGATCAATGGTCTGCCGCCACTTTACGGATCTGCTACAGCGGCATCAAGTTTTTTTTCGTCAATGTGCTCAAACGCAAGTGGCACACCCTGGATCTGATTCGTGCCAAACGCGAGCAGCGCCTGCCGGTGGTGCTCAGCCTTGCCGAGGTCTGGGATATTTTGAATACCGTTAAAACCGCGCAAAACAAGGCGTATCTGACCTGTGTCTATACCTGCGGGCTCAGGCTCCATGAAGCCTTGCATCTGCAGGTGGCCGATATCGACAGCCAGCGCATGCGCATCCATGTCCATCGCGGCAAGGGAGCCAAGGACCGCTATGTGCCCCTGCCTCAAAAAACACTGGCCGTGCTGCGAAGCTACTGGGCCCTGCACCGCAATCCCAAATGGATCTTCCCAAGACTGGGACACGGCGGCAAAGAGGGCCCTACGGCCAAAGAGCCGATGAACTACACCTCGGTCCAGGGCGCTCTGGGTCGCACGCTCAAACAGCTCAAGTTTAAAAAACGGGTATCGGTGCATACCCTGCGCCACAGCTACGCCACGCATTTGCTGGAAGCCGGGGTTAATATCCGCCGCATTCAGCAGTACCTGGGTCACCGCAGCCTTTCATCGACCATGGTCTATTTGCACCTGACCACCCAGGGCCATCAACGCGCCTATGGGATCATCGATGGATTGATGAAAGGAGACGGCCATGACAACCATTAAACAGATCTTTGAACGTTTCGGTGCCGATTACCAAGACCGCTACGCCGATAAGATGCCCAAGGCCCATCAAAAAACCATCGCGGCCATTGTCAACTGCCGCACCGGACACTACGGCCTGACGATTTACCAGTGCAGCGCCTGCGGCAAATACCACCATGTGCACCGCTGCTGCGGCAATAGGCATTGTCCCAACTGCCAGTACCAAAAATCCCGGCAGTGGCTCGACAGGCAGATGAACCGCCGCCTTTGCGGTCAACATTTTCTGATCACTTTTACCGTGCCCGAGCAACTGCGATCTTTCATCCGCAGTCATCAGCGCATCGGCTATGCGGCCATGTTTGCCGCTTCATCGCAAACCTTGAAAAAGCTGGCCGCCGATGAAAAATACATCGGCGGTGATCTGCCCGGCTTTTTGGGCGTCTTGCACACCTGGGGCCGCCAGTTGCAATACCACCCGCACATCCATTATGTCGTTGCCGGCGGCGCCCTGTCCAAAAACGATCAATCGTGGCATCCGTCCCAGCGCGCCTTTTTCCTGCCCGTAAAGGCCATGTCGAAAATCTATGCCGCCAAGTTCCGCGATCAGATCATCGCTGCCGGCCTGTATGATCTGATCCCGGCCGATGTCTGGCAAATGAACTGGGTGGTCAACTGTAAGGCCGTGGGTTGCTCGACGGCCAGTTTGAAGTATCTTTCCGCCTATGTGTTTAAAGTGGCCATCAGCGACAGCCGAATCACCAGGGTTGAAAATGGACAGGTGTTCTTTCGGTATCGCAAAGCCAAAAGCAGCCGCTATCGCACCTTGTGTTTGGATGCCGCCGAGTTTATCCGCCGCTTTCTGCAGCATGTGCTTCCCACAGGGTTTATGAAAATCCGCTACTATGGCTTTTTGAGCCCCAACTGCTCAGTGCCCCTTGAGAAGATCAACGCGCTGATCCAATTGGTCTTTGGCTTCACACTTAAGGAGCCCGAACGCCAAACAGAGCCATTATTTCAGCCCAGGTGCAGCCACTGCGGAGGGCTGCTCAAATATCTTGCATCGCTGTTGCCATACCAGATGGCACCGCAGGGTTCGGGATAGCGGCAATACTCGCAACTTATTCTTCCACTGTAATGTTGTTGGAAAATACTTTCCAACGCCGATGGACAGGTGCGCCCGGTTATGATGATTTGTTCGATTCATACACTGTATTTTTCTAGATTTTGACCAAAATGTTCGATACTTTCATGGCCGGGCGACCTTAAATTTTACTTTTTCATCATATCTTTCAGATTTTGCCTTTTCAAACGGCCGCATAATCTCTTGCGTTTTATCAATCCCCTAATGTATTCAATCTTGGCAACCGGGCTTCTTGAACAATAGATTGAATCCGACCTTTCAGGATCGGTTCAATCCTTATGGGTTATGCTTTTATTATTTCGCACTTAATATCAGGCTGAAGTTCGACAGCGCGTTTTTAAATCTCCCGTGATTTCAGACTCCTGCAGGACGCAAAAAGGCTCTTGGCACTACCTTTTGAAATTTCTGGCGCCACCTACGCCTCCTGTAAGGTGGGCGGCATAGCAACTCCAACCGCCTTGAAAACTTTGCCACAGACGCCTTTGCTTTGGCTGCGGATAGAAAGGCGTCTGCCATCTTCCTCGATGGTTACCCGCTGCAAGGCCTTCAAGTCCTGCTTGATTTCGGCCCACTCGAAGCGGTGACCTGCTTGTGACAGGCGCCGGTCAAGCTCCTTGCGAAGCACCAGCGCCAAGAAACTGCAAAATACATGGCCTCGGATTGTTGCGTCTCTTTTGTGGAAAATAGGACGGGTATCCAGCAGCGATTTGATATCCCGGAAGACTTTTTCCACACGCCAGAGTTCCTTGTACTTCAACGCCACCTGTTCGGCGGAAAGATCTGTGTTGGTTGTAAGCACCCACTTGCCGTCAAAACGGGCTTCATACTCGACCTTGCGATGGACCCCATCCTTTGGACGGTTTTTTGATGGGGCTAAGCTCTGAGCCGGTTAAGGTGTTTCTACTACTTTTGTTCGTCCTTCAGCCGGGTCAACGTAAGGAGCCCGTAGGGCGACTGGAGTTGACCCGGCTGGCGCCTGACCAATCAGGCTGCCACTTTAATTTGCTCTTTGAAATAACACTCGTCTGGGGTCATCCTATTCAACGACTGATGAGTGCGCTCCCGGTTATAATATTCAAACCAACTTCTCAAGCCTTTTCGCAGTTCAAGGCCGTTTTCAAACGAATGCAGATGAAGATAATGATACTTCACCGTCCACCAGAGCCGCTCGATAAAAATGTTGTCCATGCATCGTCCGCGGCCATCCATGCTGATTTTGATGCCATTGGATTTTAACACGTTCGTGAAGGCCTCACTTGTAAACTGGCTTCCCTGGTCGGTGTTGAATATTTCGGGACGGCCATACCGTGCGATCGCTTCCTCCAGGGCGGATACGCAAAATTCGGAATCGAGTGTGTTTGATACGCGCCAGGATAGCACTTTGCGGCTATGCCAATCCATGATCGCTACCAGATACATAAATCCCCGTCTGAGAGGAATGTACGTGATGTCGGTTGCCCAAACCATGTCCGGACGGTTGATGTCCAGTCCCTTGAGCAAATAGGGATAAATCCTGTGTCCGGGGTGCGGCTTGCTGGTCTTGGGTTTGGGGTAGATCGCCTCAAGACCCATCAGCCTCATGAGCCGCTGAACCCGTTTCCGGTTCACCTTATATCCCTGTTTTTCTAAATGATCCCGCATGGAGCGGCTGCCGCAAACCGGCCTTTTCATGTATTGTTCATCGATCAGCTTCATTATCTCAAGATCCTCGGCACGGACCGGCCGGGGCTTGTAATAAACCGATGACCTGTTGATATCGAGTAGATTGCATTGCCGCGTAAGGCTCAGTCCCGGATGCTTTGAATCGAGCATCTTTATGCGCGGTTTCGGTTCTAACGACCGAGCCCTTTGGACAAAAAATCGTTTTCCACCTTTAATTGCCCGATCTGGCGGTAGAGTTCATCGACGGTGTTGTCATGCTGCTTTTTGGTTTTTTGCCCCTTGTCAAATAACTCGGCGGCGCCCTCGACCAACTCCCGTTTCCAGTTAGTGATCATGGTGGGATGGACTTGATATTTGGCGGCAAGCTCGGCGGTGCTCTCTTCGTTTTTCAGGGCTGCCAGTGCCACTTTCGCTTTGAATTCCGGACTGTACTGTTTCCGTTTCTTGATCATAAAATGCTCCTTTTAGGGTGTGACCCAGAGCTTAGCACATTGTCCAGTTTTTGGGGACCACCGCACTTTAACTCCTAATAGTTAGTGTCCATCCAGAAATAAGCAAATTGGGTCGAGATCAAGGCGCGTGGAAAATTTAACCGCAGGCATAGGGTTGATATTCCGAGGATTAAATTTTCCGCGCAACGCCGATATCGGACAAATTGGCCATTTGTGGATGGGCACTAGTTTTTTTCAGTCCTTCTGATCCTGCATCG
>JBNLFN010000096.1:0-42934 GCA_050305555.1 Desulfobacteraceae bacterium | reverse complement strand
TTTGCACAAGGGGTTGTTCAGGGGGCTATGACTTCGGCGATTGCCTATGTTTGTAATGATTTGATGCATGAAGCAATAAAATCATTTCGAAGTCTTCATTTTGATGGTAAACATTTAATTGCTAAAGACGGATATGGTAATGAGATAGATCGATGGGATGCAAAGAGTAATAATAAGCCTCAAAATGTATTTAAAGGTAAAACCCCTGAAGGTCTTTATGAAGTCACTAATATAGAGCCTACAAATAACTCTCGAATGGTCGGGACTGACGGTTTTTCCTACAAGGCTCAAATGAAATATTTTGGGAAAAATTGGCCCTCTGCAAGGCAAATAAATACTTTTTTTATACATCCTGATACTGGCAATGACGGAACATATGGATGCATAGGAGTTCAACCCTCTCAGAGCACAAATTTTAATGGCTGGTTAAAAAATTATTAAAATAACCATCAAAGAATTGTTGTACAGGTAATGTATTAGAGGCTAAAAATGCGTATTTATCCTTATTTTGTTATTGTTATATCTTGTATTATCTTCTCTTTATCGACTGTTAACCCAGCTCTTAGCGTCAATGAAAATGAATCCAAGAATAATTTTTCGGATAAATTATTTCAAAATTTATATGAAAGAGCTAAAGCTGACGACAAAAAAGCGCTTAAAGAACTAATTATAAAAGCCAGTATGTCTGCGGATGAACTAACTCCAAGTTTGTTACTAGATCTGCTATTACGCAACTATGATAACGTTATAGGTATTATAAACAGCTTAGATAAAGAAAAGATCGTTAAAAAGCAAATTTCTCTTGAATTGCTTAGGACTGGCTTCATAGATTACGGGATTGATTTTGATCGAAAGTTTCTTGTCGATTTTTATAATAGAAACAGATTTGATTATTCTGCCGAGAAGGATTTTAAATTAATTTTCAACGAAGCAACTATTGGTTTTGTACGAGCATCCAGTTGTTTAGATTGGGACAAATACAAGCCGTTTAATATTTTTGACGGTGATATTACAACCACTTGGGTTGAAGGTTCTATAGGCAGTGGAATACACGATTGGATAATCATCTATCCACAAAGTTATTGGCCGGAAAAAAATTTTTTCAATGCAGTTAGGATAACCAACGGATACGCTAAATCTACAAAATTATTCTATGCTAATAATCGAGCTAAAAAACTTTTTGTTGAATTTCCAGACGGCCAAACGGAGATAATTGAATTAAAAGACACATTTCAACCACAAATCATTCGCTTCCCTCATAAAGTTATTAGCTATATAAAATTTACTATTTTAGAAATATATAAAGGATCACAATACGATGACACATGTATAAGTGAGATAGAGTTATTAAAAAGCGGGGGGGGGCACAAAATTAATGATAACGTATAATATTTTTCGCACATTTTGATTGAGTAGCCCTCAATCTGGTATGGTTTGGGTTCGCAAAAAACTCAAACTTTTACCTTCAGGAGGGCTACAAATGCACAATAGCAAACCCGCGCGTTCAAGCAAAGAGGCAAAGACCGGTCAGATTATCCGTATCGAGCAAGAGGAGAATTAGGGACGAGGAGAATTAGGGACAGGTAAATTATACTCTCTTTAATGGTGCGCGCATAGGTGCGGCTGTAGGCGGCATGATGACCTTGGTAAACGGCGGGGATGTCCGGGAGGGCAACCGAGGAGGGGCCGTATCCGGGGCCATCAGTGGGGCGATGTTTGATTTTGGGGGTGAAATAATTGCGAATGGTACGGCTTATGATTCTGTATGCGGATTTGCTGTAGAATCCATGTCAAATGGTGCTCAAGCCGGTGTGCATATGGCAGCCGGTGCGGTTTCGGAGGCCGTAAATGCGGCTCTGACCGGGGGAGATGTCGGGTAGGTGGCGCTTGTTGGCGGGCTTTCGGCAGGGACTGCAAAGTATATGGGAGGTAATGCGGCCGCGCGTCTATTCACAGGGGCAGCCGCTGGAGGTGTGTCGTCGGTGATGGCTGAAGGGGACTTTGCACAAGGGGTTGTTCAGGGGGCTATGACTTCGGCGATTGCTTATTTATGTAATTGTGAATTTCATGAGATTATAGAATATATAGCAGAAATGGAAAGTACATCTGTAACGTTTAGGGGAGGTGGCTTAGATGTAAAAGGAAGGATTGTTGTTCAAAGACCAATTACGGATTCAAATGTTAACATAATTGGATACAATGTATTAGACTTTTATGCTGCTTTCTTAGGGCTGTCAACATCAGATATTCCTATTTCACATTCAACAGATGTAGCATTTTTGAAGGTAGTTGCTCATCAGACATGTCTGATGTTGAGGGTTTGGCATGGATAGGGAATGATAATTTGAAATTATTTGGGAGAAAAATATATGGTGAATTTGGGAGTCTTACACTAAAAACAATGATAAACATAAGAGGGTTCAATGCTGAGGTCGATTCCGTTTTTGTTGGCACAGTTATAGCTAAGGGTTACTGGGTTATGTCTAAAGAGGGTTACGAGGCCCTAAAAAATAAATTAAATGGTTTTAAGTAGAAATAACATAGTACTAAATCTCCATGGAGTATTAAATTAAAGATGCTTTCTAATAATAAAGAGATAAGTATTTATAGCGGCGTTTGTTTAATTGTATTTCTGGCCTGTTTAATAGAAACATCACTATATGGTGCTGAGTTGCTATCCATTCCCAGCGCTTCAATTTACCTGGATGAGATTGACAGGAAGAAATATAATGTGGCCAAGCAACTAGATGGAGCAGTGCTTATAAGGTGGGATTTTTCTGATTCGAATCAATATATTTATAGTTTTAAGAAGAAATCAATCACATGCAATTTATCAAAAAGGTCGGGGAATAAATCAGGTAAAGATGTACCGGAAATCATTTTAAACGCCAAACTTTTTGTTAATAGTTTAGGAAATCAAACAGCTGATGTAGTACTAAAAGATGTTGAAACAGTTATCAGGCATTGGAAGGACGAAGATGAACAGGTTGAAACAAAGATACCAATAATACCGTTAATTAAATTGAATAGTATTGATGAAAGTGGGGAAAAAAAATCTGCAGAAAAATATGGTGATCTTTTTAACGAGCTCTTATTTTCGCTGCCTAATAAGCCTTTGGAATATAAAGTGCCAATGGTTAAAGATAGGTCAGTTCCAATAGCGATCAACAATAAAGTTTCAAACATTTCCGGGGAATTAAAAATCACTTTAACTGACTTTGTAAAGATCAGAGGCAGGACTTGCGCTCGTATTGAGGCTGTTGGTGATGTAAATAATTACAATGAACCAAATGGAAGTAATAAGTGTGCAATAAAAACTAGCACAGTGTTTTATTTTGATTATGAAAATCATTGTCTTTTAGCTGGAGGTTCTGCTGGATTGATAAGTATTCGCTTTAAAGATACTGCAACAGGTCGAAAGGTGGTAAAGGATAATCATATTTTATTTTTGATAAATTTGAAAGAGCAACAATGACAGTTTAATCTCTTTTTACCATGGTGTAATATTAAGGACGCCATGAACTTTTAAACCCCTTCACCGTCAGATGATAGTCGGCGAAATATTAGGGACGCTCTTCAGATTTACACATCTGGGGTTAAAAAATTTAAAGTATGACAGCTTCATTTATTTGGGGGGAACGGAAGATGATGCGTAATCAATCGATGTGGGTATGGATCTATACAATGGTTATGGTTTTGGCAATGACGACATGGGCCGCCGCAGAGATACCGTAGATTATTGCTGACCTGGATATTTTATCGGACGCTGAAGGCAATACCCTGGATGGCAGCTATGATATCACCGCCAATCTTGATACGGCCGCATCCGGTACAACCGCAATATGGACCGAGACCCGCTCCGGTGTCGGCGTGGCCAAGGGCGTGTTCGCCATCATGATGGGGCGCTTTTCTTTCTTGACAGCGGTGAACTTTGACCAACGCCTCTGGCTGGACCCCAGTGTCAATCAAGGAGCGGAGATGGTCCCCCGGGTTGAATTGGCCTCAGCAGGAAAGCCCTTTTTCATTCAACAATGAGACTTGTCCGGCAAAGGACAAAGAGACGTTCCCTGCCTGCCAGATTATTTGATTGTCTTTTCGATGACTTCTTTAACTTCATTGAGCAACGGCTTCGATGGCGTCACGACGACTTTTCTGTCTTGAATCACTGTGCAATAACGCGGTTCGGATGCGTGGTTGATATAGATCTGTCTGAGGCGGCCGCTCAAATTTTCTAGCTGATCCACACGAAGCCCTTTTTCTTCCACCAGGCTTTTGAAATTGACGATGGTGCCGTCCTCTTCCACCCATGCGACACCGAATTTTTTAGGTGGCTTGCCAATAAATGCGAATGCTTTTTTTTCCGCGGGAATAACTTCGATGGCATCAGGTGTGTCGCTGACGAGTTTTTTCAGCGGGTCCTGCATTTTTTCAAGGTAGCGCGCGTGAGGGCTGTTCGCGTCCAAATCGGGGAAAGATTTTTTGGTTTGAAATAGTTTATTTAAAATACCCATAACTCCCTCCCTTTTTAGCGGTGGGCCATGCGGTGATCTAAACAAACCAAACCCTCAATGCCGGAGAACCAGGATCAGAACATGGGTACCACCTTGTTTTTAGTTTCCCAGCGTTCAATATTTTTCATAGCATTGTGTCCAATCGATGTCAAAATCGGCGGGTTTGTATCCCACACCACCCGCCTGGCTTGTTGTTAAGGTAACATACTATTGAATGGACAGATGGGCTTGGCGGGGCGCCAATAACGTCCGAATGGTGTCGGCCAGTTCGTTTTTCACCAGGGGTTTTGACAAGACGGCCCGGATTCCCGATGCGTTGATGTCCAACTGGTCCAGCCGGTTGCTATACCCGGTATACAGGATTACGGGGGTTTCCGGACGAATGGCGGTGATCGCCTTGGCCAATCGGTCACCGGTCAGTTTGGGCATGGTCATGTCCGTGATGACCAGATCGAAATGATCTGAATCGTTTTTAAACAGGTCCAGGGCCTGTTCACTGTCAAAAATGGATGTCACCGAATAGCCCAATTTTTCCAACATTTGGTGACCCATTTTCATGATGAGTTCGTCGTCATCCACCAATAAAATACGTTCCTTTCCACCGGCAATCTCAGTTTCCGGCATGACTTGGGGAATGTTTTTGCGATCGACGATGGGTAGATAAATATCAAATCGTGTGCCCTCTCCGGGCCGGCTGTCCAAGGTTATAAAACCGCCGTGGGACCGCACAATGCCATGCACCACCGACAAACCGATGCCGGTGCCTTTGCCGACGGTTTTGGTGGTGAAGTAGGGTTCAAAAATGCGGTCTTTTATATCCGGACGAATACCGTGCCCGGTATCGGACACACTGAGCCGGATATGCGGCCCGGTGCTGACGGGGCGATTGGGATCCACATGGGTCGCATCCAGAACAACGTCCGACAATTGGATCGTGAGTTCACCGCCGGACTCCGCCATGGCATGACTGGCATTGGTGCATAGATTGATGATGACCTGATGCAGTTGGGTCGGTGCGGCCATAATGGTGGATCTGCTTTGGATGCATTCGTGGATCATGATGGTACTGGGCGTGGTGGAGCGAATCAGTTTCATTGCCTCTTGAATGACCAGGTGGGCTTGGATGGGTTCTCTTTTGGTGTCTGTTTTACGGGCGAAGGTTAGGATTTGACCCACCAGATCGGCGGCACGCTGACCGGCAATCAGCACACATTTAAGGTTCTCGGCCTGGATGCTGTCGGGTATCGAGTCCTCCAGGGCCAATTCGGAAAATCCCATGATGGATGCCAGAAGGTTGTTAAAATCATGTGCGATGCCCCCGGCCAGGGTACCGATGGTTTCCATTTTTTGGGCTTGGCGCAAATCCGCTTCTAATTGCCTTTTTTCGTTTTCAGCTTTTATTTGCAAGCTAATGTCTTGAAGCGTGCCATCCAGATAGGTTTCACCGCTGCGGGTATCCATTACTTTTTTCATATGTAAAAGGGCCCAAAAAATAGTGCCGTCACTACGTTTCATGCGGACTTGCATGCTCTCGATAATTTCATTTTTTGCTAATCGGCGCATGGCCGCGAGGTGATCTTCCCTGGTTTCGTAGAGGGTGTTGGTGTTGATGGTTTTAAATTCTTCAAGGTCATGATAGCCCATAATTTTCAGGCAGGCCGGATTGGCATAGTGCAATCGCCCCTTGAGTGTGGAACGAAACAGCCCCATGGGGATATTATCCTGCAGGCTGCGAAATTGCGCCTCACTATCGGCCAGCGCAGCAGTCAACTGTTTGCGTTCTGCAATTTCATCCTGCAAGCTTTGATTGAGGCGCTGTAATTTTTCTTTTTTATACCGGATGAGCATCAATGCCTTGTTAAATGCTTGGCTCACATTTAAAAATTCGATGTGTCTGATTTTCTTTTCATCGAGATAATGGTCAAAGGACCCTTGGGCGATCTGCATGGCGTCTTCGGACAGTGCGTTCAGCGGCAGGGTCACCTTTTGAATAATCATAAAAGAGGCCGTTAACGCCAAGCCCAGCAGCGGGAGGCACAACCAAATGATTTTTACCAGCAGCGAACGCTTCTTTGCTTGAAACGAGAGGTTGTCGATTCCCAGATAAATTTTTGGAAATCCCGCAAGTGGCTTAATTAACGTATGCGCCACCTGGATTTTGGGCGCCCCGGACAAAAGTTGGATTTTTTGATCGGCGGGTATCGCAATTCGCCGGCCCTTATTAATATCTATCAATCCGTTGGCTTTGAATTTAAATAAGGCGCAATTTTTACGGGTCTTTAGGACTTTTTGACAATAGGGGTCCGCAGCCAGATCGTAGACACTGATGACTTGACCCATTGGTTCGCCCTTGCGCAAGATCGAACGGGAAGAGACGCTTATCGTCGGTTGTGTGCCCGGCGTGTGCTTTCCCGGCGGCAACGTCCCCTTTTTGGCCAATGCATTTAGAAACCGGTGTGCTTCGGGCGGTTGGGGTATCCATGTGTTGGACCGGCTGCGAATGTAATAGGTTGTTCCGTTGGCCGGCGGATAGAGGGTGGCTACCAATTCATTCACCTTATCCGTCATGCCGAGCATCAAGGCGACTTTAATGCCGCTATTGGCGCTGATTTCTTCCAGGCGGGTTTGCACCGCCTCGTTGCGGTCTTTTAAAAAGAGTCGGATATCTCCAATCTGGGCGCTGGTTTCAATTTCGTGCTCCCGATCCATGGATCGGACCAGCATGGCATGCAACACACCGATCACCACCACCAGCGTGAGGCTTTCCAGGACCAGCAAGGTCATAAAAATATAGCGGCTGAATGGGCGCGGTTTTTTCATCATACCCTCATGGGATTACCGGGTTTTGATATCCGCGCCGGCTAAAGGGTGTTGGTATAATTTGTCGGCTGCGCTGAGCAATTCAAAGGGCAGTTTAAAGCCGATCTTTTCCGCCGCTTTTAAATTGACTTCGATGGTCAGTTTGCCGCCACCGTCCATGGGCATGTTGGCCGGTGATGCACCCTCGAGGATTTTCACGCTGTATTGGGCGCACAACTGGCCAAAATAGTTGGCGTCTTTACCGATTCCCATCACCAAGCCCTTTTCAATATTGGTGGGGTCACCGGCACTGACCAGTTGGTATTGGGTCAGGGCCGCCTCAAACAGATCAAAATTGCGCGAGAAGGCATTGGATGTCTGTACAAAAAAAGCTTCCACCTGTGGGCATACCTTTTCAAGGGACTGCTCAATATTTTTTCGCACCACTTCCTTGGGGTAAGGCACTTTCTGGGCATTGCGCAGTGGAAAACCTTGGTGTACAAATTTAAAGCCGAGTTTTTCGGACAGGCCTATAATTTGCTCGATGCCGGCTTCATGGCTGGGCGAGCCTTTCAGATAAATCATGCCCAGGCTTTTAAAGGGAATATAGTGATGCATCAGCTGCACCACTTTGCTGTAATATTCAGGTGTTTCAACGCCGGTGTAATTTTTGCCCGAGTGTTTCCAGTCGGTGACAATGCCCGCACGCTCGGGGTCGCCGACAATGGTGAAGACAAAGGGAATCCGGGAGGCTGCTTTGGCCAATCGTTTGGCCGAGTGGGTTCCGATGGAAAAAATCAAATCAAGATCCGAACGCCGGTTAAAACTGGCGATTTTGGCCTCCAACGCCTTGATATCGCTTTTGGCATTGTAATCTTCCACAATATTGACCCGGTCCCGGTAGCCCATCATCGAAATTCCCTTGATAAAGCCCGCATACGCCTGTTCATAGGGCTGAAAATCCTGGTGTCGGATGATGGCGATATTAAACTTTTGATCGGCCCAGAGCCCTTGCGCCAGGGAAATCCCAACAGTAAACACAATTAAAAAAACGCCTATTCTGCTTCGCATGGCTGTCCTCCAATGGATATGTTTGATGCACATCAGTGCGCAAAAAGCCAACACCCTAAAAATCTTACATGACAGCGCAGTCATAAACCGTCCGGACCAGAGCAGAAATTACAGAGGCACGCAGCTTAAAGTCGCCATGTCCCACTGTGAGTCGGTGTTGATCGACCTAAATTGAACGAATCCTGAATATCTATCGGCTAATATTCATGATCCTAAAGGTAAAAAGGATCCGAGGTGGGATATCTAGTATGGTGTCCCATAAAAAATAGGTGACAATTCATGACCGTCATCATTCCGACAAAAATACCCAATGCCAAAATCCAAATGTCAAATGAAAGTAGGGTGTCGATTAATATTCAATCGGTCTCATCCGCCATTTGACATTTGGGCTTTGACATTGGGATTTGAATCCTGGGCACCGCTTCGGCTAGCCTGCAGCCATACCCATTTTGCAAGTTACTTCCGGGACACAACACTACCGTTTGATTTGGCGACCTCTTTTTGCCCCCGGTTGCCGGATGCCCCCTATGGGGTGCAGCGGAATAACGGGCGCCGGTTGCTTTTCCTTCCTTTTCAATACCCAAGCGGTTAAGGTCTCCGCCATCGGGAATGTAAACAATTCACCTTGCCAGGGATAGGTGTCGATGGCCTTGCCGCGGTGGGCTTTAAGGTAGTCGATCGCCTGGACCATATCGGCCCGCGCTAAAATACCCAGGATGCGTTCGCTTTTGGGCAGCAGCTTGGTTTGCCAACTTTTTTGAGGGGTGCTGAATTGATATCCCAAGGCCTTCATGAAATCAATTCTGGGAGCGCCTAAATATATCGGGCTTAGGATGGCTTGAATACCATCGCGTACCGCCGCCAGCAGAAAGTGGTACCGGATCACCTGGTTCAAGCTTTGCCTGCGGTTCTGTTTGCGGGTCGCAGCGGAGTTGAATACAATGGCGGGGTATGGCAGGTCATCCGGGACGGAGCATTCCAAGCACGCCAGCGCTTCTTCAGTATCATTGACTACCACGGCGCGCATGGTGGAGATGGGTGCCTTCCTACCGTTCCAAACGGCCAAAACGATATTCTCGTCATCACAGCGGCTCCATTTAAGTTTGTCCGCCAACAGAAGATCAAAGTTTGTGGCGCGGCGAAATTCGTTGATACGCAATTGGCTGATGACTGCTTTGTCCTCTGCGGTGGCTTGTCGAATACATGTCATAGTCCTGTCCTATTATGGTTAAAATTATGAATGTTTCGCCTTGCGAAGGGCGAACAAAATGTTAACCCCCATGATGATGGCTGCACCGATCCATCCCTGCCACAACAAGGCCGGATCCCCGGCAATGAAAGGCCCCAGTGTGGCCGCCATTAGAATTCGACTGGAAGAGAGGGTTGCGCCTTCAACGGAGGTTACATAGCGATGGCCAAAGGTAATGCAGTATTGACCGGCAATGGCCAGTCCACTGCACAGGATCAGGTAGTATGCCTCACTCGGGTTGGGCCAGAAAATGGCAGCGGGAAACACAGCATAAGTAAAAATGGCACCCAGGCCGAACAGATAGAACAGGACCGTTTGGGTGCTGTGATAGCGGCGGCTCATATTTAAGAAGATGATCGCCCATGCGGCACTGATCCCGGACGCCAATCCCCATAAATGCGTCCAGTTCAGCGCCAATGGTCCACGGGCCAGAATCAGCCAGATCCCAACTACGGCAGCGACGGCACCGGCGGTCATCCATGCATCACGTTGATTTTTTAAGATCATCCATGAAAAAAGAGCGACAAATACCGGAGAGGTCATGTTGAGTATATTGGCTTCTGCCAAGGTGGTTTTGCTAACTGCCATGTAAAAGCAATAGACTGAAATGGTGTTGGCGATGGCTCGACCCGCCAGTAAATCATACCGCCGGGCGTGCACGGCTTGCCGTTTGGCCATTAGCATGATGTTGACAACGGCAAAACCTGCCAATAAACGCACGAACACAAAGAAGGCTGGATCCAGAGCAACATGTTGATTGGCCCATCGAATGGTGGCGGTGGAAAAATAAAAAAACGCCGCAGCGCAAAAGATCAATACACACCCCAGAATTTGCTTTGATTTTGCATGGGCCTGTCCGGCAACATACGCTTTTTGTTGCACTGCCGCTGTTGTGGATTGAATGGTGTGTTTGGTTTGAGACGATTGGGGCGGGTGTATGCTACTGCATGGCGGGATGGAACATTCATTGGCGGGGGTGTCAAACATTGAATGTATTCCGGACCAAAACGGTTAAGCGAATCAACGCATCGCGTTGGCCACCATGATGAAATTTGACGCTATGGCAGGTAACGGCAATGGGTTGCTTTCGTGCCGCGTTTTAGATTGGATAGGTGCTGGGCATCCTATCACGCTCGGCCTTTGGCACAGCTCAATGGTAAAACGCTGCACATTGAGCTTGGATCAACGGATAATTTTCCTTTTCCCGGATGAAACAGGTTTTCAGATGTCCACGACAAGATGGATTAAAAACTCCTATTTCATCGTTCCAGCGGCCGCGTGATTGCTGGATGGTGTGAATGGATACTGTTAAGATACGTCCATCGGCAGCCTTTTGTCAAATTCATACCTTGTTCCTTGGATTTGCTAGGGTGAGTTCCTGAACTAGCTTGTAAATGAGGCATGGATGCATGATAGCCGATACGGCACCATGGCGATGAAATCCCAATGTCAAAGCCCAAATGCCAAATGAATGTATCCTATCGATTTTATATGCATTGGCCCCCATGCATCATTTGATATTCGATACTTCGGCTTGGCCAATGACCGGCTAACACTGTCCACCTTATTATGGGGTATAGTTCCGTTTCGGTATAAAAAGTGATGGAATCATCAGAAGCCGCATAGAAACGATGCAGTGCGGGTAGGGATTGAGATGCTATGGCTCCAGAACATACGTACCCGGCGCCGGTGCCAGGGCCGGGTATGTTTTACAGCCCATGGACGGCGGCGGGACCTTTTTGCCGCTGCGCGGTGTGAGCCAGGCCACCCAGTCCGGCCACCAGGAACCTTTGGACGGTGTTTGTCGTTGAAGCCACTTGTTGTGGTCACGGCGGCGTGAAGCAGCGCCTGCCCAATACTTTTTTTTGGACCATGGAGAGGGGGGGTTGACGAAACCGGTGATATGGCCTTCATCGGCAAGGATATATCGGACGGGTCCTCTCACGAGGTGACAGGTTTGAAATGTGGCTTGCCAGGGGCAGATGTGATCCTTGGCTGCCCCGACAAGGTAGTGGGGCTGCCGAACCTGTTTTAAATCAATGGGCCGTTGGGTGACTTTCAGCGCGTTGGGGGTCGCCATGCGGTTTTCGATGTAAAAGGATTTCAGGTAAAAATTACACATCGCCTCGGGCAACCGGGTGCTATCGCTGTTCCAGAAGAGAATTTCTGAGCGTGGCGGCGGTTCTCCGTAAAAGTAATTGTTGACGACATAGCGCCAAATCAATTCGCTGGGATTGAGCATGCGGAACGTCAAGGCCATAAGATTGTCTTTGAGAACCCCCTTGGCGGCCACTGCCTGTTCGATGGCACTCAGCGTGTCAGGGGTCAAAAAACAACCCAAGTCCCCAGGCTGAGAAAAATCCAACATGGTGGCAAACAGGGTGACGTCGGCCACAGGCTGGTGTTCGTCGTGGGCAAGCCATCCCATCAGGGCCGCCAACAAGGTGCCGCCGATACAATACCCGGCGGCGTGTACTTTTGGGCTCCGGCATATGGTGCGGGCCACCTGAATCGTCGCCAAGGCGCCGTTGCACATATAATCTTCAAAGGTGATGTGGCGCATGTCGGCATCCGGATTTTTCCAGCTGGTGACAAAGACCGAAAAACCTTTGCAAACCAGATAGCGAACCAGGCTGTTTTGCGCTGTCAGATCGAAAATGTAGTATTTGTTGATCCAGGGCTGGATCAGCACCACAGGGACCGGGTGAACCCGCTCCGTCTGGGGCGCATATTGAATCACCTCCACAAGTGCATTGCGGTAAACCACCTGGCCGGGTGTCGTGGCCACATTTTGTCCCACGCTGAAACTCTCCTGATCTGTCAATCGCAGCAAGCCGTCGCCCCGCTGAAGATCGGTCATCCAATTGCGCCAGCCGTTAAGCAGGCTCCGGCCATCGCTGCGCACAAATCGTTGCACGGCTTGGGGGTTGGTCCAGAAGAAATTGGAGGGTGCAATCATTTCATTGATTTGACGGACCCAGAAACGGGCTTGTCTGCGCGTTGCTGGTGTCAGGTCAGGTGCTTGATCCACATGAGAGATCAACCAATCGCTGAGCACTTGGTGGTATTGGCGAGATGACCAGGCCAATTTTTGAATCCATTGAAGTAATGCTTCGCCTGCGCTGGGAGGCGTCTCGGCCAAGGATGCCTGCATGTGGTCATATACTTTTTGAGTCGCTTGATGCATGGCCCGATTCAGTTCCTGACAATTGGCTGCCAGCGCGTCATGGTTCTTCATCCAGGCCGCGTTCAAATCGATGGCTACGCCGGGGGTTTGGATGGGGTCGGATCTTTTTTGCATTGTCTCTACCATGCCGACTCATTATCAACGGGACTGACTAAAAAATCGCATATTTCCTGGATGCTGGTTTCGTCGGATAGCAATTCCAGAGGTACTTCAATTTCAAACGCCTGGTGCAGAAAAGATTGCAAATTCACAGCGGCCATGGAATCCCATTCCGGCAGGTCTCCCAAAATCGTCTCGTTGGACAACGCCATGTCGGCACATTCCGGAAATATGTCTCGCAACCCGGTAGCAATTTGAGCACTCGAAACTTTCATATTAGATTTCTCCCTTATAGGTCGGTTAAAAACCAATGCCCTGATCTCATAGTCTCTCCATACTGTGGGAGCGGCGTCTCGCCGCGACAATCAGCGCAATGCCTGCAGCACAGGTCGCCGATTCAAAT
Source organism: Desulfobacteraceae bacterium (assembly GCA_050305555.1). Lineage (GTDB taxonomy): Bacteria > Desulfobacterota > Desulfobacteria > Desulfobacterales > Desulfosarcinaceae > JARRKU01. The sequence goes on along the minus strand of JBNLFN010000096.1, from coordinate 29,615 downwards.
ATTTCAAGCCGCCGTTCATAACTGGATTAAGTTGGCGCCCCAGGATAATCCACCGCCAAATGAAGCCGTAACCACCAAATCACCGCTTTTGATGACCTGGCGGTTGATGGCTTCATCCAGAGCGATGAGCACCGATGCGCTGGCTGTATTGCCGTAGCGGAAGATGTTCATGTAAAATTTTTCTTCATCAATTTTGAGCGTTTCGGCGATCTTCAATATGATATTCACATTGGCCTGGTGGCAGATGAAGCATTTTATGCGGTCGGATGAAACTTCGGCTTCATCCAGCAAGCGGCTGATGATATCCGATCCCTTTGCAACGGCAAAATCAAACACTTCTCGGCCTTTCATTCGAAAAAAGGCCGCTTTGTGGTCCTGCATTTGTTCAAACGGCAGCATAGTGCCGCCCCCCGGCACACAGATCGTATCGCTGCCGCTGCCGTCGGTGCCTAAAATGGAGTGTAATACGCCGCCGCCGAGGCCATTGGTGGTGAACAATATGGCACCGGAACCGTCGCCAAAATAGGGAAAGGTGGAAAAATCCTGGGGATTAAGGATTCTGGAATAGAGTTCGGCAGCAATAAACAGCACGTTGGCACACATACCGGATCCGATCAAAGCCTGGGCCAAGGCGATGCCATAGACGCTGCCGGAACAGACGGAATTGATGTCAAAGGCAAAGGCTTTTTTGGCGCCCAACAAATATTGTAAGCGGGTGGCGGTTGCGGGTTGTATGCGATCCGGAGAGGAAGTCGAAAGCATGATGGCTTCCACTTGGGAGGCGGGGAAATCAATGCGCTTCAGGCAGCTTTGGGCCGCAGCCAGGGCCAGATCCGAAGTGCATTGATCCATGCCGGCATGCCGACGGCAAAATACCCCGGTCTTTTGGCTGATGAGCAACTGGGCAGGTTTGGGAAACTGATCCAATGCATCGTTGTGGATACGATGTTCGGGTAGATAACTGCCAGTTGTTTTAACCGCAGCATTGCACATGTCGCTCTGCTCCCAAAAGGGGGTTAAATCACGTTGCCCACCAGGAAACGTTCCACGCATTGACGGATTTTTCCTGCCGGGATGTTGTGATAATGCTTAATGCAGGCCTTGCACAATCGGACGCCGTTGGCGGTCTGTTTGAGTTTGTGCTGGGGCAGGCGGGCATCGCATAAATCGCAAAACTGATGGGGCAGCTGATCTTGGGTTGACAGGATGTCATGGCTGCGAAGGACCCATTCGGCCCCATTTGCATAGCGCTGGGTCCCGTTTTGCGAAATCATGTCGGTCCAACGGACTTCGGTCAAATAAGAGCGATACCCTTCGGGCCCGGGTTGTCCGGGTGTATAGTTCTCCATCACGATGCAGACCTCGTCTTCGGGTGATAACGGTCGGTTGGTTTCGTAGCATAGGCCGCCTTCGCTGTAATTAAAAAGTTGTGTGGGTTGAAATTGCTCCGAATTTAATAGCGCAAATCGAATGGGCGCCGGGTGGTCCATTCTTTGGTGGGATCTGGGCTTGATCTTTGACATGGGTTGGTTCTCCTCGGCGATGCGATGATTTTTTTAAGTTGCAGCGGCCGGCCCGGCAACACCCCCATTGCCCAAACATGCCGCCGCCATTGGAACTGGGTTCCCGGTGATCCGGGAACAGTGATAAAGTTTTTAACAGAGTTACATCCACAACTGCCACGGGCAGTTCCGCCGGATCGGCAGGCCTAAAAATGGTGCTTCAGCAGAGGAATCAATTGAATAGACTGTCAAGTAATTGGGTGTGAAGCGCTTGGATCTGGACTTCAGAAAGTGATGGCAATGATTCAGTAATATGTCGTCATTATGAAGAAGGAAAAATGGGTTGTCAAGCTGTTATTGTGTTAAAATTTTGTTTTCAAAGCACTCCACCCGCGCGTGAGTTAGATGCGCTGTTTTTTCACGCATGGGTCGCGGCTGAGCCTGATGCCGCTACAAGAAGATGAGCGATTCTAGGTCCACCTCGTACCGAAAAGCTATGCCTGCATTTGACAAGCACCTGAATTACGGCTCCAGAAGGGCGACATTTTACGCAAGCGTTTGATGACCGGCGGCAGTTTATCAATGATGAAATCAATCTCGGACTCTGTATTATAAATGCTCAAACTGAACCTGATGGACCCGTGGGCCGCAGTGAAGGGCACCCCCATGGCGCGCAGCACATGGGAGGGCTCCAGGGAACCGGAAGTGCAGGCCGAGCCGGAAGAAGCACAAATATTAAATTCGTCCATCAGCAACAAGATGGCCTCCCCTTCGACGTATTCAAAGGCCACACTGGTGGTGTTGGGCAGACGGTTGTCCGGATCGCCGTTGCGCATGGAATTGGGAATCCTTTCCAACAGCGCCGCTTCCAATTTATCTCGCAGTAGGCGCACCCGCTGGTTTTCATCGGCCATATTGGCAAGCGCCAATTCAGCCGCTTTTCCCAAACCGACAAGGGAAGCGGTGTTTTCAGTGCCACCGCGGCGGCCGTGTTCCTGGTGCCCGCCCATGAGAAAAGGGGCAAACTTGGTGCCCCTGCGCACATAGAGGGCACCAACCCCCTTGGGGGCATGCAGTTTGTGGCCTGAAAGTGAGAGCATATCAATTTTGCTCTCCGCCAAATTGATGGGCAGTTTACCCACATACTGAACCGCATCGGTATGAAAAAGGGCGCCGGTTTCATGCACTTTTTCCGCGATCTGATCGACTGGGAAAATAACACCGGTTTCATTGTTTGCCCACATCAGGCTGACCACAGCGGTTTCACTGTTCAAATGATCGTAGAGAAAATCCACATCTAGATTGCCTTTGTTGTCCACTGGAACAAAGGTGGCGCGATACCCATGCCGGGACAGATATTCGACCAGGTTCTTGATGGCCGGATGTTCAACCTTCGAGGTGATAATATGTCGTTTTTCCGGGTTGCTTCGCAGGGCTGCCCATATGGCGGTGCTGTCGCTTTCAGTACCGCATGAAGTAAAGACAATCTCTTCGGATTGGGCACCCAACAATTCCGCCAGTTTGGCCCGGGCTTCTTTGATTTTCATGCCCACATTCCCCCCAAAGGAATGCATACTCGAAGGGTTGCCGTAAAACTGTGAAAAATAGGGCATCATCTCTTCCAATACTTCGGGTGCGACCCGGGTGGTGGCGTTGTTGTCCATATAGATCGGTTTCATGCGGACACCTCCTCAACCACTATAGAATTTATCACCAGCTCTTTGAGTTTGGACTCCACATAGTCTTTGAGGGTAACCTGGGACATGGCACAAGTGGCGCAGGTGCCGGTCAGTTTGACCATCACGCGGTCGCCGTCAACATCCACCAGTTGAATGTTTCCGCCATCTTGTTGCAGGGCCGGTTTGATTTCACGCTCCAACGTCTCTTCGATGAGTTTGATTTTTTCAATGTTGGTCAACACTTTGGGTTTGGGTGGCGTTTCTACGCGGGTACCAGTGGCTTTGGCAATAATGGCTTCAATGGCTTCGTGACATTTGCCGCAGCCGCCGCCGGCTTTAATGTAATTGGTTATATCTTCAACAGTTTTGAGGTTGTTCTCGGTCAACGCGTGCTCGATTTGGACATCGGTGACCCCAAAACATTCACACACCACATTGCCCTCGGGTTTTTTTTCAGGTTCACCCAAATAGCAGGCAATGGCCTTTTCCAAGGCTTCATGGCCCATAACGGAACAGTGCATCTTTTCCTTGGGTAAGCCGCCCAAAAATTCTGCAATGTGATCATTGGTAATTAATTGGGCCTCTTCCACCGTTTTGCCAATAATCATTTCGGTCAGCGCCGACGAAGAGGCGATGGCGCTGGCACAGCCAAAGGTTTGAAATTTGGCATCCGTGATTCTATCATTTTCGTCCACCTTAATGGTCAGCTTCAAGGCATCCCCACAGGCAATCGAACCCACTTCGCCCACACCATCCGGATTTTCCAACTCACCGACATTGCGGGGGTTTAAAAAGTGCTCTTTCACCTTGTCCGTATATTCCCACATGGCTTCCTCCAGGCTAATTTATAGCAGCAGTATATTTCGGTAGTATGTGCCATTCAATTGCGGCAAACGCAATAATTATAATCACGATTTTAAGGAAGGAAAGGTGGTTGTGGGGGAGGGGGGACTGGTGCTAATATACCTGATGAGCGATTCTTGGCGCAATTGGATGATTAGCTTGTGATTATTGCCCTCCTCCCCAGTTAAAAGTTTTAAGTTTTAGGTTTTAAGTTAATGAATTCTATCTATTTATTAAAGATTTGGCTTTGCCGTGGCATGGTCAGAACAGGCCGGGACGGAGCCCGGCCCTACGAAGATCATCTGCCTGTCCAGCACATATTCAGCGTAGGGCCGGGCGAGGTCCCGGCCCGCTAGACAACCGAAGATCGGCAAAACGCGATAGCCGTCGTCGGCAACGCGTTTAGAAGTATCCCCTTAAGGGGCTGACCCAATGCCAGGTCCTCCGGGCCGGGAAATTTGCTATAATGCGCTGTCACGGGTTACATGCCGGAATTTGCTGTGGGAGCGGCGTCTCGCCGCGACCTATTATTTTTCGTCCCAAAGCGGATCGGTGGCGCGAGACTAAATACCAAACACAAAAATCCAGACACGGGGCCGAAGGCCCTTAATGGAGGTAACACCATGGCTGTGCGCAAGGCGGTATTTGCGGGGAGTTGGTATCCGCGACAGGCGACTGCCTGTGAGGCGGAGATTCATCAATATCTGGCCCAAAAGCCCGAAGCTTTTAAGGCGCAAGGGACATGGGTGGCCGGGATCGTTCCCCATGCGGGTTGGTATTATAGCGGCCAGATTGCCTGTCAAGTGATAGACCTGCTCAAGGAAGAGACTGCTCCGGACCTGGTCGTGGTTTTTGGCATGCACCTGCGCCCGGATGCGTCCAATTACATGATGCCCCAAGGCGCCTGGGAAACCCCGTTTGGAGAGCTGCCGGTGGCCGAGGCACTGGCCGAAAGTTTGATGGCCCGCTTCAATTTTCACAAAGAGACGCCTACCGATTTTGCCCAGGACAACACCATTGAATTGCAATTGCCTTTCATCAAGTATCTGCTCAACCCAAAGGCCATCTTGGCAATGGGGGTTCCCCCTGCCCGGGATTCTCTCGAGATCGGACGCGCTGTTGTGGACTGGGCCCATCAAGAAGGCCTGCGCCTGAAAATCATAGGTTCGACCGATTTGACCCATTACGGGATCAACTACGGATACACCCCCAAGGGCACGGGGCAGGAGGCTTTGGATTGGGTGCGCCAAACCAACGACCACCAGGTCATCGAGGCGATGCTATCCATGGCACCTGAAAAGGTGCTCCAACAGGGGCGCCAAAACCAAAATGCCTGTTGTGCTGGCGCGGTTGCAACGGCCATCGCATCCGCCCAACGTGCAGGTGCAAAGCTTGCCCAAAAAGTGGCTTATGCGACCAGCTATGACAAAAGCCCGGGGGAAAGCTTTGTCGGGTATGTGGGTATTGTTTACGGCTCGCCGCTTTAGCTGAGGAACACAGCAGTTCTCCGCTCAACTCAACCCGCCGCTTTTAATTGCCGGCCGGACCGGCGCGTGGGGCTTTTGCCACACGCAAAACTGAATTTGATTGTATGTAAATTCAACTTGTTAGCTCATATTTCCTTTTAATAATTTAACAAAATCGACCAACGTCCGATAACGTGTATTGCATATGGTCTGTATCCGGACCATTGCGCCTGGATGCAGACCCAGGATTTAATTCCGCTGGATTATCGGAGGTTCAGATGAATAAAAGTGTCCTGTTTGTTGATGATGAGGTGCACGCCTTAAAGGCGCTAACCCGTTTGTTTCGTAAGGAACCTTATGAATTCATTACCTGTGATTCGCCGGTTAAGGCTTTGAATCAACTGGATGAAATTGAGCCCATGGTCGTAATTTCAGATCAGTGTATGCCTGAAATGGATGGGATTGAATTCCTAGAAAAGGTCAAAAACAAGCAGCCGGGCACCGTGCGCATATTGCTGACTGGAATTTCCGACCTTGAAGTGGCCATTGCCGCCATCAATCAAGGTAATGTGTACCGCTATATCGAAAAGCCTTGGGATGACCAGGCGCTCAAAAAAGAAGTTCGTGCGGCCATGGATCACCAGGACTCCATCTATTGCTTGCGCCATATGGTGGACGGCTTGGTTGAAGAGGTGATGCATAAAAACAAAGAGGGGGTGCATGAACTGGGTGGTGCTATCAGCGTTGAATTGAAACAGCCTTTGCATATTATTTCCGGGTACGTCCAATTGTTGCAGCTGCATCTTGCAGATAACGAAATTCTCAAAAAATATCTTTCAAATATCCTATTGCAAATTGATAAGATAGAAGATCTCGCCGACAAAATAGACCATACCGCAAAGGTGTGATGTCCAACCGCATCAACCCGGTGCCGTTACCCATATCGATACGGGGTCATCTCATGGCCGAGGGTTGTGCGCCTGGTTTCGCTTTGCGCTGTTGCTATTCGATTTAGACTGCCTATCCTATCTCATATAACCATTCTTTTACATGCGGTTGATCAAACTTTAAGTAAACTTAGGTTCAGGTTGGCCGATAATATGCATATAGGCATAACAGATAGCACGCGATGCATGATGAGTGCTTTGGAATTGGATCAAATTGCAAACAATAACAATGTTAAGAATCCCATTCGCTTAAAACAGGCCCAACACGGCCGCTTGAAATTGACAACCGGGGTGTCACGGAAATGACGGTAAAAACATTCTTCAAAAAACTCTGGCATAAACGCAAGCCAACGCAGAACCACAGCTATGTACATGAAAATGTATATGATGCCAATCCGTTACAATCTCCTTTGGCCGATCCTGTCCAGGCATCGCAAATTGAGGCGGAAGTTGACTTGTCACCACAAAAGGATCTGGAAAATTACGCCAATGGATTAAGTGTCTCCAAAAAATCCATTGAGCAATTGATTTCATCGGGTTTGTTGATGCCTGACGAGCTGGAAGTGGCTGAAAAAATAGTGAGATTTATGCGTCAGAAAGACCAAAGGTCAAGAGAATGACATTAATCAGGGTTATTTATAGCTAAAGATTTGCATCCGACAACCGATACCCTATTCGAGGCTTCGCGGGGGAGCCTCTTAGGTATATAAGTCATTATATATCTTCCTTTAGCCGGCGGGGCGACTGTTTCAGTCGCCCCGTTTGTTTTTGTCACTATCAAGAGCATGAAAAGGCCCTTGCACAATCGGCCCCATCCATCACTTAAAAAATACGGCCCTCTAATCAAAATTAAGGCGGACCTGCGATAAGTTTAATATCTGACGCAGTTCGCCAACACCACCGGCTTGATCACCAAACCCTTATTATGGGTTATAGGTCCGAAAGTTAATGTATTCTGCCTATTAATCTAGAGTTGTACCAGCGCACGATGCCTGGGTGATACCCATTGAGGATTACTTGCTTTTCTTTTGGGAAAGCCTCGCCCACGTATCTCTTAAAGTCACGGTGCGGTTAAAGACCAAGTGGTTGGGTTTGCTCTCTTTGGAGTCGGCACAAAAGTAGCCCAGGCGCTCAAACTGGCAGCGATCTCCAGGAGCGTAACGGCTTAAACCGGGCTCCAGTTTGCAGTCGGTTAGCGTTTCCAAAGAATCGGGGTTAAGGAAGTCTTTAAAGGATTTACCGGCTTCTTTTTCATCGGGATTTTCTTTGGTAAAAAGACGGTCATACAGGTGCACTTTGGCGTTCACGGCATGTTGTGCCGAAACCCAATGCAGGGTAGCTTTGACTTTGCGCCCGTCCGGAGCATTACCGCCTTTGGTAGCCGGATCGTAAGTGCAGCGCAGTTCAATAACTTTTCCGTTGTCCGGGTCTTTGATCGCCTCTTTGCAGGTAATAAAGTAGGCATAGCGCAGCCGCACTTCACGGCCGGGTCCCAGTCGGAAGAATTTTTTGGGCGGATTTTCCATAAAGTCCTCCTGTTCAATATAGAGTACTTTGGAAAAAGGGACCTTGCGTATTCCCATGGCGGCGTCCTCAGGGTTGTTGACGGCCTCCAGTTCTTCCACCTGATCGTCGGGGTAGTTTTCTATGACCACCTTGAGCGGGCGCAGCACGGCCATCACCCGGGGCGCGCGCCGATTGAGGTCTTCACGAATGCTGTGTTCGAGCAGGGCAATGTCGACAACGCTATTGGCCTTGGCCACCCCGATGCGCTCGCAAAAATTGCGAATGGCCTCGGGGGTATAGCCTCGGCGCTGGAATCCCGAGATGGTGGGCATGCGCGGGTCGTCCCACCCGTTCACATGGTTTTCCTGCACCAATTGGATCAGTTTGCGTTTACTCAGCACCGTGTAAGTCAGGTTCAAGCGGGCGAACTCATATTGATGCGGCCGGCATTCGGTGGCCAATTGATCCAAAACCCAGTCATACAAGGCGCGGTTGTTTTCAAACTCCAACGTGCATACGGAGTGGGTCACACACTCCAGAGCATCCGACAAACAGTGGGTGAAATCGTACATGGGGTAAATGCACCATGCGTTGCCGGTACGATGGTGGTGGGCTTTGCGGATGCGGTACAAGGTGGGGTCACGCATCAGGATGTTGGGATGGGCCATGTCGATTTTGGCTCGCAGCACGTGTGCGCCATCTTCAAATTCGCCGGCACGCATACGTTCAAACAGATCCAGGTTCTCTGCCAAGCTGCGGTTGCGATGGGGGCTTTCCTTTCCAGGCTCGGTGAGGGTACCGCGGTAGGAACGGATCTCGTCGGCGCTCAGGCTATCCACGTAGGCCTTACCGGCTTTGATGAGCTGAACGGCAAAATTGAAAAGCTGCTCAAAGTAATCCGATGCATAAAACTCACGATCCTGCCAATCGAATCCCAGCCAGCGCACATCCGTTTTGATGGACTCTACATATTCTACCTCCTCCTTAGTGGGGTTGGTATCATCAAAACGCAGGTTGCATTTACCCTTATAGGTATTGGCCAACCCAAAATTGAGGCAGATGGATTTGGCATGGCCAATGTGCAAGTAGCCATTGGGTTCCGGTGGGAAACGGGTGACCACCCGGCCATCATGTTTGTTCGATTTCAGATCTTCTTCAATGATGGTCTTAATAAAATTAGATGGCCCTTGGGTTTCGTTTTCAGCCATGGGTTTATTCCTCCTGAGCCTAGCCTTACTTTATTGAACCGGCCCATGTCAAACGGGTTTGGCGGTTGCCAAAATAAAAGGAGCTGCCGGAGCAGCTCCCCTGATTTAATGGCTGAGGGACCAGGATTCGAACCTGGGCTGACGGAGTCAGAGTCCGTAGTCCTACCACTAGACGATCCCCCAGTATATACGGACTGGCAAACCATAGAAAAGATCCCAAATTGAGTCAAGAAGATTTACGGACCTATAACCCATAATATGACAGTAAGCGATAGAGCTGATCAGAGGTCCCTCCGGTCCGTTTGATAAGAATGCCATAGGTCTGTTTCAATAAGCCGTCTTTTGGGTTAACGGTCCGAAGATTTATGGGTCGGCAGACCGGCAACCATGGATTGCTAACTTGCGGCCACCCGCGCTTCGATAAAAGCGATGGCTTTTTCCAACCGGGGCAGGACCCGCGATTTACCCAGAACGGCCATCACTTCGAAAATGCCGGGGCTGACGCTGGTGCCGGTCAGGGCCACGCGAACCGGTTGTGCAATTTTGCCCAGTTTGATCTCAAAAGCCTCCAAAACAGATTTAAACGCGGCTTCTAGCGATGCTTCATCATATGTCTCTATATGGGTCAGGCGCTTATACAAGTCTTTAAGCGGTTCCAATACATTACCTTTAAGAAATTTTCTAGCCGCTTTCTCATCAAAAGTGATCTCATCCAGATAATAGAATCCGGCCTGGTCGGCCATCTCTTGCAGGGTCTTGCTTCGGGGTTGCAAGGTCGGGATGATTCCAATCAGATAAGCATCAGGTTTGGCATGCCAGTCGTTGGCTTGCAAAAAGGGCAGCAACTGGGGGGCCAGGTTTTCAGGTGTTGCCGCTTGAATATGGTCACCGTTAAGGGACTGAAGTTTTACGGGATCAAAAACGCCAGCGGATTTACCCACACGCTCAAGGCTGAATTTTTCAATCAGTTCGCTGCGCGCAAAATACTCCTGGTCTCCGTAAGACCACCCCAACCGGGCTAAAAAGTTGATCAAGGCATCGGGCAACAGGCCCATATCGCGATAGGCAGTTACCGAAGTGGCGCCATGGCGTTTGCTCAATCGGGTACGGTCTGCGCCCAGCACCATGGGCACGTGCGCAAAAAGCGGCAGATCGGCATTAAAAGCCTTGTACAGGAGCATCTGTTTGGGAGTGTTCATCACATGGTCGTCTCCCCGGATGATGGTGTTGATCTGCATGTCAATATCATCCACCACAGTGGCAAAATTATAAGTGGGGGTCCCATCGCTGCGGAACAATACAAAGTCGTCCAGTTCGCTGTTCTGGAAGACGATGGGGCCTTTGATGGCATCGTCGATGGTGGTTGTGCCTGCATACTCGCATTTAAACCGCACGACCGCATTGGGTTGAGGCCCGATCCCCTTGTCCCGGCAAGTGCCGTCGTAACGGGGCTTGTCGCCAGAGGCCAGGGCTTTTTGACGCATGGCTTCAATTTGCTCAGGCGTGCAGGTACAATAATAAGCATCACCTTGGGACAGCAGGCGTTCAATTTGGTTTTGATACAGCCGTGTGCGTTGGCTTTGGTAAAAGGGGCCTTCATCCCAATCGATGCCGAGCCACTTCAAAGCGTCGAAAATGGCCTGGACCGATGCTTCAGTAGATCGTGTCTCATCGGTATCCTCAATCCGAAGGATAAATTGGCCTTGTGTGTGGCGGGTGTAGAGCCAGTTAAACAAAGCAGTGCGGGCACCGCCCACATGCAGAAAGCCTGTTGGACTAGGCGCGAATCGGGTTCTGACGGTTTTCATAATTCATTTTCCTAACTATTGCCTATTTCCAATCCAAATAATTTATATAACTATCAGTAATTACATCTTATATGTTGATTTACTCATCTATCTATTATCTAGCAAAGTTGAGCTAGTCATTACAAATTATTGTGAGCGTCCAATGCAAATCTGCCAACAAGTGGTTTTTTGCCTGTTGTAAAATCATCTTTGTCGATAGGGTTATATTTAGAATAATATTAATATATATGATATCAAATAGTTAAATAGTTTTAAGTTCTGCAGGCCACTGGGTGCCACTGCATAGCACATCCCAGGGGCAAGGACAAGCCCCCCCCACCGGATAGATGCCATAAAAGCCTTGACAATCGATTGGAATTTAATTACTAATTGCCTCGTTACTCAAAAAGTTAGCTAAGTAAATTATAATTATAATTAATACAATCGCTTAGGAGATTACTTATGGCAGTACCCAAGCACAAGACATCCAAATCAAAGCGGGACAAACGGCGCACTCACAAAAAGATTGAGGGGCCCAACCTTTCTACCTGCCCCGAGTGCGGTGAAGCAACCCAACCGCATCACGCCTGTCCGAGTTGCGGCGCCTATAAAGGGCGTTCTGTGATCGATACGGACGAAGATTAATTCCAAAACAAAACGACAAGGACACACACCCATGAATCAGGACACCTTACACGGTCTGGACGCTGAATCGCGTCAAATGGTGGTTGAAACGGTTCGCCAGCTGCGCAAAAAAATGTTGACCCGGGAAAAGATTCTTGAGTGGGACAAACATGAGGTTTTTCCTGAGGCGGAAATACGGGAGTTGCTGAGCCCTGAAATCGGATTGCAGTTGCTGTTTATTCCTGAAGAATATGGCGGTATGGGCGGGGGGGCTCGCGATTGTTGTGCCGTTACCCGTGAGATGTCCAACATCTGTTTGGGTATCGGGACTGCCTTTTTTGCGCTCCAATTGGGTTCGGATCCGATTCTGGTCGGCGCCACTGAAGCGCAGAAACAAAAGTGGCTGGGACGCATTGCCGAAGGCGATACCTTGGTTGCCTATGGGGTCACCGAACCTGAGGCCGGCAGCAACCTGGCTGCGTTGAAAACCAAAGCGGAACCGGTCACCGGCGAGGATGGCCGGATTACCGGGTATAAATTGACCGGCAACAAGCAATTTATCTCCACCGGCGGCTACGCGGATATTGTCACCATATTGGCCAACACTCCCGAAGGCCCCTCCTTTTTTGTGGTGGAAAAAGGGATGAAGGGCTTTGAGCAGAAAAAAGGTGAAGAAAAACATGGTATCCGGGCCTCCAACACTTCGCCGCTGGCTTTGGACGGGGTTTTGGTGCCGGTAGAAAATTTAGTGGGTGGTGTGCCCGGGATGGGGCTCAAGCAGGCCAATCAAGTTTTTGGCTACACCCGTTTGATGGTGGCTTCCATGGGGCTTGGTGCAGGTGAAGCCGCCCTTGAAATCGCCATCCCGTACGCCAAAGAACGCATTCAGTTTGGAACGCCCCTGTCTGAAAAGCAAGGTTATACCCACAAGCTGATTGTTCCCAATGTGGTTCGTTTGGCCGCAGCGGCAGCCTATATTGATGAGATTGCCCACCTTTTGGACGGTAGCGCCCATGATTTGCAAGTCGAAGGGGCCATTGCCAAATATTTTGCCACGGAATCTGCCGATCGTGCCGCCAACGATGCGATTCAAGCATTGGGTGGGTATGGCTATATCTGTGAATTCGGCGTTGAAAAGATCAAACGCGATGTCAAAATCACATGTATCTATGAAGGCACCAGTGAGATTCAACAAAATATTATTTCCACGTTTCGCTGGAAAGCCACCCGCAAAACTAAAGGTGAGTTCTACGGCCGTATCGCCGAAGAGATGAAATCCCTGGATAAAGAGGTGGCGGATATCGGATGCCGGTACTATGGCATGGCCGCTGACGCATTGAACCAGGCCATCGATTTCGTCCATACCCAACGGCTGACACGCCAGCAGAGCATGATGTTCACATTGTCCGATATGATGACCCATGTGGAAGTGGGCGCTGCGATGGCCCGCAAAGCCGTGCAGTTGATAAAAGCCAACGACACCCAGGTGGAAAAATATAAAGCCATGGCGCGCGTATTTGCCGGCGAAGTCACTCAGGTCGTCGGCGAAAACGCCCTGCGCATCGTGTCCGGCACCGGCGCCGCCGACGCCGCAGCTGTGGCGCAATTCTTGTCGGATATTAACCACACGGCCATGTTGGCCGGCCGTTATAATTGGACTGTCGACATGGACAAGCTGGCTGACATCATATTTGAGAGGTAAAGATGACCGAAAATAACGAACGTGTTGTGGTGGTTACCGGTGGCTCCCGGGGCATCGGCCGGTCGATATGTCAAGCTTTGGCTGCACCGGGAACGCAAATATTTTTTAACTACTTCTCGCCGGCTGATCCTGAAGGTGAGGAGGCCGCTGCCGCAGAAACCATAGACCTGCTGACCCAGGCCGGGGCAAAAGCAGTCGGCATCTGGGCGAATGTGGCCGTGCAATCAGAGGTGGCTGATTTTTTTGACAAGGTGATGGCTGAGAGCGGACGCGTGGATGTGCTGGTCAACAATGCCGGCATCACGCGGGACAGTTTGTTGGTGCGCATGAAAGAGCAAGATTGGGACGCGGTGATCAGCGTCAATCTCAAAGGCCCCTTTTTATGCACCCAGATTGCCGCCAAGATTATGATGAAACAGCGCGCCGGCCGCATTGTCAATATCGCTTCAGTTGTGGGGGCCATTGGCAATGCGGGTCAGGTCAATTACGTCGCATCCAAAGCCGGTATTATCGGCATGACCAAAACCGCGGCCAAGGAACTGGCCCCCCGCGGCGTCACTGTCAATGCGGTGGCTCCCGGCTTTATTGAAACCGCCATGACCGCTAAATTGCCGGAAAAAGTTCAGGAGGCCATGGTGGCACAGATCCCGTTGGGCCGCGCCGGCCAGCCCGAGGATGTAGCGGCCGCCGTAAATTTCCTGGTATCTGATGCGGCGGCTTACCTGACCGGCCAGGTGATTCACGTCAGCGGTGGAATGTATATGTAAAGTTATTGAAGAACAGGCTGTCCGGAGACCGAAGTGCCTTGGCCGATGGCAGGTTGTTTCTAAATAAGTGGTTCACGTGCCGCCACTATTGATTTTAAACTTTTAAAGATAGATCCTGATTAGACCGCCGGAGGCGGCCGTTACCCAATTGGAAAGGAGAACATCAATGTCAGTGGAAGACAAAGTTAAAAACATTATTGCAGAGAAGCTCAGTGTTGATTTGGAAGAGGTTGTACCGGAGGCGTCTTTTGTGGATGACCTGGGTGCCGACTCCCTGGATTTGGTTGAACTGATCATGTCCATGGAAGAAGAATTTGATATAGACATCTCGGATGAAGATGCTGAAAAGCTGGTTTGCGTTAAAGACGCTATAGAGTACATCAACGCCAATTAAATATCATTGATATCAATGGATGGCTTTGATGGGACCCTGCCGGCAGGCTTTGCAAGCGCTTTTTCAAACCGGCAGCGTAGCCGTGGATGACATTGCCAGGGTGCTGCCATTGGCATTCGGTTGCAACGTTTGCCATGGGTTGTCGGTTTAGCGCACTTGTTCAAGGAGGTTCGTAAGTTGGAAAGACGGGTAGTGATAACGGGTCTCGGTCTTGTTACGCCATTGGGTATCGGGGTTGAAGATACCTGGTCGGCACTGTGTGCCGGCAAATCCGGTCTGGGCGAGATCACACGCTTTGATACCACCGGATTCGGTACTAAAATTGCGGGTGAAGTGAAGGGCTTTAAAGCCGAAGATTTCATGGAGAAAAAAGAAGCAAAACGCATGGAAACCTTTATCGCGTATGCCATTGCGGCCACGCGCATGGCCCTTGAAGATGCTGCGTTCATCATCAATGGAAACAATGCGCACCGTATCGGCGTATTGACCGGTTGCGGGTTGGGTGGTTTGAATATGCTGGAGATAACCGCCCATACGGTAGATAAAAAGGGGCCCAAACGCGCCAGTCCGTTTTTTATTCCGATGCTCATCGGCAACATGGCGCCGGGGATGATCTCTATCATTTTTGGCGCCAAAGGGCCCAACTCTTCGGTGGCCACGGCCTGCGCCGCAGGTACCCACGCCGTCGGTGATGCCTATGAAACCATCAAATATGGTCGTGCCGATGCGATGATTACCGGAGGTGTCGAATCCGTGATCACCCGTACCTGTATTGCCGGTTTTGGGGCCATGAAGGCCCTTTCCACACGTAACGACGATCCTCAAAAAGCATCCCGACCCTTTGATCGTGATCGTGATGGCTTTGTGGTGGGTGAAGGCAGTGGCATTTTGATATTGGAAGCTTTGGAAGATGCATTGGATCGCGGTGCCAAGATATATGCGGAAGTCGTGGGCTACGGCATGAGCGGTGACGGTTACCATATCACTTCCCCACCGCCTGATGGCGATGGGGCCACCCGCTGCATGCAGGACGCCTTCGCCAGTGCGGGCATCCAGCCGGGTCAAATCGATTACATCAATGCCCACGGCACATCAACGCCGCTCAACGACCTTTACGAGTCCCGCGCCATTAAAGCTGCTTTTGGCGATGCCGCCTATAAAGTGGCCATCAGTTCAACCAAATCCATGACCGGTCACCTTCTCGGCGGCGCCGGTGGCGTCGAGACGGCATTTACAGCCCTTACCATCAAGCACAGTATCCTGCCGCCCACTATCAATCATGAGCATCCCGGAGACGAGTGTGATCTGGATTATGTGCCCAATGTCGCCCGCAAAGCCGATGTAGAGTACGCCATGAGCAACTCATTCGGTTTTGGCGGCACCAACGCTTCGGTGGTTCTGAAAAAGTATCACGCCTAGCACCTTAGCAGGTAAAGAAGTTGTCTCATAGCCATTGGCACCACAGGTGCCAATGGCTTTTTTGTAGGGCCCCGCAGGCCCCATCAGTTTTTTGCTTGCGGTCCCGGGCTGATAAAGATATGAAATAAGGTCAACCTAAGGCAGTTATACAATAGATAATTCGGGCCATAAGAGAGGAACAGATGGGCACTTCAGCCATTATTATGGGATGTGATCACGCGGCTTTTCAACTCAAAGAGGTGCTGAAAGAGTTTCTCACCGACAAGGGCTATGCGGTTGAAGACATCGGCGCTTTCAGCCTCGACTCGGTGGATTACCCCGACATTGGCATCCAGGTCGCCAGCCAGGTATCTCAGGGAAAATACGCTCGCGGCATTTTGCTGTGCGGCACCGGTTTGGGCATGTCCATGGTGGCCAATCGATTTGACCATGTTCGCGCAGCCTTGTGCAACGACTTGTTTTCCGCAGCCATGTCCCGCCGCCACAACAATGCCAACGTGTTGGTGATGGGGGGGCGGGTGATCGGCGATGTTTTGGCCCGGGAGATCGTCCGGACATGGCTCGATACCCCGTTTGAAGGCGGGCGCCACCAAGGCCGGCTTGATCTGTTTGACGCGATTAAATAAAAAACGCTGTGGGAGCGGCGTCTCGCCGCGATGCCTTGACGTGTTGCTAAAACAGTCAATTGTTCGAAAAGTGAGGAAAACGGATTGGAAAAAGATATCATTGCCGGTGTGGACCCGGAAATCGCCAAAGTTCTCGATCAGGAGCTGGCGCGCCAAAGCAGCCATCTGGAGCTGATTGCCTCTGAAAATATCGCCAGTTGTGCCGTGATGGCAGTCCAGGGCAGTGTGCTGACCAACAAATATGCAGAAGGTTATCCGGACAAGCGCTATTATGGCGGCTGCGAGTTTGTCGATGTCGCTGAAAGCCTGGCCATTGATCGGGCCAAGCAACTTTTTGGCGCTGAATATGCAAATGTGCAACCCCATTCGGGCTCCCAAGCCAACATGGCCGCCTATTTTGCGTTGCTCGAACCGGGCGACACCGTATTGGGCATGGATCTGTCCCATGGCGGCCATTTGACTCACGGCGCCAAGGCAAGCTTCTCGGGTCAGCTCTATCATTTTGTACACTATGGCGTGGATGCCAAAACCGGCACCATTGACTATGAGGCGGTGCGCCAACTGGCACAGGCGCATCGGCCCAAAATGATTGTTGCCGGGGCCAGCGCCTATCCGCGCATTATCGATTTCGACGCTTTTGCTGATATTGCCGATGCGGTGGGCGCCTACTTTATGGTGGACATGGCCCACATTGCCGGCTTGGTCGCCGTTGGATTGCATCCCTCACCCGTTCATCGGGCCCATGTGGTGACCACCACCACCCACAAGACCCTGCGCGGACCCCGGGGCGGCTTGATCCTGGCCAAAGACGAGTATGCGGGTAAATTGCGCAGCGAGGTTTTTCCCGGTATTCAAGGCGGTCCTCTGATGCATGTCATTGCCGCCAAAGCTGTGGCGCTTAAAGAGGCCTTGCACCCGGACTTTAAGCGCTACCAGCAACAGGTGATTGAAAACGCCCAGGCATTGGCCCAGGCCTTGTTGTCTGCCGATATGGCCCTGGTCTCCGGCGGTACGGACAACCACTTGATGTTGGCCGATTTGAGCTGTTGGCAGATCACCGGCAAAGACGCTGAGCAGGCGCTGGGGCGCGCCGGCATAACCGTCAATAAAAATGCGGTGCCCTTTGATCAACGCGGTCCTTTTGTGACCAGCGGCATTCGTATCGGCACCCCTTATGTGACTTCCCGCGGCATGGGGACGCAGCAGATGAAGCAGATTGCTGCAGTGATCGTTGCCGTGCTCAAACACCCGTCGGATGAGAAGGTGCTGGCGGATGCACGTGCAACGGTGGCCGAGCTTTGCACTGCATTCCCCCTATATTGTGACCCCAACAAAGGATAACCCAAGAAGATGATTGATGCACACCGGCCCAGTTGGGAAAACTATTTTATGGATATCACCAAGTTGGTGGCTAAACGCACGACGTGTACGCGTCGCGCTGTAGGTGCCATCATCGTCAAGGACCGTCGAATATTGGCAACCGGTTATAACGGGGCGCCCAGCAATGTGCGCCATTGTGCCGAGGTCGGGTGTTTGCGCGAAAAAATGAATGTGCCTTCGGGGGAGCGCCATGAGCTGTGCCGCGGTATCCATGCTGAACAAAATGCCATCATTCAGGCGGCCTATCACGGCGCTTCCATCAAGGGCGGTACCTTGTATTGCACCAATTTGCCCTGCTCCATATGTGCTAAAATGATTATCAATGCCGGTATAGTTGAGATTGTGTACGAATCCGGTTATGCTGACACGATATCCGAAGAAATGCTGGCTGAGGCACAAGTTGAACTGGTTCAATTGCAAAGCAACTAGATGGAGGTGGGTCCATGAAGTGTCCTTTCTGTGGGGATCTCGACAATAAAGTAATCGACTCGCGGGTGAGCAAAGATGGCAGTGTGATTCGTCGTCGGCGCGAATGCATTGATTGCAGCCGACGGTTCACCACCTATGAACACATTGAAGAGATTCCCATCATGATCATCAAAAAGGATGGGCGCCGGGAGCTTTTCAGCCGCGAGAAAGTGCGCAAGGGCATGCAGCGGGCTTGCCAGAAGTTGGACATCAGCATGAATGTGATTGAAGACTTTATTGATGATTTGGAGCGTGATTTACGCGAAACCGGCGAAAAAGAGATCCCTTCACCCGAGGTGGGTGAAAAGGTGATGCAAAAGCTGCACGGGCTCAATGATATCGCTTATGTCCGTTTTGCTTCGGTCTACCGGGAATTTAAGGACGTTAATGATTTTGTTTCGGAACTCAAAAGCCTGCTAAGTGAGCGATAGCCATAAGCAACGCATTGAATCGATTTCCGGATGGTCGCCCTGGCGCCATCGTTCACCATCCATAAGGCGCCTTATGCTGCCAGCGAACAAACATGAACGATAACACCTATATGCACATGGCCCTGGCGCTGGCCGAAAAAGGGATGGGCCATGTCTCTCCCAACCCCATGGTGGGCGCAGTGGTGGTTAACGCCGGCCAAATCGTCGGCCGAGGTTATCACCAGTCCTTAGGCGGGCCCCATGCAGAGGTCCATGCCATTGATGATGCCGGTGAGGCCGCCAGGGGAGCCACCCTCTATGTCACGCTAGAACCGTGCAACCATCAGGGGCGCACCCCGCCGTGTACCCAAAAGATACTTGATGCCGGCATTGTGCGTGTGGTGGTGGCCATGGTGGATCCCAACCCGGATGTGGCCGGCGGCGGTAACGCCTATCTGCAATTCCAAGGAGTTGAGGTGGTCTGTGGTGTGGCAGAAGACGAAGCCCGCCGATTGAACGAAAGCTATGTTAAATTTGTACGCACCAAACAACCCTTTGTGGTTCTTAAAATGGCGGCCACATTGGATGGCCGTATTGCCACCCGCACGGGTGATGCCCGTTGGGTGACCGGTCCTTTGGCGCGTGCTCATGTCCACCACTTGCGCCATGCCATGGACGCCATTATGATTGGCGTAGGCACGGCCAAGGCAGATGACCCGCAATTGACCGCACGGCTGGAACAGGGGCAGGGGATGGATCCCATGCGCATCGTTCTGGATACCCGGTTGCGCATGCCTGCGCATGCCCGCATGTTGACCCAGTCATCGGCGGCGGAAACCTGGCTGATCTGCACCCCTGAAGCCTCGGATACCCGCAAGGCGCAACTGACCGCCCAAGGCGCCCGGTTGCTGGAAGTTCCTTTGAACGGAAAGGGCCTGGACCTGACGGTGTTGATGACCCGGCTGGGCGAGATGGGAGTGGCCAGCGTGTTGATTGAGGGCGGTGCACGGGTTGCTGCAGCAGCGCTTAAAGCGGATGTGGTCGATAAAGTCCTGTTTTTTTACGCCCCCAAAATTTTAGGCGGCGACGACGGTGTGCCCATGTGCCGCGGCACAGGGCCCAAGAGCATGAAAGCAAGTTTGCCGGTCAAAGACCTAACCGTGACACAGGTGGGAGAGGATGTTTTGGTCACCGGCTATCTTCACCGAATTGACAAGGACCTATAATTTCTTATGTTTACCGGCATCATCGAAGGGCTAGCCACCCTAGTATCCATTCAATCCAATGGGCAGGCCAAGCGCGTCGGCATCGCCGCCGATTTTGATCTGGACGGGACCCGTATCGGCGACAGCATTGCAGTCAACGGGGCTTGCTTGACGGCGGTTCGCCTGAACGGGCGCTATTTTGAAGTGGATGTATCGCCGGAAACTGTAAACAAAACGACCTTTGGATCGGCCAAGGTTGGCGAGCGTGTGAATATAGAGCGTGCCCTGCGCCTTTGTGATCGTTTGGACGGCCACCTGGTCTCCGGGCATATTGATGGCATGGGCTGTTTAGACCGTCGCGAGACCTTGGCCAATGCGTCTATTTTAAAGTTCAGCGTTCCACCGGAAGTAGCCCATTTCATGATTCAAAAAGGATCGGTGGCCATTGATGGTGTCAGTTTGACCATCAATGATTGCGATGCGTCCTCTTTTACGATAAGCGTTATACCCCATACCGCCCAGGTCACCACCATCGGCACCAAGGCGGTGGGAGCGCCTGTGAATATTGAAACCGATATGATCGGCAAGTATGTCGAGCGTTTTGTGACGCACAAAGGCACCGCAGAACACCGGTCCAAAGGCGGTGTGGATATGAAGTTGCTATCCAGAACCGGCTTTTTAGACTACTGAGGCGCCCCAGGCGTTAGGGTCATCGGATCGTTTAGCAAAAGGAGCACAACTGAGAAATGTCACGTTTAACTATCGAAGAGGCCGTGGATCATATCCGCCAGGGGAAAATGGTCATCCTGGTGGATGATGAAGATCGCGAAAATGAAGGCGATCTAACCATGGCCGCCGAAAAAGTAACACCCGAAGCTATTAATTTTATGGCCAAATATGGCAGGGGCCTGATTTGCCTGCCCATGACCCGCCAACAATGTGATCGGCTTGAGCTGCCGTTCATGGTAAAGGACAATACGTCTCCCTTTCAAACCGGGTTCACTATTTCCATTGAAGCCAAACATGGCGTCACCACCGGGATATCCGCAGCCGACCGGGCCACCACCATTTTAGCGGCGGTGGCCAATGATGCCAAAGCCTCCGATCTGGTCCGCCCGGGCCACGTCTTTCCCCTCCGGGCTCGCGATGGCGGGGTTATGGTGCGCGTGGGCCAGACGGAAGGGGCGGTGGATCTGGCCCGGATGGCCGGGCTCACACCGGCCGGTGTGATTTGTGAGATCATGGATGACGACGGCACCATGGCGCGTATGCCCGCTCTGAAAAAGTTTTCTGAAAAACACGGTATCGGTATTGTCACCGTGGCGGATTTGGTTGAGTATCGCATGCGCAAGGAGCTGTTTGTGCACCGTGCCGCCCAGACGCGGATTCCCACAGAATACGGTGGTGAGTTTGAAATGATCGCTTTTGAAAACGATGTGGATGATTTGTTGCACATCGCACTGGTCAAAGGCGATATTGATCCGGAAAAACCCGTGCTGGTGCGGGTGCACTCCGAATGCATGACCGGCGATATCTTCGGCTCCTTGCGTTGCGATTGCGGCAATCAGCTTCACACCGCCATGGAGATGATGGCATCTGAGGGCAGCGGCGTTGTGATCTACCTGCGCCAGGAAGG
The DNA here is from genome assembly GCA_050305555.1 of Desulfobacteraceae bacterium. GTDB lineage: Bacteria > Desulfobacterota > Desulfobacteria > Desulfobacterales > Desulfosarcinaceae > JARRKU01. Next base: position 8,046 of record JBNLFN010000096.1, on the reverse strand, counting down.
GCGCGGCATTGGCTTGGTCAATAAGCTCAAAGCCTATGAGCTGCAACAAAAGGAAGGCCTGGACACTGTTGAGGCCAATCGCCAGTTGGGCTTTAAAGATGACCTGCGGGATTATGGGCTCGGCGCGCAGATATTGCGCAATATCGGTGTTCGCAAAATGCGTCTGCTGACCAACAACCCCAAAAAATGGTCGGTTTGGAAGGGTATGGCCTTAGCGTGATCGAGCAGATACCCATCGAAGTCGAGGCCAATGAGTACAACCGCTGTTACCTGGAATGCAAAAAACTCAAAATGGGGCATCTGCTTCAATTGGATGCCCAAGAGAGTTAATCCGGTGGCGTCTTGAAATCGATGATGAGTGTTACAGTCGATATGATCATTAACTTTAAACTTAAATCTTTAACCTTTAAACGGAAAAGCTTGTATTTTCCATTGAAGATCGTTTTATTTCGGAGATTATTTCTTGCTCGTGGTTTCTAATTTATAGCCCGGAGGTCCTGCAATGCCGAAACTGGTGGAAGCCAATCTGGTTGCCAAAGGCAAAAAATTTGCCATTGTTGTGAGTCGATTTAATGATTTTATCACCGACAAGCTGGTGGGCGGCGCTGTTGATGCGTTATTGCGCAGCGGCACCTTGGACAAGGACATCGATGTGGTCAAAGTCCCGGGCGCCTTTGAAATTCCCCTGGTGGCCCAAAAATTGGCGGCCCGCAAAAAACACGACGCCGTGATTTGCCTGGGGGCTGTTATTCGAGGGGCAACCCCGCACTTTGATTATGTGAGCGCTGAGGTCTCCAAAGGCATAGCTGCCGCCAGCATGGAAACCGGTATGCCCATCATTTTTGGCGTGGTGACCACCGACACATTGGAGCAAGCCATAGAGCGCGCCGGCAGCAAATCGGGCAACAAAGGTTGGGATGCAGCGCTTGCAGCTGTTGAGATGGCCAACCTGATGGGAGCGGTGGAAAAAATCTAATTATGGGAACCCGTCGACACGCCCGGGAGCTGGCCATGCAGGCTCTGTTTTCCCTGGACATGAGTTGTACTTTTTCACCGGAAGCCCTGGCCGAATATTGCCGCTGCTTTCCACCCAATAAGCGGACGGCCGCCTTTTTCAACCGTCTGGCCGGTGGTGTATTGCAAACCAAGCCAGATATCGACCGGGTGATCGAGCGCTATTCAAGCAATTGGAAAGTGCGGCGCATGGCGTGCGTGGATCGCAACATTTTGCGTGTCGCGCTGTATGAAATTCTCTATTGCGAGGATATTCCCGCCAAGGTTTCCATCAACGAAGCCATCGATATCGCTAAAAAATTTGGTGCCTCCGAGTCAGGTGCCTTTATCAACGGAATTCTGGACAGCGTGCGTACCGCCATCGAAAAGAAAGAATTGACGCTGATCCTGTCGTCGCAAGGGGCGGTTTCGGGTTGATAGCGCTATTTAGCAAAAACCGATACGCTTTTATTTAAAAAAAGGAGAGATCATGATCGTTCGTGCTATGCCGCTTGGTCCGCTGCAGGCCAATTGTTTCCTTGTGGGATGTGAACAGACACACCAGGCAGCGGTGATTGATCCGGGCGGCGATGTGGACCGGATTTTAGCTGCCATCAAAAAAGACGACCTGACACTGACGGCCATTATCAATACCCATGGCCATTTTGATCATGTGGGGGGCAACAAAGCACTGAAAGAAGCCACCGGCGCGGATTTGATGATCCATGAGCAGGAGGCGCCCATGCTGGCCCACTTGGCCAAGACCGCTGCCGCCTGGGGTATGCGCGCCGAGGACTCACCGGCGCCCGACCGCTTGCTCAAAGACGGTGATGTGGTGGAAATCGGTACCCTTAAGCTTGATGTAATTCATACCCCCGGCCACTCCCTGGGCGGCATCTGTTTACATGTCGCAGACCAAAAGGCGGTATTCGTCGGCGACACCTTGTTTGCCGGCTCCATCGGCCGTAGCGACCTGCCCGGTGGCGATTACAACACGCTTATTTCCAGCATCCAGACCAAGTTGTTTGCCCTTGATGAAAAGACCACTGTCTACAACGGTCACATGGAGCCAACCACCATCGGACAGGAAAAACGGTACAATCCTTTTTGCAGGATGTAAGCGATAGACCCAACCCTTCATTGTGAACTTGAAGCCACTCCAATATCCCATCTCCATTGAATTTGGACGGCAAATTCAGTATAAGTCAAGGCTATGACTTGGAACATATCACGCCATAAAACCCGTAGAATAGAGTTGGGTGGTTTGTCTATCGGCGGGACTGCCCCTGTGGCGGTGCAATCCATGACCAATACCCCCACCCAGGATGTCGCGGCCACCGTAGCACAGATTCAACGGCTGGAGAGCGCGGGTTGCGAGATTGTTCGCGTGGCTGTACCCGATGCAGAAGCAGCTCTGGCCATTGCGGCCATAAAAACCCAAATCCGGATTCCGTTGGTTGCCGATATCCATTTTGATCACCGTTTGGCCATTGTCGCCGCACAAAATGGCGCCGATGCCCTGCGCATCAATCCGGGCAATATCGGTGGTGGTACCAAAATCCGCAAAGTCGTGGATGTGGCCAAAGCGCGCGGCCTGCCCATTCGTATCGGCGTTAATGCCGGTTCCCTTGAAAAAGATCTGCTGGAGACGTATCAGGGTGCCACAGCCCAAGCCATGGTGGACAGTGCCTTGCGACACGTTGCCCTGTTAGAGGACTGTGCGTTTGATCAAATCAAAATCTCCATCAAAGCATCGGATGTGCCGCGCACAGTGGAGGCCTATAGGCTTCTGGCCTCCCAAACCGATTACCCGTTGCATCTGGGGGTTACCGAAGCAGGGTCGTTGTACGCCGGCACCGTCAAATCCGCATTGGGCATCGGCATGCTTTTGGCGGAAGGCATCGGTGATACGTTGCGGGTCTCTTTGACGCGCGATCCTGTGGAAGAAGTGCGTGTGGGGTTTGAGATACTAAAAGCACTGGGCATTCGCCAACATGGACCCGAGATCATCTCTTGCCCCACCTGCGGTCGTTGCGGTATTGATCTGTTTAACGTGGTGGAGCAGATTGAAAAAGCGCTGCTCACCCGATCTACACCCGTCAAAGTTGCCATTATGGGATGCGTGGTCAATGGGCCCGGCGAGGCCAAAGAAGCCGACATCGGTGTGGCGGGTGGCGTGAACCAAGGCATCATTTTTCGCAAAGGCAAAGTGGTCAAAAAAGTGCCCCAGGATGCATTGGTTGATGCCTTGTTAAAAGAGATAGACAAGTGGGAAAAAGAAAACGGATAGCCCTTACTGCAGAATAGAGAAGCAGGGTCGGCCTCTGCACCGGCCGGGTCTGGGTCGTACACTTGTTTTTGGTCGATACTCACGACATGAGTTGACAGGGGTGCCTAAAATTAGAAAGGATGCGTAGCGCATGAGCAAGAAAATTAAAACCGCCATCACCCCCACGCGGGAAGAAGATTACCCCGAGTGGTATCAGCAGGTGGTCAAAGCGTCGGACATGGCGGAGCATTCGCCGGTGCGCGGCTGTATGGTGATTAAGCCTTGGGGGTATACGATATGGGAGAATATTCAACGTGAAATGGATACCATGTTCAAAGCCACCGGCGTTAAAAATGCCTACTTTCCATTGTTTATTCCATTGGGGTTCTTGGAAAAAGAAGCCGAGCATGTGGAAGGCTTTGCCAAAGAGTGCGCCGTGGTGACCCATCATCGGCTGGAAAAAGGGCCGAACGGCGGTTTGGTGCCCGGCGGCAAACTGACCGAGCCGCTGGTGGTGCGCCCCACCTCCGAGACCATCATCGGTGAATCTTTTTCCAAGTGGATCAGTTCCTATCGCGATCTTCCCATGCTGATCAACCAGTGGGCCAACGTGGTGCGTTGGGAAATGCGCACCCGCATTTTTTTGCGCACCAGTGAATTTTTATGGCAGGAAGGACACACCGCCCATGCCACAGCAGATGAGGCCAAAGAACGCACCGCCATGATGTTGGATGTCTATGCCCGCATGGCTGAAGAGTTTTTGGCCATGCCCGTGATCAAGGGCAGCAAATCAGCGGCCGAGCGTTTTCCCGGTGCCGTGGACACCCAATGCATAGAGGCCATGATGCAGGACCGCAAGGCCCTGCAATCCGGCACCTCGCATTTTCTGGGGCAAAACTTTGCCAAAGCCTCCAATATTCGCTATCAGACGGCTGAAGAAACCGAAGATTTTGCCTGGACCACCTCTTGGGGGGTCTCCACCCGGCTGATTGGCGGTGTCATCATGGCCCACGGCGATGATGACGGCCTGGCCGTCCCCCCCAGGGTGGCCCCCACCCACGTGGCCGTTCTGCCCATTGCCCATAAGCCTGACGACCGCCAAAAAGTTATGGATTACTGCGACCGGCTGGCCCAAGCGCTGCGGGACCGGATGTACCATCACCGCCATTTGGTGGTGGAGATCGATGATCGTGATATCGGCGGGGCCAGGGGATGGGAGTGGATCAAAAAAGGTGTGCCCCTGCGCCTGGAAATCGGCCCCCGGGACATGGACAACGATACCGTCTTTGTGGGCCGCCGTGACAAGCACCACAAAGACAAGACCGCCATGCCCCGTGAGCAATTTATCAAGCAGGTAACCGATATCCTGGATGAGATTCAGGCCAACTTGTTTGTGCGTGCCCATGCCTATCGTGAACAACACACGCATAAGTTGGATGACCTAAAAGCCTTTTACGATTTTTTTACTCCCCAAAACAGTGACAAGCCTGAGATCCACGGCGGCTTTGCCCTTTCTCACTGGTGCGGCAATGCAGACTGTGAAGCCAAAATAAAAGAGGATTTAACAGTGACCATCCGCTGCCTGCCCAATGCAGGCGAGAAGGAGGCCGGTAAGTGCATCTGCTGCGGCCAAGCCAGTGCCCAGCGGGTTGTATTTGCCAAAGCCTATTAGGAACTATCTCAATACTGCCATTCTGTGATAGAATGTTGAATAGGTCTCAAAGCACAATGCACCGTTGCTTCGGGGCAGCCAGTGAATTGAAACAGCGGCATATTTATGATTCGAATCAATGATATTCTTGAAAAGGTGGCTGATTACAATCCCGATGCCGATGTGGATCTGATCGACCGCGCGTACATCTTTTCCGCCAAGGTCCATCACGGGCAAATGCGCCTTTCCGGTGAACCCTATCTTTCCCACCCTTTGGAGGTGGCCGGCATCCTGGCCGACATGAAGCTGGACGTGGTGAGTGTGGCCGCCGGCTTACTTCACGATGTGATTGAAGATACCCACGCCGATGAAGAGACCATTGGTGAAATATTCGGTCAGGACGTGATGCATATTGTGTCCGGCGTGACCAAGTTAAGCACCCTGTCCTTTTCCAGTGCCCAGGCCCGCGAAGCGGAAAGCATTCGCAAAATGCTGCTGGCCATGGCTAATGATGTACGCGTGATCTTGATCAAGTTGGCTGATCGCATGCACAACATGCGCACCTTGCAGTACCATCGCCACAGCAGCAAACAACGCAAAATCGCCCAGGAAACGCTGGATATCTATGCACCCCTGGCCTCCCGGCTGGGGATCTATTGGATTAAAACCGAGTTGGAGAACATCGCTTTTAGGTATATCCTGCCGGACAAATATGAGCGCATTGAAGGGTTGGTCAACAAAGACCGTCAAGAGCGTGAGGATTATATCGATACGGTAAAAACCATTCTCAAAAAAAAGCTGGATGAGAATAACCTGATCTGCGAAGTGCTGGGGCGCTACAAGCATTATTTCAGTATCTATTCCAAAATGCTCAAACAGAACCTTTCCTTCGAAGAAGTATACGACATCATCGCCTTTCGCCTTATTTTGGATAGCATCCCCCAGTGCTACGAAGCCCTGGGGCTGGTGCACGCTCTGTGGAAACCCATACCGCAAAAATTCAAAGACTACATCGGTATGCCCAAACCCAATATGTACCAATCGCTGCACACCACGGTGATCGGCCCCTATGGCGAGCGTATCGAGATTCAAATTCGAACCCGGGAGATGGACCAGGTTGCCAATTCGGGCATTGCAGCCCACTGGAGCTATAAAGAGGGCAAAACCGCTGATGTGGAGATGGCCGAGACCTTCGCCTGGATTCAGCAGTTGGTTGAAAATCAAGCCTATATTAAGGATCCGGACGAATTCTTAGAAAACGTGCGCATCGATCTTTTCCCGGATGAAGTATATGTATTTACGCCCCAGGGCGACATTCGGTCCATGCCCAAGGGCGCCACGCCCGTGGATTTTGCCTACATGATCCACAGTGAAGTGGGCCAAACCTGTGTGGGGGCCAAAGTGAACGGACGCATGGTGCCGCTCAAGCATCAACTGCAAACCGGCGACAGTGTAGAGATTATCACCCAACAAGGACATCACCCCAGTAAAGATTGGTTAAGCTTTGTCAAAACCGTTAAAGCGCGCCAGCGCATCCGCCAGTGGATCAAAACCCAGGAGAAGGAACGCAGCCTGATATTGGGGCGTGAAATGTGTGAAAAAGCCTTTCGCAAACACCGGCTTAATTTTAAGCACTTGCTCAAATCAGACCAAATGAAAAAAGTGGTTGAAGGCTTTGGCTTTAAAGAGATCGATGATCTGATCATTGCTGTGGGCTACGGTAAAATCACCCCTTTGCAGATCGTGCGCAAAGTGCAGCCCAAGGCCGAAGAACAAGCCGAACACCCGTCATTGCTCAAAAAAGTCATCGGCCAGGTGCGCAAAAAGAAACTGAGCAGCGGGGTCATGGTCAAAGGCATAGAAGACATTCTGGTGCGCTTTGGCAAATGCTGCCAGCCGGTACCCGGCGATCCCATTGTCGGCTATATCACCCGTGGCTTTGGGGTTACCGTGCACCGCAGCGGTTGCATCAATGCCATCAAAACCAATCCCGAACGCCTTATCGAGGTGCAATGGGACAATGCCACCGTTGAATCCTTTCCCGTGGAAATATCCATCAGTGCCAGTGACCGCATGGGCCTGCTGGCCGATGTGGCCGCCGCCATCAGCAAATGCGGCGCCAACATCATCAGCGCCAACACGGGTACGGATGAAGACAGGATGGTGACCAGCCACTTCACCGTGGCCGTGGAAAACCTGGAGCAGTTGGATCAAGTGATCGAGGGACTCAAAAATGTTAGGATGGTACAGGCGGTGTATCGCAGGACATAAGGCCGCCGGCGCTGCCTGAAAATCGAATGGCTGCAGTTGCTTGCACCGGTGCAAACGAAAACCGGGTGCTGTTTATAGCTTTGCACCGGCGGAGTTTAAAGTTTCAAGATTTAAGTGAAGGTATCCACCCGATGATAATGAATCCTCGGCATCTATGAAACAGGAAGGGACGGTTACGAACGTGTCCGCATTGCCGTAGAGCTGTGCACGAATATCAAAACCACAGAGGGTTGGCTCCGTGGTTTTCCAATCGGTTTGGCGCTTGGCGGCCGTTTTAGGGGGCTTTGACCACGCGGCCGGATTTGATACAGGTGGTGCAGACCACCATTTTTTTGGCCTGGCCGTTTTGCATGGCGCGCACATTCTGCAGATTGGGATTAAAGCGCCGTTTGTTCACATTATGGGCATGACTGACATTGTTGCCGGTCATCGGTTTTTTGCCACAGATATCGCATACTTTTGCCATTTTTCCAACTCCGTTCAAAATAAATAGCATCCCATTTCGGGACGCGGATATTGACCCTTACACAAATCGCATTTTTTAGCGCTTTTTATTGTGAATGTAAAGTGTTTTGTTGAACTAAGAATCATTCTGATCCCAACAAATCTGATGGGCTCATTTCCCCTCTGCCGCCCCGGTTCAGGACATGGGTATCAATCATGGTCGTTCGAACATCCTTGTGTCCCAGAAGTTATTATAATCTGTGATTGCCATAAATAACAACTCCTCAAACTTATATGGAATTCCACCTAAGCTTGATAATTTAAACAAATTGTGGATTCAATATAGATAGATCGATCAAAGGCAGAAGCCAAACTCAGAAAGGGCAAGTTTGAAAACCATTTGATTATTTAACAAAAA
>JBNLFN010000095.1:0-20686 GCA_050305555.1 Desulfobacteraceae bacterium | reverse complement strand
CCGGACACGCCATACGGTCCAAGTGGGGCTAACGTCCGGCAACCCCACCAAACCACCCTCACCTCCTGTTTTCGCTTCGGACATATGGAATAATTATCAATCGGGATCGGCGCTTTTGGCAGTGGAGGTCTCTTGGTTTTTCCTGTATTGTTGGCGAGCTATGGCCTTGCCGATCAGATACCAACACAGATAGGTCGTGAGCAAAAGGACCACATAACAAAAAAGCGCTCCGAAAACTGTCGGTTCGCCATCGGAAGCGCTTAACTCGATAACGTATTTTTTGCCGAATTTGGACATCAGGTTGTCCGGTTTATAGGCTTCATTCACGTAGGCGGCCACTATTAAACAAGGCAGATAAACGGTGAGAATATTTTTAAGCAGACCTTCAAAGAAATAGTCGTAGTAGACCTTGTTGAGTTTGCCTTGGTCGATATTCTTGGCAAGCAGCTTGCCTTTTTCACGGTCCTCGCAGGCAAGTGCTTCCTGACGAAGGTTGAACCAGTGGGTAAATTCTTTTTTCAGGGTCTCATATCGTTTGGTGGTATAGACCCGGCTTATAAATTTAGTCATGCAGACCGTGACCAGAACCAGAAAAACAATCACCGGTAAGGGGCCCATAATCTCCAGCGGCGCCAGAGCCTGACCCACAAATGCGAAGGCATGGCCTACACCGATGATGATTTTCGACCAGACGATATCCAGCAATTCATCCATACGCATATCTTACAAATAAAAAGGGGAGAGACGCCACGGTCTCTCCCCGAATATAGCATAGCTTTCAGGCTAGATCCATATCTCGATTTTAAAGAACCGGAAGAACAGGAAGAACAGGGTGATGGCCAGAACAATTTTGAGTGTTTTTTCACTGAACAGCTTCTGAGCGCGGCTGCCCAGCATACCCCCGGCAAATCCGCCAATAATAATGGAAATCATCAGCCACATGTCGGGGTAGTAGCCGGTCATCAAATATCCGATAAAGGCACCTATGCTTGAAAAAGAGGTCCCGATGAGCGAAATCGGCACCGCCACATACATGGGCAAGGCGCCCAAGGTGGTCATGGCCGGCACGAGCAGGAACCCGCCGCCGATACCAAAAGATCGTGATACCACGCCGATGGCAAGGCCGAGAATGGCAAACAACAGGGGATTGATCTTAAACTCTTCCCCCCAGAACTTGAACCGGTAATCCACCAAGCTGCTTTTGACCGGTTCGATACGCCCCATCTCCACAGAAGTTCCTTCACTCTTGGCCTTGGCAACCGCTTCATTAAATTTTTTGACCATGGCCTTTATGTTTTTGCGCTTTTCCATTGCAGCGGGTCTCAACTCCCGCAACGTCTGGATGCCCATGAGCACCACAAGAATGGCAAGCCACTCCTTGTATGCTTTCATCGGCAGAACCGCCGAGACATATTTACCCAACCAGATGGAGCCTATAAAAATACCGACGCCAAAGGAAATACCCACAGGCCAAGCCACCCGTCTTTCCACCACCGCATATCTGTAAAAAGAACCCAAGGGGGAAAAGAGGGTCAGGGCCATGTTGGAGGGTTTGAGAACATTGGCCGCATTGATACCCACCGGCCCGGCCGTGTGGACAATCAACACCTGGAAAGCGGCCATCAGCATACCGCCGGCGGCACCAATCATGGAAAAATAGGTGCCGACAATAATGGCGCCGATGATGATCCAGATCGGATTCATGTAACGAAACCCCTTGCTCAGCCAGAATCCCTTGGCTTTTACGGTGTAGGATCCGACATTGGCTCCGTTGACATAGACATCAAAATCGGTTTCCGGCGGCGTGTGACGGAAGGTTTTAAAAGAGGCGGTGAATTTACCGGTGGCTTTGTCCAGTTTGATGGACGTCCCCTTGTCCCAGTATTTTCCGCTGGTGGCGTGATCTGTAATGACGGTACGGGAAAAGATCGTCACTTTGCCCACATTGCTACCTTCTTTGACAATGGTGTTGATCCCATAGCCGGACTCATTGGCGTACCTGAGAAAATTCCACTGATCCTCGGATTGGATGGGCCCCAGCATCGCCTTGGCCGTGGGAGAGACATCACCAAATTTCTTTTTCAAATAAAACATGGTGGTGGAGTATATCCCCTGTCCTTTTTTTAACAGCACAGAGGGGCCGCCAAATCTTTTCTTGCCCTCACTGCCAAAAGCAGACGGATCTGTGGTGACGATGTAGTAAAGCGGGGGAATCGCCGTATCGTTGTTGAATTTGGCCTTTTTGGCATCTTTTTTAAGCCGCTTGACCTCATGGGTTCCGCTGGTGTCTTTGGGGGCGAAGGTTTTCTTCTGAGCGATGGTCACATAGAGATCCTGGCCCGGATCAATGGCACCGTCGATGCTCACCGTATCGCCGGCTTGGTATTGGGCAGCCGATATTTTACCACTGGATTCACCAAACGCGGGACCTGAAACGCACAATACCATCATCAGCGAGAAGAATAGTAACCAACACGAAAGCTTCTTCATTCTAATCCTCCTAATCATTTATTTGGTTACAATAGAAAAACTGCGTCCCGATAATATGATCAGGCCATATCAATTGTTCTTCTATCGTTTTAGCTGCCCTTTATGCTCGAATACTTTAATGAGAGCCACGCGCCCAAACCACCAAATACTGCTGCGATGATGATAAAAACCATTATCTCGACCCAACCTATTAGACCGATACCTGTTATCTTAATCGAAAAAATATTGAGTGAAAGGCACACCAGCACAGCGATGCAGAACCCGACGCCCACACCCGAAAGCTTTTTATATTGAAGCTTGTCCCGGGTGCGATCCAGGAGCGTATATCCAGCCACAGAGGCATTGAACGCTAAAAACCATGGGAGGTATTTTACAGTTGCCCCTAAGGGCATGAGACCGGTTAAAAACAAGACAAGCAGCAAACTGCCGAACAGACCGGTCAGGACACTGTAAAGAACCGGTCCCCACAGGGATGATTTGACGTTGGAAAAGAAGCCCATTTTTACCATCTCAGACATTATGCTTCTCCGATTTTGCCTACTTTAATTCGTCCAGAGTTTTAAAAACTATAAAAAACGACATCTTCTAACCTAAATATAGGGTATGCTATTAAAATCTTATCCAAAAGGTTAGTGGCCTCGCGCTTGACTTTTCTGGCATCACCCGAAAAGCTGTTTAATCAAGCTGGATAAAGCAAAGTGTGTGCCATGGTGTTTCCTGCGTCGCGTCGTCATACTGATCACAATATAACCAATTGTAATTTTATAATATATTTGTAGATCGATCATCTGCGACGGCACAAGTGAAATCCAAACGCGGCATTTTCACCTTAAGAATATGCATTAAAAAAATTGCACCATAGCACAAAATTATGGAAATACTTATAATTACAATTAATTAAATTATAGCATAAAAAATATTTGACCGCATTAATTACATTGCACTTTCAGCGCGCCAAATTTTTTTTTGTCCTTTGGCCAAAGACTTGGTAAGGTTGCTGGACGCGACATTGTAAATTATCGATGAGATATGATGGTAAACGCCTGTCGATGAATTGGGGGCACAAAACATGATCGCATTTCTGATTGGGGCTATTTTTCTTATCTCCCTTGTGCTAACCATGGTCGGGCTCGGAGGGGGACTTGTCTTTTCCCCTCTGTTTCTGATCTTGGGGTTTGCAAAAGCCGAAGCCGCATCAACTTCTCTATTTCTAAATCTTCTTGCAGCCGCTTCTGCCGCATACACCTATTCCCAAAAAAAGATGGTGGATTTTTCCCTGTCCATTCCCTTGATCCTCTCATCGAGCCTGGCGGCCCCTGTGGGGTCCTATTTGAATGTTCTCATCGATCTGAAGCCTTTTCTGATTATCATGGCCGTTGTTTTGGTCGCAGCAGGCGTCCGCATGCTGGTATCAACCCCCAGCGAGTCTGAAACAAGCGCAATGGGGGCATCGGCAAAGATTATCGGCGGCATCTGCATCGGCGCCTGTATCGGGCTTGTGGGCGGCCTGCTGGGTATCGGCGGTGGCGTATTCATCGTACCCCTATTAATCTATGTGCTCAAAACACCAACCAAAATTGCAGCGGCCTCTTCAACATTCATTGTATGCTTTTCTTCATTGACCGGTTTTTTAGGGTATGCGTCCGTGGCAACGATCAACTGGTGGTTTATTCTGCCTGCCGCCACGGCCTCATTCGCCGGAGGACTTGCCGGGGCACGGATCATGAGCTCCAAGATGAAGGGAAAAAGCATACGGCGTATTTTCGCTTTTCTTCTTTTCGCTTTGTGCGCCAAACTGATTCATCAGGCGATAACAAGTTTTTAAATTAGAAGCCATCTCATTTATTAATTCTGATATTTTAAATATTCTGACAAGTTTACAGGATCGCAGCACATCTGCTGGGTCACCCGTCAATAGCAATCTGTCCATGAAATAATAGGATTTATATGTTTTGGATTAGGGGCAAGTGAGGTACGCCCCCCTCCCCAAGTTTGCGGGAGGGGGAAATGTTCAAAGGATTAGCACCATACCCGAATACCATAGGGACCGGTACCGTTGACGGTGTCGTAGTGCTGAATCTGGACCATGTAGGTGCCGGCTTTCAGCTGCGTTGAGATCCGCGGATTGAGGCGGTCACCGCTGTCGTCATCCCGGGCCATGGGGTGCTCCAGATCTTCCGGACCGAACAGGGCCATGGTCAGGTCGGTGGCACCGATGGTCTCGATGACGTAGCGGGCCTCTTTGTTGGCAGTAAAGCGATACTTGTGGATGTTACCGGCCACCACCAGATCGGCGGCCGTGGCATCAAGTTCCATCACTGGTAACTCCACCGGGCTGGTGTCGGGTTCGCCGGCAGCCACAGCAAATGCGCGCTGGTTGCGGAAATAGTCATTGACCGGCCCGTATTCGCTGTATTGGGGTTGTTGGTCACTGGTAATCAATTGTTTGATTTTGGCATGCAACTGCTCGAAGCTGCCTTGAAATTCACCATTATTCCAGGCTTTGCACAGGGCCATGGTAAAGGCGCCTCCACCGTAGTAGCCGCTTGAGCCGAATCCGTCACGGCAGCCCCCCATATGGATGAGCTGGGCCTTGATAGCCAAGTCCCTGGAACGCATGGCGGCAATGGGTTTAAAAGTGCTGGCTTCACGATTGCTGATGGTGCGAAGTCCTCTGTAGTTGCTGCCAGAGTTGCAGCTATCGCTGATCATCACCACCCGCACCCCTTGGCGAAAGCGCAGTAGGGCGGCATGGATTTTGTCATCGATGACTTCACGGTCGTAGGCCACCAGGGTTTCATCTTTGCCGTCCGGCTCCTCATCGTTGTAGTCCGGCTGCTGACCGCCATGCCCGGAGTAGTAAAATACGAAGATGTCGCCGGACACGGTTGTCTCGGCCGCCCGATACAGCGAAGACAATATGGCGTCGCGGGTGGCCTGGGCGGTTTTAAGGGTTTTGATCTGATAGCCCAGCGGGGCTAAGATGCGCTGAATGTTGTCCACGTCCAGCTCGCATCCCCAGCATCCGGCGGTGCCGTCCCAATTGTTGTAAGCCGCGGGGTCTACACTTTTTAGTCCGACCAATAAAGCTGATGCACGTGCCATGGATTCCTCCTTTTTGGTTTATAGGTGTCTTACGGTTCTTGGTAAAGGGCATCGGTTGGTTGCCCTATGGCAGGCCACTCCGACGAGCAGGTATCCAAATCGCGGTATCGGTTACAGGATCAATACGGCAAGAGAACGTGCTGACCTTTGCAAGGCGAGTGTCAATATGTATCAATACAGGAACAGTTACGATGCCGTACTTCTGCTACAATGCGCCAAGGAAGGTGGTATTCGGGCTCAATGGGTTTAGCGAATGCCGATCAGATATTTTCCGGGTGATGGCCCTTTTTGAATCTTCTTCAATGTATTGAATTCAGAACCAGTGATCAATCATTATTTTGCTTGGTGCCGTTCAGGGTTGCCATTGGATAACCTGGGCGTCAAAATCAATGGTATAATTCAATCCTTCTAGAAAACTCATACCCAGCAACCCATTGTAAAGCCCGTCCTGTTCGTCTGCAGGGGCTTGATAAGCGATGATGCTTACGCCAAAATCCTTTTTCTCATGGGGGCCAACGATCACATACTGAAGTTGCACCAAGCCGGTATCGATTTCAATGCCGCCCACCCCTTGTGCTTTTGAAGGCGTGGTCCGCTCGATGCCCAACTGGTCGGCTACATTTTGATGCAACACCACACCGCCGGCACCGGTATCCAGGACCAGGGTGGTTTGAATCTGCCTGTCCTGGTATGCCAATGTGACGGGCACAAATACTTTTTTATCTTGGATGGTTACTTGGGTTTCAGTTGGCGTGGGGTTGTCTTGATCCGCATCATCGGATGCTTCGATGACCACCATCTGATCCTTCTCACCCGGCTTAAACACATGGATCTCTTCCAACTGGTAGGGACGGTTGCCCTGTGCCGGAAACGGCGGGACGGTTCTCCAGATAAAGGCATGGTTGTTAGGTTTTAAAAGGGTCTTGAGACCTTCTTCCAGTTCACGGTCTTTGAAATCGGCAGAAATCTCAGGATTGATTTTGGGATCGATCCGAACCACGATACCATTGTAAGACAATGCCCGTAACAGATCCTGAAGGGGTACCTTATCAGCGTTTACCGACAGTTTGTATTCATGAATTTGCAATTCGAAAGCGGCCAAAACCGCTTCCGGGGCCAACAACATACTACCCAAAAGGACCAGCGCCATCAGCGATTTATGATTCACAGCCATATCTTTCCTCGGGTTCGATCCATTACGATTTGATTATTGTACTTTACAAAGATAGCCTTTTTCAAGCCTGGGGCAAGTCCAGTCCACATTTAAAATAGTCCTCAATACTCCAGAGTGGGGCGTGGGTTGATGCAACAGTCAATGGCCAGGGCCAGCCCTGGGGCCGGGGGGCCTCAAACTGCATGCGATACCCACGGGTGGGATGGTCAAACGCCAATTGGTGGGCCAGCAAGGCAATGCGGCCATGGGCCAAAGAATGCGGTGCGCCATAGTTGACATCGCCTATGATGGGGCAGCCGATGGCGGCCAGTTGCGCGCGAATTTGATGCCGACGACCGCTGTCCAATTCGATGGCCACCAAAGAACGTGTTTCATTAGAATCCACCAGCCGATAACTCAGATTGGCTGCCTGACTGCCGGGAGCACCTTTGGGGGTGACTTGGCTCAAGCGGCCTCTACGCATCAAATCATGCACCAATTTATCTTCGGATTGGGGCGGGCAACCCTCAACGACTGCCAGGTAGTGCTTTTCAACGGTGCGCTCACGAATTTGGGCGCTGAGCCGTGACGCCCCTTTGGAGGTGCGGGCCATTACCACCACACCGGCCACGGGACCGTCCAGTCGCTGCACCATACCGGCAAAAGCACGACCGGGTTTATTATACCGGGTCTTGATCCACGACTTGGCCAGATCCAGCAGGTTGGCCTTGTTCTTGTGATCGCGCTGCATGATCAAGCCCGCCGGCTTATAGAGCACCAGCAGGTGGTTGTCTTCATAAAAAACGGGCCAGCGTTCATGAAAAAAGTGCATCGAGAAATGGCTTTGTTTGAATAAATTATGATAGAAGCGGCTTCAAAAGCCCCTCTCGGGTTCAAGATCAAGGCGTAGTGTGACTTTCAACCGGAGGAATACGTTTCGTCGAGGATTGGAAGTCATGCTACAACGCAGAGATTGGGCCCGAGAGGGTCTTTTGAAGCCGCTTCTATGTGAATAGCGCACCGACACTCTCCCCCGTGTGAATATGCTTGATAGCCGTGGCAAAGAAACCGGCCACGGAGAGCACTTTCAGTTGTTCAAAGCGCTTTTCTTGGGGCACTGCAACGGTATTGGTGACCACAATTTCCACGGCCGAAGATTGTTTTAACTTCTCCACGGCCGAGCCGCACAGCACCGGATGGGTAGCCCCCACATATATGGTTTTGGCACCGGCGTTTTTCAATGTGTCGATGGTCGACACGATAGTGCCGCCGGTGGAAATCTCATCGTCAAAAATGATGGCGTTGCGGTTTTTAACATCACCCACCACCAGTCCCTGTTTGACATCCACATCGCTCAGGCGACGTTTGTCAATGATGGCCATGGTGGTATTGAGACGGTTGGCAAATCGCCCCACCCGCTTGGCGCCGCCGGCATCGGTGGCCACGGCCACGGAGTTGGACAGATCAAGGGTGTGGCTGAAATAATCGCAGATGGAGGGGATGGCCGTAAGATGATCCACCGGGATGCTAAAGAAACCATGCACCGAGTCGGCGTGCAGGTCCATGGTAAGCACCCGATTGGCGCCTGCGCTCATCAACAAGTCGGCCACTAACCGACCGGTAATGGAGATGCGCGGTGCGTCTTTTTTGTCCGAGCGAGCATAAGAGTAATAGGGAATCACCGCGGTGATGCGCCGGGCCGAAGCACTGCGCAAGGCGTCCATAACGATCATCAACTCCATGATATGGTCGCTCACCGGATGGGTAAACGATTGCACCACAAACACGTCGCGTTCGCGCACATTTTCTTTGATTTGCACCGAAAGATTGTCGTTGGAAAACCGGGATATGTCCAGTCGGCTAGGCGCCAGGCCTAAATGAGCACAAATTTCATTGCACAGGGATGGATTGGAATTACCGGAAAAAACTTTCAAATCGTCTTGCATGGGGGCTCCTGCGGCTGACTATTCACTCGTTACTTAGCAAAAAAAAGATCAAACGCCAATGCTCATGCGATGTTGATTTTCGGTTGCTATCGTAAGACAAGTGGAAGATTATGCGCGGTTGATGGGAGGCATGGGGTGTTCACCGAGCCGGCCGTGGCCATGTGCAGGTGACCCGCTACATCGATGGGTACGCTATCGGCCGGGTGAAAAATACCGCAGCGTAGTAAAGTATTGCATCCGGCTTATTTATTTTGAGTTCAATATTGAATTTGTAATGTCACCACACCGCCGATATCGTTCTCAAAATGAGGATCCTGGCTATAATTCACCGACAACTTGGCAGCCAACCGATTGTCCAAAAAAGTTCGCCCGGCTCCTAAGGAGTAGTGCATGGAGCTATCTTTGCCATGCACAGGGGCATCATAAGCCACATAGAGGGCATCACCACTGATAAATCCGGTCTTGTCCAGATCAAATGGATTTTGCCAAAAAAAGTATCCCCTGTAGAGACCATAAGTATTTTCCGGTGTTTGCCCATCCATGCGCCCCACTTCGGCGCCGATCTTGCTATCCCGCGAAAAATTTACGGTGAGCAGGCCGGCCATATACTGTCCGAACTCTTGGCGCTGATCATAGGTATAGCGCTTTGCCCGCACACCCACCTCCACCGCTCCGGCACTTTGGTATACCGTGTCGGTACCAACGATGGCCAGGGTCTTGTCACTCTCTTTGAGAAAACGAAAGACGTTGTCGTTCTGATGGGTGGTATCAAAATAGTCTTGAAATTGAAAATACGAAAGTGACGCTTCATCGGTATCGTCGGTGTCTGGGCTCACCGGCAGACCGCCATAGAGACTGGTCGAGAACAAAGATCCCAACCCCGCCTCCACACGAAGGCCGGCAAGGCTTTCACCGCTATCACCGGAAAAGATGCGTGACCCGACACGATGCGTGCGCAGCCGGCTGTAGGGTTGGGCATGTTGAAGATAGTCGCTGCGAATCATATCTTTAATGCCCCAGCCATAAACATGCACCGAAAGGCCGCCGGTGCCGGTATCACCATTGTCGCTTCCAACATACGCGTATACCGGTACGATGCGTTCTGCATCGCCCGCATCGATATCCCGTCCGGATCCATGAATGGCGGAATTCGGGCGGATGTCAACTTCGGCAGCGTGAAGCTGGGGGATCAAAGGTCCAACGCAAAGCATGATCACAAGCAGATGTCGTACAAAATGCTTCAAAATATTCTATCCGTCTCCCGGCAAACCTCTAAGGTTCAAATCACAAGGTCAGTGTAAATGTAAGTCATTATATAATGCACGCAACATACCAATCCAACCACTTCGACCCCCCGTTTGGGGTAGATCGGTCGGTGATTAACCCTAACTTACTTTTAATTTTAAACATATTTAATCTTGGGCCTGCCGTTTGCACGATGGGGCTGGAAAAAAACCTGCGCTTCACGGACGATGAAAAGCCAAACATCCGGTTGCGTGTGCAAAATTGGGTACGCGGTGGAAAAATATCTGCACTTATAATTGAAACGTTGATGGCAAGATTCGAAAAACGCACAGATGGCACCAAATCCGTTTAGGGCCCCTATTCCGATAGCGTCAGGACTTGATTAATGGCACTGTATAAATCATCCATTTTATAGGGCTTGTTGACAGCGGCCAAGAAACCATATTGCTCATAGTTGGACATCACCGGGTCAGTAGAATATCCGCTGGAAACAATGGCCCTGGCCGAAGGGTCGCACTCCAATAGCAATTTAATGGCCTCTTTGCCCCCCATGCCGCCGGGGATGGTCAAGTCCATCACCACGAGATCAAAACCATCGCCGTTGCTTCGGGCGCGTGTGTAGATATCCAACATTTCCTGCCCATCTTTGGCGAAATCTACGATGTACCCCGCGCGGGTTAACATCTCACCGGAGATACTCCGAATAAGGGGCTCATCGTCCATGAGCAGCACTTTGGCTTTACCGGCTGCAACCGTCGTCGGGGCGGCCGAAACCTCATATGTCATCTTATCCGCAGCGGGCAAATAAAGCGAAAAGGTTGTTCCGTTGCCCTCGGTTGAATCCGCGGTGATGTAGCCGCCGTGCTTTTCGATGATGGAATAGGCCGATGCCAGGCCCAATCCACTGCCCTCTTGTTTGGTGGTAAAGAAGGGGTCAAAAATGCGGGACAAATTGACTTTGGAAATGCCAAGGCCTTGATCTTTAATGGTGAGTTTAACATAGGGTCCATCGGCCAAGGGAAGACTCGACTCTTTTGCCAATACGATATTGGCCATCTCCGCTTGAATGACCCCACCCTCGGGCATGGCCTGGACGGCATTGAGAATCAAATTGTTAATGACTTGGCTGAACTGGCCTTCATCCACCTCTACGGCCCACAAATTATCAGGTGGCGTATACGCCAGCTTAACGTTGGCGCCGCCCAATGCAAAGGTGGCGAATTCGTGGAAAAGCCGGCTTAAGACGATGGGTTTTTTTATGGGCTCACCCCCTTTTGAGAAAGTGAGCAATTGCTGGGTTAAACCCCTTGCCCGGAATGCCGCATTTTCAATCTCATCCATTTTGGTGTGAACGATACTGCCTTCAGCGATATGGTCTTTGGCCAGGGCGATGTTGCCGATAATCACCGTTAGAATGTTGTTAAAATCGTGGGCAATACCGCCTGCCAGAACACCGATGGACTCTAATTTTTCCACCTTAAGCACCTCTTGTTCCAGACGATGCTTTTCTGTGATGTCCCGAAATACCAGTACAACGCCGACAATTTTTTTCTCCTTCTCAAAGATGGGCGCGACGCTGGCCGCGATAAGCCGTTCAACACCCTTTTTGTCCAGCAGTATGGATTGGCCTGGGAACACGGTCGTCACCCCGCTTTGAATAATTCGCAATATGGGATCGGGAATCAGCGAGTGGGTTTGCTCTTCAAGGATGGTAAAAACACCATCTGCGGGTTGCCCCACGGCATCATCCTGCAACCATCCGGTGAGCTGTTGGCCCACACGATTGATCAAAACCACCCGGCCCTCGATATCGGCAGTAATAACCCCATCGCCAATACTATGCAGGGTCACCGAGAGGCGCTCTTTTTCCGCGGCCAGGGTTTTTTGATACCACAACCTTTCCAGGGTATTGCAAACCAGCTCACCCACTCGTTCTAACAATTGGACATCCTGATGGGTCCAGGGTCTGGCTTCATGAATAGCGTCCAAACCCACAAATCCACGCAACTCACCCCCATACATCATAGGGACACGGACCACCGATTGAATACCCCTGTTTTGCCAAAGTACGCTTTCAGCTTTGGCCTCCAGGGGCAGATCCGCCACCTCAGGCGCCAAAACATAACCGCCTTCGATCATTTTCCGGGCAAACCAGGGGATATTCTTAAGCGACAACCCCTCCATACGGCTGGATTGGGAATCCGCTCCGGGGCCGCACCATTCGTGCGTATGGCCCACCAGATAGTGTTCCATGGAGATCTCACCCACATAGCAGCGATCCGCGCCGGTGTACTCACCGATCTGTTTCAATGATGCCTGAATCACCGCATCAACCTTATGGTCTGAAAGACGAATGAAACGTCGCGAGATTTCCGATACCAACTGCTCCTGAACAATGCGGCGATTCAACTGCAGTGTCATGCGGTTAAAAGCCATGGACAACGTGCCGATTTCATCGGTACGGGATAAGCCGGTCACCCGACTCAGGTTGTGATCACCGCGACCGATCAATTCAGCCGCTTTGGCCAATGCATCCAAAGGTGCCGTCAAGCGCCTTGCCAACGCCATCAATACCAAGGCCGCTGCAATCAATACCACCAAACCCCCACCCAACAGATAGGTGCGCATCTGACTTGCCTGGCCGTACAGTTCACTTTCGGGCGCACTGGCCAGGATATACCAGCTCCAGGGAGAGAAGTATTTGTAGACAGCCAGCAGCACTTGATTGTTTTCGTAATGGTAACATTGGCCTTCAAGACGGCCATTGATCTTTTGGTACCACATTTGGTCGGCAACGCTCTTTCCGATCCGGTTCGAATCCGGGTGCACGACAATGATGCCTTCAGCATCGATCCCCCAAAGATAGCCGGATGAACCGATGTTGACCATCTGCATGGCTTTACCCGTATGAGCCTGGGCTTTGGCGACATTGGCTTCTATGCGCCCCAAACCGAACTTACGCAATATCTCAACATCCTCGGAGGCCACGCGGATGGCATCCAACAACTTGGTGTCCAACCACTGCTCAGCCAAATGGGCCATGGCGCCGGCGGACAAGGAGTAAGCTAATCCACTGACAAGCAGAATACCCGTGACGATCAACGGCAGGATATTGAGCAGGATGCGGGGATAAATTTTCACTGATTATTCTCCCGCCGAAAATTCCGGATAAGCGGTCATTTGCTTCAAAAGGGCATCTGCACTTTTTAATACATCAAAAGGAATATCAATGTTGAGCTGCTCGGCCCGGGCCATGTTAACCATGATGCGGTTGGCCACCGGATTGACGATGGGGATGGATCCAGGATCTTCACCGCCCAAGATGCGACCGGCAATGACGCCGGCGTGGACCCCTTGTTGATGCATGTCCACCACCACGCCGCACAAAAATCCCTCTTCAGCCAATACATCGAGATAAGCAATGCCGGGCCGCTTGTTGTTTTGCAGCATCCATCGCACCACCTTTTGGTGGGGGACATGTTGACCGTGGGCGTCCACCAAAGTCCAGGGCAGGAACATTACGATGCTGTCCACCCGCTCCTGATAATCCATCACCAATTGCTTTAATGTTTCAAAGCTGTCGGTAAAGACCTGTTTGATAATACGCATGGGCACCTTCGCCAGAACCGCATCGTGATTGGCCGCGCGAAGCATTTGGCGCGATAAGATGCTTTTATCAGAGACAAAGAGCACCGTTTTGATCTGAGGCTCAATCTGATGCAGCACATTAAACCCCGCACCCAGAGCAATGCGCTCAAGCACGCCGGTGATGTTGTGACCGGGTTGTACAATGGAATCGGCCAGTGGACGGCGCTGGGTGCCGTTAATCCAGCCATAATCCCCATCGGTGGGAAACAAATTGACGCCGCCAAAAACAACCGGCAATGGGGTGTCCAGCAGTTTGGCCCCCACGTGGCGAAGCGCATCATCGTCCATCACCAGCAACACGTCCGGTTGATGAGACTTGATTTTACGTAATAATCCTGGAGCGACGGCCTCCATTTGGCGGGCGGATTTGTTTGTGGTTTTGGTGTTCATGTGCAGGCGGATGATATCGATATTACGCCCTTCAACGAACCCCATGGTGGCCAGACCATCGGCAATGCCGCGGTTTTCGTCTTGCACGGCCCAGAAGGTTGTTTCATAGCTGAACAGCACCACAACCTTTTTTCTCAGGCCGATTACATCGGGGCCCGCAGTGCATACATCGGCAGCACAGCCAATGGCCAGCATGAAGGCCATACCCATCATCAGAAATAAAAAGCGGCGCGTGGTGTGTTTGCGCCTGTTCGGCAGAAGGTTCTGAGATAACGCCAATTTTTACCTCTTCGAACAAGGCATCTTGTGGATCAAAATCAGTCCGCAACTGCTGATTTTATGAAAAACATTAAAAGATTAATAATGAATGATATTCACTGTCTTGTCAACCATCGCACCAGTGAAATCAACAACCTTGCAATCTACTCTAAAATATTGTTAATACAGATGCATTCACAGTATAATCCCAAGTGAAACGGCAACCATGAACATCCTGCTAATAGTAATGGTTGGCACGGCTTTTATCTTTGCCGGCTGGCACCACCTAAACTGGGTACCCGCGGCAGGTGTAAATTCGCCCATGGAACTATTGTCCAGTACCATGATTGAGTCGGCAGGTGGAGCAGTGGAATTGGCCATCGGGCTTGTGGGCGTAATGACCCTTTTTCTGGGCCTGATGAAGGTGGCCGAAGCCGGCGGTATGCTGACGATTCTGGCCCGTCTTATCCGGCCGCTGATGATACGCCTCTTTCCTGAAGTGCCGGCGCACCACCCTGCCATGGGTGCAATGATATTAAATATGTCCGCCAATGCCATGGGTTTGGGCAATGCCGCCACCCCCTTTGGTATCCGCGCCATGCAGGAGCTGGACAAACTTAATCCTCAAAAAGGCACAGCCACCAATGCGATGGCTCTTTTCTTGGCCATCAACACTTCGTCCGTCACCTTATTGCCAACCGGTGTGATTGCCCTGCGAGCGGCAGCCGGATCCGCCTCTCCCGCCGCCATCTTGCCCACCACCTTGATGGCCACCATCGGTTCCACTGTTGTGGCCATTATCGCTGCGAAACTTTACAGCCGCTGGGCCACTCAACCGACGAGCGCCACTGAACAAGGAATGCTTGATGCGGTCGATGCCGAAACGGCGGCGCCGATAGATGACAACCCATCCCAAGCCTATCCCTTGTGGGTCAGCATTCTGGCGCTGATCGTCCTGATGGCCATGGTGCCTTTAGCGGTGCGCTATGGCCAGGCGATCTCCCCATGGGTTATTCCCAGCTTGATGGTGTTTTTCCTGCTGTTTGGGTTCTTGCGCAAAGTACGCGTATACGAAGTCATGGTGGAGGGCGCCAAAGAGGGCTTCCAAGTGGCGCTGCGCATTATTCCCTATCTGGTGGCTATTTTGGTGGCAGTGGGCATGTTGCGGACCAGCGGGGCTATGGAAGCCCTCGTTGGCGTTTTGAGCCCCATTACCGGGAAGCTGGGCCTGCCGGCAGAAGCTCTGCCCATGGCTTTGATGCGACCCCTATCGGGGTCGGGCGCTTATGGTATCATGGCTGCCATCATCAACGATCCAGCCACCGGGCCGGACAGCTACGTGGGGTATCTGGTCACCACCTTGCAGGGCTCCACGGAAACGACGTTTTATGTTCTGGCAGTTTACTTTGGCGCTGTTCAGGTTCATCGGATCCGCCACGCGATGGCTGCGGCACTCACCGCAGATGCAGCCGGTATCGCATTTGCTATTATCGCGTGCCGATTATTTATTGCAGCTTAATATCAAAAACAGCGCAAAGGGCCCGGCATCTTGCCGGACCCTTTGCGCTGTTTTGTCGTTCTTTGCTTTGATAGCCGTACAGTCTGCCTTAATCGACTGTAAACGGTGTCAGCGGCGGGAAGGGGAACAACCAAAAAAGCGGATTGGGATGAATTTCAACGACGCGTCTCTTTGCATATTGGCGGTGGTGGGGTCTATGGGCGTAGTAACGACGAACACGCTGCTGTTTTTTGTAATGGCGAGGTTGCGTATAATGACGCCCACCATGCTTTTGATGATAACCTTGTTTGTATTTGGGACCATGGTGCCCGCGATCTCCGCCCTTTCTGCCGTCGGCCAAGGCGCCGGTTGCCAATACAAACATAATTGTCATGATGCCGATCATCCATTTCAATGTCATTGTCTTCATAGTGTACCTCCCTTGGGTCAACGTTTGGTCTTTGGGATTTGAAGACGTCCGGTGGCCGGAAAAGTTTACAGATCATCTCAAATGGTTTTAAATTTTCTACATCATGCTGTTATCATTTAGAAAATTTATTTGTCTGTTGCTCCAACCTTAAATGTCTCATCAAATATATTAAGGAGATGGAGGGTCTGCTCACTAATTTTGAGGCAGGCATTGTTGATACCGTAGAATAAAATGCTGAGGCGCGTTTTGGAAACACTGCTGCGAATCCGGTCCGCCTGAAGGCGATCAAAATCCTCTAAATGCTGTTTCAAATCAACATAGTGGCGAGCCACCTCACGATACTTAAAAGGCTCACGGTTAAGCAATATCCGAGATGTATTTTGCAACAAGGCCTCGGTATTTTTTCGAATTTGCTGCAGTTCTTTTTTTTGGGCCGGCAGCAGACCCGCATGTTGATTGGAAGTGTGCACGTGACAGCGCAGGATCATATCGCGCAGACTTTCCGCAATCTCTTGCAAGGCAGACACCACCGAGGCATATTTTTGCGCATTTTGGAGCTCTTCCTGATGCAGCAGGCGTAAGGTTTTAAATATGTTGGCCACAATCATGTTGGACCATGCTTGCACTTTGCTGGTTTCACGGCGCAGCTGTTTGAGCGCTTTGCGATCCTCGGTCAAAATCCCCTCAAAGCACAGCGACAGGTTGGTGCGAATAACTTCAAGATAATGGCCGCTGTGCTCGAAACAGGTTTTAACGGCAAAATCAGCATCTGTGACCCGCTTCAGATCAAGCAGTTCCAACTCCTTGGCTGCTTTTTCACGACGCCCGTGAATTTTAAAATTACGGACAATCATAAGTGCCGCCACCGTCAGCAACAATAAAATGGCGAGCCACTTATTGAGAGACATCAATACGAAGGCAAAAACCAATGCCACGCTAAAAGCGCTCAAAGCGGTGAAAAACCATCCCCCGATGACAGTCAACACACCTGTGACACGGAAAACCGCGCTTTCCATCCCCCATGCCCGATCAGCCAATGAGGTGCCCATGGCCACCATAAAGGTGACATAGGTGGTGGAAAGGGGCAGTTTCATACTGGTAGCCCAAGCGACCAAGGCACTGGCCACCATCAAGTTGACACTGGCGCGCAATAAATCAAACTCAGGCACCTGACCATCGTATCCGGGCAGGGGGGCGATATCACTGTTGTTAAACCGGCGCCGGGACCATAAGCGCAGGGGTTCCGGGCACACTCGGCTGGCCGCATCCATCAGACGGGTCACCATACGCACCACAATCCGCGACAGCTGAGACGAATCAAATCTTTCCAATCCCTCTTCCTGCCGGCCTAAACTCACTTCTGTTTTGGTTACCGTGCGCGCTTTGCGGGATAGCCACAGGGTGGCCACCATAATGGCGCCGGCAGCCAACAGAAAAAGCGTGTCGGTGTGAATTTTTTTCTGAAGGGCCGCCATGGGTACGGTTAAAGGATCGGCTGACAATTTGGCCAATGTAAACGTATGAAATCCAGCCAACGGCACACCGATAAAATTGACCAGATCATTGGCGGCAAAAGCCATGGCCAATGCAAATGTGCCGGCCAATACAATGGGTTTGAGGATATTGATGCGTGTGGTCATCATCAAAACCTGAAACAAGATTGCGAACCCCCCAAACCCGCTGCCGATAATCAACACGGTGTGCCCTTTGATCCAGGTCACCATCTCAGGGGTCATAAAAGAGGCCCCCTTGGCACCCTTGATCAAAACAAAATAGGTAATCATGGTTAGGGCCAATCCACCCCATAAGCCCCCATATCGCCGCAACCGGTGCTGATAATCAAAGGTAAAAAGCAAACGGGTGGCAAATTGGGCCGATGCCCCGCAGACAAAGGCAATTCCCACCGAAAGCAGAATACCGGAAATAATGGCCAAGGCCTTGCCCGTATTGATATATTCGGAAAGCAGCAACATGCTATGGCCGCTTTGGGTAATTTTGACTATGGACACGGCAATGGCCGCCCCCAGCAGTTCAAACACAATTGAAACCGTTGTGGAGGTGGGGAGGCCAAATGTATTGAACAGATCCAACAGCAGAATATCAGCGATCATCACTGCCAGAAAGATGGTAATCAACTCAGGCATCACAAAAAACTTGGGATGAAAGATGCCCTTGCGAGCTACCTCCATCATACCGCTGGAAAAAGTAACGCCGGCCAGTATTCCCAGGCTGGCGACAATCATAATGGTATGGCGCGGGGCGACACGTGAACCTACCGATGAGTTCAGAAAGTTAACCGCATCGTTGCTGACACCCACCACCAAATCCATGATAGCCACCGCAAAAAGAATACCCACCGCGAACAAATAAATATTCATTGAGCTTCCTGTTTCGACAATCTATTTTTTCAAATATTTCATATCGTTAAATGAATACTCAAACACCATCTGCGTATAACGACAATGAAGTCCATCCCACCGCAATCGATGGGCTCTAAAAATACGTGCGGATTGTTAGGAAATTGTTAGGTAAAAGTCAAAACTATAGTTACCGGCAGGCCATTTTGTCAGGTGTGCGGGGCAAATTTACCATAGACCCAGGCATTGCAATCGGCTTCCCGGATAGGGGCTGGGGTTGAGGGCTCCAATGGTTTCATATTGCAATCAAAGCTGATCTGTCTTGACCCCTTTATCAGTGGCTGATATTGATACAACCCAAACAATAAAACTTAATAAACAGTTTTTGAATACCAACGTCTTTTGATGATGGGGTTCCCATACGGTGGGTGGGCAGGCGCCTCGACTGACTGACGCGCAATGAGCAGCGTGCTGGTTTCTGTACAGGCACCAGCACAATAGGGATGCAGAAGTGCATTATTGATGGGACCGGCGACAGGCTGCTTCAGGATAAAGCAAATGAGCGCATCACACCTAAAACACAATGCGATTCTGGAGGAAAACAACACTCAGTTTTCAATGGACACCTCCCAGCCGGCACTTTCGGGTGATCCCAGCAAACTGAAATCCTCGAGCAAGCTGCCGGAACGGTATACCGTAAAGGCCGTCGGCGATGACCGTATGCTCATCTGTTTGGAAGCGCCTAATTTAAATGTCCATATCGAGGGCGGTTTATCCGTAAATGCCTCAATGGCCCGCAAATCACCCAGCGGCACAATATTTCTAGATGGGGTGGCGCAATGCGAACCCTTTATGGACCATGAACGCCAGGTTTACAATTTGGATCACCATGAAGGCTGTGTGCGCGCCTTTACCCTGGCCACCTGCGAACAAACCCTTGTGATGTATATGAAAGGGCTCGATCTGCAAGGTCGAGAATGGCATATATTTGCCAACGACCCCGATCTGGATGCCATCCTCGCCATTTGGATCCTTTTGAATCACGCACGCATCGGCCGGCTGGTCGACACCCAGCGACGGATTTTATTTGCTTTGGTGCGGTATGAGGGTCTTATCGACGCATTGGGATTGGAATTAAAAGAGCTCAGCGCCTTGCCACGTGATTTGATGCGCAAAATTCAAAGGGTGGTTGATCATCTGCGCAGCGATGAAATCGCTTTGAAAAAAGAGGGGCGTTGGGAGCATACCGACTTTCTGACCTACACGATCTCCATCCTGCATAAAATAGATCAAATTTTTTACAAACCAGATGATTTTGCAGACTACAAGGGTATTGAAGAACTCGCCCGGGTTGAGCTGACCGACCAGAAAATTGCCGCCGTAGTTGAAGCGGATATGGGAATCTACGAAATTGAACCGCATTTGAACAAGCTGTATGGCAACCGGCTTGGGGTCGTTTTCCTCAAAAAAGGTGCTGCATCGTATACCGTGCGCCAGGCCGACCTGTTTATGCCCATTACCCTGGATAATATTTACGAACATCTGAATTTCGTGGACCCGGCGGTCAAGTGCCGCACTCGTAAGAACAAATGGGGGGGGGCGACCGATATCGGGGGTTCACCCAGGGAAAGCGGTACGCTCCTGTCGCCGGCAGAAATTGCACAAGCCTGCCGTACGGCCATCCACCGGCTGGGCTTCGGTCAACAATGTTATCGTTTCGG
Source organism: Desulfobacteraceae bacterium (assembly GCA_050305555.1). Classification (GTDB taxonomy): domain Bacteria; phylum Desulfobacterota; class Desulfobacteria; order Desulfobacterales; family Desulfosarcinaceae; genus JARRKU01. Next base: position 445 of record JBNLFN010000095.1, on the reverse strand, counting down.
CATGGCTGCACTTCTGGTGGGATGTATTCTGTTGGTTGCCCATTTAACCCGCCTCTATTGGGCCCCTGACAAGTGGTTCAAACTGGCAGCGCCAAACCCCTTCTGGTTGCTGCCCCATACGGGTTTTGTAGCGGCCTTGGCAACGGCCACAACCCTATCTTTACTGCTGATTGCACGTTGTCGTCCCTGGCAATATGGGTGGATTATGCCTACCGGCAATAAATGGTGGTTGGTGACACCGGTCGCTTTATTGGCCGCTGCAACAGGCGGCGTGTGGTCACCCAGCGGATTGGCACAAGCGGCAACATGGCCCGCAAATTTATGGCTCTATCTTCTGGGCTTACCCCTGGCCGCTGAAATATTATTCCGCAGCTTGGCCCATGGGTTGCTCAGCCAAGGGGCACGTATTCAGCGAAATGACACCCCCTGGTTTGCTTCTTATCCC
>JBNLFN010000094.1:0-14156 GCA_050305555.1 Desulfobacteraceae bacterium | reverse complement strand
AGATGGTCATGCCCGGAGACAATGTTGCGATCAGCGGTGATTTGATCACCCCGATAGCCATGGAAAAAGAGCTGCGTTTTGCCATTCGTGAAGGCGGTCGTACCGTCGGCGCTGGCGTGGTCAGCGAAATCATCGAGTAAGCGATAAGGAGTCGATTGGTGAGAGTTATCGTAACGCTGGCATGCAATGACTGCAAACGCCGAAACTATACAACGACGAAGAATAAGCGGACTACACCAGATAAGCTGGAGTTCAACAAATACTGTCCGTTTTGCCAAAAGCATACGCCTCATAAGGAAACCAAGTAGGTCCAACCTAATGGTGATGCGCGTCTTTGGTTGATATAAATTGCTGTTGGAGTAGGCCAGTAGCTCTAATTGGTAGAGCATCGGACTCCAAATCCGGGTGTTGGGGGTTCGAATCCCTCCTGGCCTGCCATCGTAATATCCGTCTGGCCATGACGCAACCGGCAATAGTACCATACGGCATGAATTCGTGTAGCGACTAGGAGTGGCATGGGACGCATACAAAAGAAAAAAGACCCCAGCAAGAAGAAAATCCAACGGCAAACCAACGCGCAGGCCGAACCAATGCAGGCCAAGGGCAAGACGGGGGCTGTAGCGGTCAAACCCGTCTCGGTGATGAAAAAAAGTGCCGGGGCGGATAAGCCGAAGCCAGCCATGCAAAATCAAAGCATCGTGCAAAAGAGCACCCAGTTTTTGCGTGAAGTTAAAATCGAGCTGAAAAAAGTAACTTGGCCGACACGTAAGCAAACTATGGGCTCAACTGCGGTGGTGATTATTTTGGTACTAATTATAGGCTTGTTTTTAGGAATTGTGGACATCAGTTTGTCGAACCTGATTCGGATGGTGCTTCCATAAACCATAGAAAGGTGACGCGTGGCACTTAAATGGTATATCGTGCATGTCTATTCGGGATTTGAGAACAAGGTAAAATCCGCCTTGGAGGAGCGCATTGCGGCATCACCTCATCCGGATAAATTCGGCCAAGTACTGGTACCCACTGAAGAGGTTGTTGAACTGGTCAAGGGCAAGCGCCGTACATCGGCCCGCAAATTTTACCCCGGCTATATTCTGGTACAGGTGGATCTAGACGATGAGACCTGGCACATTGTGAACGACACGGCTAAAGTTACCGGATTTTTAGGCGGCCGTGATAAGCCTGCGCCTTTGACAGATGAAGAGGCCGACCGCATCATCAACCGTATGGAAGCAGGTAAGGACAAGCCCCAACCTAAATACTTTTTTGATGAGGGCGATGAGGTGCGCGTTGTGGATGGTCCCTTTACCAACTTTAATGGAACGGTTGAAGAGGTCAATCATGAAAAGGGTAAGATCAAAGTGCTGGTCAGCATTTTTGGTCGTTCCACGCCAGTGGAATTGGAATTCGTCCAGGTTACCAAGATGTAAGGCGCTTGGTGCAATCGTATTAATTTAGGAGATAGAGAACTACCATGGCAAAAAAGGTATTGGCACAAATTAAATTGCAGGTCGAGGCGGGTAAAGCCAACCCTTCTCCCCCCATCGGTCCGGCGCTGGGTCAGCATGGCGTTAATATTATGGACTTTTGCAAGGCCTTTAATTCACGTACTGCCAATGAGGCCGGCATGATTATTCCTGTGGTGCTTACCGTCTATCAGGATCGGTCTTTCACATTTATTACCAAGACCCCGCCGGCTGCCATTTTGTTGAAAAAGGCCGCCCAAATTGCCAAGGGCGCTGGCGATCCCAAACGGGATCGTGTGGGCAAAGTCACGCGGGCGCAGGTTGAAGAGATCGCCAAGATCAAGATGCCTGATTTAAACACCAGCGATATGGATGCGGCCTGCTTGATCATCAGCGGTACGGCGCGCAGTATGGGTATCGAAGTCGAATAAGACCAAGTGTCAAATCATAGGTCAAGGAGTGGAAATCGAAAATGCCAAAACGTGGTAAGAAATATTCAGAATCAAGGACAGCAATTGATTCGCAGAAGCGACACGATTTTGTCGAAGCAGTTGAATCCGCCATCAAGTCCTCTTATGCCAAGTTTGATGAAACCATCGATATGGCGGTGCGGTTGGGAGTTGATCCTCGCCATGCCGACCAGATGGTGCGCGGCACCGTCGTGCTGCCCAACGGTTTGGGCAAAGAGGTCAAGGTGTTGGTTTTTGCCAAAGGTGAAAAAGAAACGGAAGCTCAGGAAGCCGGTGCTGATTTTGTGGGCGGTGATGAGTTCGTGGAAAAAATTCAGGGCGGCTGGTTTGGTTTCGATAAAGCCGTGGCCACACCCGACATGATGGGTACGGTGGGCAAAATCGGAAAATTGCTCGGTCCGCGTGGGTTGATGCCAAACGCCAAAACCGGAACAGTGACCATGGACATCACCCGAGCCGTTAACGAACTCAAGGCTGGGAAAATCGATTTTCGTGTTGAAAAAGCCGGGATCGTACACGTTCCTCTGGGCAAGGTCTCTTTCGGTGCTGAAAAGATCCTACAAAATATGGCTGCATTTATGGAGACATTGGTTCGTTTGAAACCGTCTTCGGCCAAAGGCACCTATTTTAAAGGGATTGCCATCTCCACCACCATGGGACCCGGCGTCAAGATCGATACAGCCCTGGTAAAGGATTTTGTCAGTGCAGGCTAAAAACCGATAGCTTTAGATAGACGCTATCAACAATTGGTTTAAGATGGCGCTCACACATAAAGACGCCATATGTTAGGGCAACACGCTTACATCGAAATTAAATAACGCTGTCAAAGACCGTAGGTGCACGCCGGACAAATAAGAGCGCGTGTTTAATTGGCACGGCCCAGCCTACCGAGGCAGGAGGGTCTGGTCGACAAAGGTTGCGCAAATTGGGGTCAACCGCCGGCCATGATCAACGTAACAAGTTGATTCGTTACATCCTTGGGTGGTTTGCAGTGATGGGAGGAGGTGTTAGTTAGCTTGAATATCGAGATTAAAAAACAGTTTGTTCAGCAACTCAACGAGCGCCTGGCTAAAAGCCGTGTGGTCATTCTAACCGACTACAAAGGTTTGGACGTGGCCAGTGTGACCAGCTTGCGTGACAAGTTGCGCGAAGCGCAGATTGAGTATGAGGTGGTCAAAAACACCATGCTGCGTTTGGCTGCCGAAGGAACGGATGCCGAAGCCATTAAAGATAGTTTTAAAGGCCCCAGCGCCATTGCGCTGAGTTATGAAGACCCTGTTGCACCTGCCAAAATCTTAACTGATTTTGCCAAAGAGAACGATAAGCTGGAGATCAAGATCGGTGTGATGGGTGGCAAGGTCTTGGACCTGTCAGCCATTAAAGCCCTTTCGGCGCTGCCGTCGCGTGATGAACTGCTGGCCACGGTGCTATCTGCAATGAATGCCGTGCCGACAGCGTTGGTCACAGCTTTGGGTGACGTACCCCGGCGAATGGTGAATGTACTGCAGGCTATTAAAGACCAAAAAGAACAAGAGGCCGCCTAATACGGCAGACAGATTAAGACGGAAAAACATAATCCCAATTTTTGCAAAATGGATGTAACGTTTAGTTTGATAATTTTTGGAGGAAACAAACAATGGCAGATATCAGTAAGCAAGATGTAGTTGATTTTATCGCAAACATGACCGTTCTGGAACTTTCTGAGATGGTCAAGGAGTTGGAAGAAAAATTCGGTGTGTCAGCTGCTGCCCCGGTGGCCATGATGGCTGCTGGTCCAGCCAGCGATGGCGGTGGCGCTGCTGCTGAAGAACAAACCGAGTTCGACGTGATTCTGGTTGCACCGGGTGACAAAAAGATCGGTGTGATCAAAGAGGTTCGCGCAATTACCGGGCTGGGGCTCAAAGAAGCCAAGGGACTGGTCGATGAGGCACCCAAAGCGGTTAAAGAAGGTGTGACCAAGGAAGAAGCCGAGCAGATTAAAAACCAACTGGAAGAAGCCGGCGCTCAGGTCGAACTTAAGTAGATATTCTTGTCTGGGGGGATACCATCAGTTTCCCTGCTGATAAAAAGACAACGTGTGCGATGCGAAAATGGGGTGGAAAGACCAATTTCCTTTTATCCCATTTTCGTCTTTCCAAAAACAGCAAGGCCGCAACCTTTCCGGGGCATTGTAGGGGAGGGCTGTGGCTTTTTGCGCCGCAGACTTGGCTGCGGTAAAGGCAAGACAAAGAGTGCGTCGCTTTATTCGCATGTTCCCCACTTGGGGCTAAACGAAGACAACCAATATTGGAGATCCCATGGCTGAACGGCTTTTGCTCGAAAAGCGTCTAAGGAAAAATTTCGGAAAGATCAAAAAGATCGTTGAGATCCCTGATCTTATCGGTATGCAAAAAGAATCTTACCGACGCTTTTTGCAAATCGGCGTACCGCCGGAAAAGCGCGAAGATATAGGCTTGCAGGCGGTGTTTAAATCTGTTTTTCCCATCAAGGATTTTACGGGCAGCGCTTCGCTGGAATTTGTCTCCTACCGATTCTCCGATGTAAAGCACAGCGAGGAAGAGTGCATACAACGGGGTATGACTTACGAGCTGCCGGTTCGTATCACCGTTCGTTTGGTGGTGTATGATGTGGACAAGGAAACGGGTGTATCCAACATCCGCGACATCAAAGAACAAGAGATTTATTTTGGCACCATCCCCTTGATGACCGATAAGGGCACGTTTATCATCAATGGTACCGAGCGGGTGGTGGTCAGCCAGTTGCATCGCTCATCCGGTGTTTTTTTCGACCATGACAAGGGCAAGTCCCATTCCAGCGGCAAGATTATATACAGTTCGCGCATTATTCCGGTGCGCGGTTCCTGGATTGATCTGGAAATTGATCCCAAAGATATCGTATACATTCGCATCGACCGTCGGCGTAAATTTCCGGTGACCACGCTGTTTAAGGCCTTGGGTTACAGCACGGCCGACCTGCTCTCCTATTTCTACGAGACTGAAAAAATTATCATAAAAGGCCGCACAGTCACGAAGGTGTTTAATGCGAACCATTTAAAAGGACAGCGCGCCAGCCGGGATGTAGTGGATGCCAACACAGGAGATGTGCTGGTCAAAAAAGGCCGCATGTTTACCCAGCGGGCCCTGAAACTGATGGCCGCCGACAAGTGGGAGACCCTTCCCATTGCACCCGAAGAGTTGCTCAGTAAAGTTTTTGCCTACACCATTGCCGACCCCAAGAGCGGCGATGTTTTGGCCAAGTCCAACGAAGAGATCGACGAGGAGGCGCTGGCCCGTCTGAAGAGCGCCGGTATCAATGAATTTGAGATTTTGCGCATTGATGGTGTCACCAGCAGTGACTCTATTCGTAAAACCTTGTTGTTGGATAAAGTCCATACCAAAGAAGATGCCATCATTGAAATTTACCGCTTGATGCGTCCGGGCAATCCAGCCACCCCAGAGGTGGCCCAGGATTTCGTGGACCATATGTTTTTTAAATCCTCTTACTATGATTTGTCAGGGGTCGGGCGCTTGAAGATTAATCTGCGCCTGGGAATCAATGCACCGGTCAATCTGCGCACCCTGCGCAAAGAAGATATTTTGTTGACCACCAAAACTTTGATTGAACTGCGCGATACTCAAGGAGTGGTGGATGATATCGACCATCTGGGCAATCGGCGGGTGCGTGCCGTGGGCGAATTGCTGGAAAATCAGTATCGCATTGGCCTGGTCCGCATGGAGCGGGCCATCAAGGAGCGCATGAGCTTGCAAGAGGTTGATGCCTTGATGCCCCATGATTTGATCAATCCCAAGCCGGTTTCGGCAGTGGTCAAGGAGTTTTTTGGCACCAGCCAGTTGAGCCAGTTTATGGACCAGACCAACCCACTGTCAGAGACCACCCACAAGCGCCGCCTGAGCGCCCTGGGCCCGGGCGGCCTGACACGCGAACGCGCCGGGTTTGAGGTGCGCGACGTGCATCCTTCTCACTACGGTCGTATTTGCCCCATTGAAACACCTGAAGGGCCCAACATCGGCTTGATCGTATCGCTGAGTACCTATGCGCGAGTGAACGATTTCGGGTTCATTGAAACTCCCTATCGGACCGTCGACGGGGGCAAGGTTTCCCACGAAGTGAAGTTCCTCAGTGCATTTGAAGAGAAAGAATTTCCCATTGCCCAAGCCAACGCACCTTTAGATGCCAATAATGAATATATCAATCCTCTGGTTACCTCACGGGTGGCCGGGGAATTTATGATGGTAGAGCGGGATAAAATCGACTTGATGGATATTTCACCCAACCAGTTGGTGAGTGTGTCGGCCTCATTGATCCCCTTTCTGGAAAACGATGACGCCAACCGCGCCTTGATGGGTTCCAATATGCAGCGCCAAGCTGTGCCGCTGATGAAAAGCGAAGCGCCCTTGGTGGGTACCGGCATAGAGGGGGTTGTGGCCAAAGATTCCGGCGTTACCATGGTGGCCAAACGCGATGGCGTGGTGGTCGATGTAGATGCCTCCCGTATAGTCGTTCAGCATGATCCTGATCCCAAGGGCGAGCAAAAACCAGTGACCATCCATAATTTGTCCAAGTTTATTCGTTCCAATCAAAATACCTGTTTTAACCACCGGCCCATTGTTAAAAAGGGACAAGCGGTCTCTAAAGGACAAATCATTGCGGATGGCCCAGCCACCGAGCACGGTGAGTTGGCCTTGGGCAAAAACGTGACCGTGGCCTTTATGCCGTGGGGTGGCTATAATTTTGAGGACTCCATTTTGGTGTCTGAGCGCCTGGTGCGTGATGGGGTTTACACTTCCGTGCATGTGGAAGAGTTTGAGGTGGTCGCCCGCGATACCAAACTCGGCAAAGAAGAGATTACGCGCGATATTCCCAATGTGGGTGAAGAGGCCCTTAAAAATCTTGATGAAAGCGGTATTATCAGACTGGGTGCTGAGGTGGTCCAAGGCGATGTGCTGGTGGGCAAGATTACCCCTAAGGGTGAAACCCAATTGTCGCCTGAAGAGAAATTGCTACGTGCCATTTTTGGTGAAAAAGCCGGCGATGTGAAAGATACATCCTTGCGCGTGCCCCCGGGAGTAGAGGGCATTGTCATTGATGCCAAAGTCTTTGCACGACGTGGCACGGAAAAGGATGACCGTACCGAGTCCATCGATATGACTGAGATCACCATGCTGGAACGCAACCGTGATGATGAACTTAAAATCATCGATGATATAGCGCGCCAGCAGATTGAGCAAATTGTCGTCGGTAAACAATTGGCAGCGCCTCTGAAAAAAGGCAAAAAGGTCTATGTGGCCAAAGATGCCAAAGTGGCTGCCGGCGATTTGGCAGATGTGCCCATGGCCCAGTTGGAGACCTTGGTGCTGAAAAATGCCGAAACGACTGAAATGGTGCATGACCTGTTGGAGCTGTATCGCCAACAATGCGACAAGGTTCGCGAGCAGTTTGAACGCCATCTGGAGCGTTTTGAACGGGGCGATGAACTGCCGCCCGGTGTGATCAAGATGGTTAAGGTCTATGTGGCCATGAAACGCAAACTCTCCGTTGGTGACAAAATGGCGGGCCGCCATGGCAACAAAGGCGTTGTGTCGCGCATTTTGCCGGTAGAGGATATGCCCTACTTTGAGGACGGCCGACCCGTTGACATGGTGCTCAATCCTTTAGGCGTGCCTTCGCGTATGAATGTGGGGCAGATTCTGGAAATCCATTTGGGACGGGCGGCCAAAGGCTTGGGCGATCAAATCGGTGCCATGCTTGAAGCCAACAACGTAAGCGAGCTGCGCAAGAAGCTAAAACGCATATTTGCCGATGCGATAGAGATCAAGGAACTGGCCAAAGCGAGCGATGAAACCGTGTGCGCCATGGGCGAAAAATATCGCAATGGCCTGCACATGGCCACGCCGGTTTTTGACGGCGCCAAAGAGGAAGAGATCAAAGAGTTGCTCATTGAAGCCGGTCTTGAACCCAGCGGTCAGACCACCTTGTACGATGGTCATACCGGTGAAGCTTTCAAAGAAAAGGTTACCGTAGGGACCATGTACATGTTGAAGCTGCACCATCTGGTGGACGATAAGATCCACGCACGCTCTATTGGGCCATATTCTTTGGTCACCCAACAACCCCTGGGTGGAAAGGCGCAGTTTGGTGGTCAACGTTTGGGCGAAATGGAAGTCTGGGCCATGGAGGCTTATGGTGCTGCGTATGCGTTGCAGGAGTTTTTAACCGTAAAGTCTGACGACATGGCCGGCCGCACACGCATGTATGAGAAGATCGTGAAGGGTCAGAATATTCTGGAGCCGGGTTTGCCCGAGTCATTTAAAGTATTGACCAAAGAGCTCCAGGCCTTGGGGCTGGATGTCCAATTGTTAGAGGATAAAGATAAGCCCAAACAATTAACGTAATGAACAGGTGCTGTGTAGGTAAGGGCAGTGTTCGCCTGATATCATTATTTTCCTAAGCATAAGGAAATATACATGGAAACTTTATACGATTTTTTTGCAAAACCCACCGATCCAAGACGCTACCAAGGGGTTCGGATTTCCCTGGCATCACCTGAACAGATCCGCCAATGGTCCCACGGTGAGATCAAAAAGCCTGAGACGATCAATTATCGGACATTCAAACCTGAGCGTGATGGGCTGTTTTGTGCAAAAATTTTCGGCCCCACCAAAGACTATGAGTGCAATTGCGGCAAATACAAACGCATGAAACACCGCGGGGTTATATGTGAAAAATGTGGTGTCGAAGTGATTCAGTCCAAAGTTCGCCGTGAGCGTATGGGACATATTGAGTTGGCCACGCCGGTTTCTCATATCTGGTTTTTAAAGAGCCTTCCCTCCAAACTGGGCAACTTGATGGACATGACCCTCAAAAGCATCGAGAAGGTGCTTTATTTTGACTCCTATATTGTTACCGATCCCAAAGATACGGATCTGGTAAAATGTCAGATGCTCAGTGAAGAAAAATATCGCGAAGCGATGGAGACTTATGAGGGTAGGTTTGATGCAGGCATTGGCGCTGAAGCGATCAAAGTGCTTTTGGAAGATCTTGATTTAGACCAACTCTACAATCAGTTGCGAGAGGATATTCGCGCCACCAAGTCGGTGGCCAAACGCCAGAAGCTTTCCAAACGCTTGCGTATCGTGGATGCTTTTCGGCGTTCCGGTCTGAATCCGGTCTGGATGATCATGGATGTGATTCCGGTACTGCCCCCTGATTTGCGCCCGCTGGTGCCGCTGGAAGGCGGCCGTTTTGCCACTTCGGATTTGAATGATCTTTATCGTCGGGTGATCAACCGCAACAACCGCCTGAAACGGCTGATGGAACTTAAAGCCCCTGATATTATTGTGCGCAATGAGAAACGCATGTTGCAGGAATCGGTCGATGTGCTTTTTGACAATGGTCGCCATGGCCGCGTGATTACCGGCACCAACAAGCGCCCGCTCAAATCCCTCAGCGATACCCTTAAAGGCAAACAGGGTCGTTTCCGCCAAAATTTGTTGGGTAAACGTGTAGACTACTCTGGCCGTACTGTAATTACTGTGGGGCCCAATCTGCGCTTGCACCAATGCGGGTTGCCCAAGAAGATGGCCCTTGAGTTGTTTAAGCCTTTTGTCTACTACCGTTTGGAACAAAAGGGGCTGGTGTCAACGGTAAAAAGCGCTAAAAAAATGGTTGAACGCGAAGTGCCCGAGGTTTGGGATACCCTAGATGAAGTCGTTAAAGAGTACCCGGTTATGCTCAACCGTGCGCCTACTTTGCATCGGCTGGGTATTCAGGCCTTTGAACCCATTTTGATTGAGGGCAAAGCCATTCAGTTACATCCTTTGGTCTGCACCGCATTTAATGCAGACTTTGACGGTGACCAGATGGCGGTACACGTGCCTTTGTCCGTCGAGTCTCAAATTGAGGCGCGTGTCTTGATGCTCTCTTCGAACAACATCTTGTCTCCGGCCAACGGCAGCCCCATCATTGTACCCAGTCAGGATATCGTGCTGGGTACCTATTACATGACCCGTGAAATTGAGGGTGTAAAGGGCGAAGGTAATTTGTTTGGCGCACCTGAAGAGGTGCGCATGGCTTATGATGCACGCGAAGTGGATCTGCATGCCAAGATCGTCGTACGCATTGCCGGCAAACGCCATGAAACCACTGTGGGTCGCATATTGCTGTGGGAGATTATGCCCAAAGATTATTTAATGGCCTTGCGCCATCTTAAAGTGAAAGATGCCGACACGGCCCAAAAGATTTCGGCTAAAGCCCTGAAGGGCACGGATTTCACCGAACTGGTTCAGAAGCATTCTATTAGCGTCGACAAAGCAAACCAAGGTTATATCGGTTTGCTGCGCGTAGATGAATTCCAGCGCATCTTTGATATCGCCAGTGAGGACGCCATGCAGGTCTTTGCCCTATCCGAAAATGATATCAGCGTTCCCATTGGCATTGATAATTACTACCACCTGTTCCAAGTTATTGAAAAGCGACAGGCGATGCCCTTTGAAGCCGTCAATAAGGTATTAGATAAAGGATCGCTGCGCAAGTTGGTCGATTTTGCCTATCGTAACCTGGGCTCCAAGGCCACGGTTATCCTGTCGGACCGACTCAAAAATATCGGCTACAAATATTCAACCAAGGGCGGTATCTCGATTTCCATCGATGATATGATCATTCCGGCTGCCAAATGGGATCTGCTCAGTCAAGCAGAGCAGCAGGTCAGTGAAATTGGTCACCAATACACTGAGGGTTTAATTACCCAAGGGGAAAAGTACAATAAAGTGGTAGACATCTGGGCCAAGGCCACCGACGATGTGGCCAATGAGATGATGGAAGCCATGAAAAATGCACCCGTATTGGATGAAAAAGGCAAACCGGTCTTGGACAAGAAGGGAAAACCCGTGCTCGCCGAGAGTCTGAATCCAATTTACATGATGGCGGATTCCGGCGCCCGCGGCAGCAAAGACCAGATGCGTCAGTTGGCCGGTATGCGTGGTTTGATGGCCAAACCTTCCGGCGAGATTATCGAAACACCCATCCAGGCGAACTTCCGCGAAGGCTTGTCGGTGTTGCAGTACTTTATTTCTACTCACGGTGCCCGAAAAGGCTTGGCGGATACTGCGCTTAAAACCGCCAACTCGGGTTATTTAACCCGGCGGTTGGCCGATGTGGCCCAAGATTGCACCATCACCGAATTCGATTGTGGCACCCTGATGGGTGTTGAGGTCGAGCCCTTAATGGAGGGTGGTGAGGTCATTCAAAGATTGGGGGAGCGTGTTTTGGGTCGTGTCACCGTGGAAGATGTGCTCGATCCGTTTACGGATGAGGTGCTGATTCCGGTAGGTGTGGAAATTGATGAGGCCCGCGTCAAGATCATTGAAGATGCCGGTATTACCCGAGCCAAGATTCGCAGTGTGCTGACCTGCCAGACCCAATACGGTGTATGCGCCGCCTGCTATGGCCGCGATTTATCCCACGGAAAGCGTGTAGAGATCGGCCAGGCCATCGGTATTTTAGCTGCGCAATCCATCGGCGAACCCGGCACCCAGCTGACCATGCGGCCCTTCCACATTGGTGGTACAGCCAGCCGGCGCGTGGAACAAGCCGACATCCGAGCCCGCACGGCTGGGAATATCAAATTTATTGATGTCAACATGGTTAACAATGCCGAAGGCAAAAATGTGGTCATGAACCGCCGCGGTGGTGAATTCGCCATTGTGGGCAAAGCCGGTCGTGAGCGTGAGCGATTCCCGGTCATTTACGGGGCACATATCCTGGTCAAAGACGGCCAGGCTGTTGAACCGGGTGATTTGCTGGCATCCTGGGACCCGTTTACCACGCCCATCATCACTGAAGTCGGTGGCTCGGTTAAATTTGGCGATTTGGTCCCCGGCAAAACCATGCAGGAAAAAGTAGACCCGGTTACCGGCAAATCCAGCCGAACCGTTATTGAGTCTAAAACCGGTGAAGAGCGACCGCGCATCTCGATCAAGGGGTCCGACGGTAAAACCGCTAAGCTGACCTCGGGAAGCGGTATGGCGCGCTATGTGTTGCCTGTAGATGCCATTTTGATGGTGGAAGAGGGCGATGACGTACGGGCCGGTGATGTGATTGCCAAGTTGCCTCGAGCCACCACCAAAACCAAGGATATCACCGGTGGTCTGCCCCGTGTGGCGGAGTTGTTTGAAGTGCGCAAACCCAAAGAGACCGCTGTGCTCAGTGAAATTGAGGGATATGTGAGCATTGCCAAGTCTACCAAAAAAGGCAAACAGCGTGTATCGGTCACTCCAGTGGAATTGGGCGATAAAAAGGACTACCTCATCCCCCGCGGCAAACACATAAACGTGTACGAGGGCGATTACATTAAAGCGGGTGAGCCGCTGGTGGGTGGTGCTGCCGTACCCCAGGATATTTTGCGTATCAAAGGCGAGGTCTCCCTGGCCCGCTACCTGGTGGACGAGGTCCAAGAGGTTTACCGTTTACAGGGGGTGCGCATTAACGACAAGCACATTGAGGTGATCGTACGCCAGATGATGCGGCGTGTGAAGATTATGGATGTGGGCGACACCGATTTTATTGTTGAAGAGCAGGTTGATCGTACCAATTTTGAAGTCACCAACCGCAAGATTGTTGAATCCGGTGGTGTTCCGGCCACAGCCGAACCTTTGATTTTAGGTATCACCAAAGCTTCGCTGAGTACGGACAGTTTTATATCAGCCGCCTCCTTCCAAGAGACCACAAAGGTGCTTACGGACGCCTCCATATCCGGTGCTACAGACTATTTACGTGGTTTGAAGGAAAATGTGATTATGGGCCGGTTGATCCCTGCCGGTACAGGTCTTGGTTCGTATGCGGATTTGGAAGTGGCGCCCATTGAACCGGCTTCCTGATGATATTGCGGCACTATAAAAGAGGGCGTTGCGATTAAAAAATAGCCGGTGGCGGGTTTCGGTCCCAGCGGCGCAGAAAAAACAGTATCCTTGCTTAATATTACTTGACAATAATCGGTTACCTATATACAAAACCGGTTTTTGTATAGGCGCATTTTGCGCCGACCAAAATCAAGTGACATGAGGAAAAAATGCCGACGATCAACCAATTAGTTAAACAAGGGCGCAAACGGATCAATAAAAAGACCAACACCCCTGCATTAAAGGGAGCGCCTCAAAAAAGAGGGGTGTGTACGCGTGTTTATACGTCGACACCTAAAAAGCCCAACTCAGCATTGCGTAAAGTTGCCCGTGTTCGGCTGACCACCGGTATAGAGGTTACCGCCTATATCCCGGGCATCGGCCACAATCTTCAAGAGCACTCGGTGGTTTTGGTACGCGGCGGTCGTGTAAAAGATTTGCCGGGTGTGCGATACCATATCGTGCGCGGCACTCTGGATACATTGGGCGTAGAGGATCGCAGACAAGGACGTTCCAAGTACGGCGCCAAGCGACCCAAATAGCGTTTGGCAGTTTTTGATAACCGACAATAGTAAAATGATGGTGTAACTGATGCCCAGAAGACGAGAGGTTCCTGAACGGACCATAATCCCGGATGCCAAGTATAACAGCAAGTTGGTAGCCAAGTTCATCGCGAACACGATGCGGGATGGCAAAAAAAGTATTGCCGAATCCCTCTTTTATAATGCGCTGGACATTATTGAGGACAAGGCCAAGAGCGACCCGCTTAAGGTATTCGAACAGGCCCTGGACAACGTGCGCCCCATGATCGAAGTTAAATCCCGGCGTGTGGGGGGTTCCACCTATCAAGTGCCCACGGAAATTCGACCCTCTCGCAGAGTCGCCCTGGCCATGCGCTGGGTGATCGGATTCGCCCGCTCCAGATCGGAACGCGGGTTTGCAAACAAGTTGGCCGGCGAATTGATGGATGCAGCCAATCACCGTGGTGGCGCTGTAAAGAAAAAAGAAGATACCCACAAGATGGCCGAAGCCAACAAGGCTTTTGCTCATTATCGTTGGTAAATGTGAAACGAATGAATCGCAATAGGTTTTAAATGACCCACACACCAAGTCGGTGCAGCGAATTTAAAACCTATTCTTTTGTCTTAGATAGCCCGGATTGAGGGAGGACGAAATGGCGAAGGCAAAATTTGAGAGGACGAAGCCGCACGTAAACGTAGGCACCATCGGTCACATTGACCATGGCAAGACCACATTAACGGCAGCGATCACCAAGCACAACGGATTGCGGGGCAAGGCGGAGT
>JBNLFN010000093.1:0-34974 GCA_050305555.1 Desulfobacteraceae bacterium | reverse complement strand
TCTAAAAACACATAAACAAACTCACCTTCGATGGGGGCATCAAGCCATTTCTCGATACGGCCATAGACCTTCTTGTTCAAATTGCTCACCGTGGAGGGGCTGACCCGAGTCCCCCATAGCGCCTCGGTGATGTCTTCAACCCGACGAACACTCACGCCAGCCAGGTACATCTCGACGAGTGATTCTTCGACACTCGATTCGCGACGGCGGTAACGTTCGCTTATTTGCGTTTCGAACGGCAGGCTGCGGAGCTTGGGAACCTTGAGCGTGACCTCGCCAGCCGTCGTGTGCAGCTTACGCTTGTAATGGCCAGCACGCGTGTCGAGCCGATCGGGACTTCGTTCATATCTGCCAGCCTTGCACAACTCGTCAGCCTCGGCATCGAGCAGGCCGTTGATGAACTCCTCGACGTTCTGGCGAACCATTTTGCCGAGGTGATTCTGGACTTGTTGTTCGTCGATTTTGAAGACAGGCAGATTCTTTTTGTTGCTTTCCATCTGTTCGGTGGTATCATGTTCCATTGCAGTCTCCTGTGTTAGTGAAATTGTTAATCAAACCATATTCCACCAGCCTGGAGACTGCTTGTCTATACTACAATTCCAAATGTGCGAAAAATATTATACGTTATCGTCGGATTTGCGGTTTGCCCGGAAGCAGGATAAATGATTGCTTTGTCTTGAAATCATGATATTTATTTAAGGTTACGCCAATCCCTAAACAACAGGCGGGTGTGTAGACAATTGGCATAAATGCTGCTACATTGCTGCTTGTCCATCTATGGACGTTCCATGCATCTTCCATTCCCTGCAGTTCAGAGAGTCTATAGAAAGAGGCGGCGGCCCTCAAAATGAAGATGCAGTACCTGTCAACAGTTACATTGTATGAACCATTCTGAACTCAGTAAAAATTTGTCATCTAAAATAAGGAGGATGAAGTTGATGAGAACACCCAATTGGAAGCCGTTTGCCGCATTCGGCGCTTTTGCGTTGATGATCATGGTGGCTTTTTGCCTGCCCGCCATGGCCGCAGAAACAGAGGGAATTGTATTAACCCCATTGGCCATGGGCGTTTCCGGCGACAAGCCCGCGGCCGAACCGGAGGCCCCCCAAGTGGCTGAACCCACCGTGATGATTCGATTGGGTACCGCCCATTTTGATCCCCTGTACAAACAGCCCCGGCCGGCATCCGGCCTGCCCGTCATCCAGGCACTGGCTGAAGGAGCGACCGGTTACTATGTGGTCCAGTTTGACGGCCCGGTTCAGGGGCAGTGGAAAGCGGCGCTGCAGCAAGCCGGCGCTGAAATATTTGACTATGTGCCGGATTTCGCCTTTACGGTGCGCATGGCTTCGTCTGCCGTGGCCACGGTGCGCGGGTTGGCCCATGTGCGCTGGGTGGGTCTTTATCAACCCAGTTATCGCATCAGTCAAAAGGCCATGAGTTTGATGTATACCCGCGCCGGAGAAGAAACTTCCCCGCCGGTGGCCCTGCGCGTCAACATCTTTCCGGGCGTGGATCTTGCCGAAGTGCAAGCCCGTATAGAAGCCCTGGGGGGCAGTATCGAAGAGTCCACCAGCACCAGGCTGAAGACCACCTTGAAGGTGGAGATCCCCGCCAAAAACATCTCGTCATTGACCGGCGTCGACGGCGTCAAATGGATTGAGCCGCTTCCCCAATGGAAACTGTTCAATAATATCTCCACCGATGTGATGAATGCGCGGGACGCCCACGACACCCACGGGCTATACGGCAGCGGTCAAACCGTGGGTGTCGCCGATACCGGCCTGGACCAGGGATCGACATCCCCGGCCAGTCTGCACAATGATTTTGAAGACGGGGCCGGCACCAGCCGGGTGGCCGCTATCTTGGATACGGCCGGTGACGGGAACCGGTCCGATACCCACGGTCACGGCACCCATGTGGCCGGATCGGTGCTGGGAAACGGTGCGCGCTCGGGCAGCAACCCGGCGGCCGACTCTTTCCCGTCTACCTGCTTTGCCGGGCTGGCGCCCAAGGCCGGTCTCGTATTTCAAGCCGTTATGCAAAATACCACCGGCTATCTTATCCTTCCGACTGATTTGAACGCCCTGTTCAGCGCCGCCGATTCGGCCGGGGCGGACTTGCATACCAACAGCTGGGGGTCCAGTACCGCAAGCGATTACAGCGCCTCCTCCCAAGATGTGGATGAGTACATGTGGGACAACAAAGATTTTCTCATCCATTTTTCCGCCGGCAACTCCGGGGTCGATATGGACGCCGACGGCGTGGTCGATCTCTACAGCCTGGGTGCGCCGGCCACGGCCAAGAACTGTCTTACCGTGGGGGCCAGCGAAAATGACCGTCCCAGCGGGGCGGGGGGCGCCGACATCTCGTGGTCGACAGGCTGGCCGGATGAATTTCCAGCGTCTCCCATAGCCGGTGATCATGTGTCCGACAACGACCGCGGCATGGCGGCGTTCAGCTCCCGGGGTCCCTGTTTGGACGGCCGCTACAAGCCCGACATCGTGGCCCCCGGCACCAATATTCTATCCACGCGTTCCGCTCTGGCAGGAACTTTGCCCGGCAGCGGCGATTGGGGTTCCTATACCGACACCTATTATCACTATATGGGTGGCACCAGCATGTCCACTCCCCTGACAGCCGGTGCGGCGGCGCTGATGCGCGAATACCTCATCAACCAACAAGGGTTCTCGCCTCCCTCGGCCGCCCTGATCAAGGCCGCCCTGCTCAACAGCGCCGAAGATATCGAGCCGGGCCAATATGGCACCGGCGCGGACCAGGAGATTCCGGATGCGCCGGTTCCCAACAATGTGGAGGGATGGGGCCGGCTGAATCTGGGCGATGGGATCTATCCGACGGCCCCGGCGGACATCATCTATTATGATGAGACGGCGGGTCTGGGTACCGGCGATTCCAATGAATATTCCGTCACGGTCACCGACGCCGGCGCGCCGTTAAAGGTCAACCTGGTGTGGACCGATTATCCGGGCCTCCCGGGCGCCCAGGGCGGTTTGGTGAACGATTTGGACCTGAGCGTTACCGACCCCGGGACATCGGTTCACTATGCCGACCACGCCTCGCAGAAATCGACGGTGACGACCTTGGCCTATGATGCGGACGTTCCCGCCAGCGGGGCCAGCGGGGCTGCCCGATATGCCACACGATTTACCCCGTCTAGCTATCCGGCCCACATCGATTCGGTGACGGTGGTGCTTGGCAACGACGCTCCCGGCACAAATATCGATATCGTGGTGTATGCCAATGCCGGCGGGCTGCCGGGCACCGCATTGTACACCAAAAGCGTGCCCTATGCGCCCACCGGTTACGTTACCATTCCCGTAACAGGTGTTCAAATTGCCAGCGGTGATTTTTTTGTGGGCATCGAGGTGGGCAATGCCGCGCAACAGGGTATTGCTGCCGACGCCGTGGATTCCGGCGGCCGCGCTTTTCTGGACTTCGGCACCGGATGGACAGCGACAACCGGTGTTACCTGGTATATCCGCGCCAATGTTCGCTCGGCCGACCATAGCGGCTCCTACGACCGGGTGAACAACACCCTGGGTGTGACCATCGACACTCCGGTTGTGGGCACTTACACCGTAAGGGTCGCCGGCTACAATGTGCCCCAGGACCCTCAGCCTTATGCGCTGGTGGTCAGCGGCAACATTCAAGATACATCGGCAGGGGTGCTGCAGTTCAATGCCGCCACTTATAGTGTCAGCGAAGGGGTCGGCACGGCCACCATCACGGTGACGCGCACCGGCGGTAGCAGCGGATCGGTCAGCGTGGATTACGCCACCAGCGACGGCACGGCCACCGCCGGCAGCGACTACACGGCGGCCAGCGGCACGCTGAGCCTGGCCGACGGCGTGACCAGCGACACCTTCAGCGTCACTATTGCCGATGACGGCACGGATGAGCCGGATGAAACGGTCAACCTGACCCTGAGCAATCCCGGCGGCGGCGCCGTCCTGGGTGCCAACGCCACGGCGGTCTTGAACATTCAAGACGACGATGGGCCGGGCACGCTGCAATTCAGCGCCTCCAGTTACAGCATCATCGAAGGCAGCGGCAGCGCCACCATTACCGTAACGCGCACCGGCGGCAGCACCGGATCGGTCAGCGTGGATTACGCCACCAGCGACGGCACGGCCACCGCCGGTAGCGACTATACGGCCGCCGGCGGCACGCTGACCCTGGCCGATGGTGTGACCAGCGACACCTTCAACGTCGCCATCACCGACGATCTTGCGGACGAACCAAATGAAACCGTCAACCTGACCCTGAGCAATCCCGGCGGCGGCGCAGTTTTGGGCGCCACCACAACCGCGGTGTTGACCATTCAAGACGATGACGACGGGCCGGGCACGCTGCAATTCAGCGCCTCCGCCTACAGCGTCAACGAAGGTGCCGGTACAGCCACCATCACGGTGACACGCACCGACGGCAGCCTGGGATCGGTCAGCGTGGATTACGCCACCAGCGACGGCACGGCCACCGCCGGCAGCGACTACACGGCGGCCGGCGGCACGCTGACCCTTGCCGATGGCGTGACCAGCGATACCTTCAGCGTCACGATCACCGATGACAGCGACGACGAGTCCAATGAAACGGTGACGCTGACCTTGAGCAATGCCACTGGCGGGGCAACCCTTGGAACGCCTATTACCGCAACATTGACCATCAACGATGATGATGGTGGCGGTGGTGGCGGCGGCGGAGGCGGTGGTGGTGGCGGTGCTTGCTTTATCGATACCGCCTTTTCCACAAGGTAAAACCAATACGCAGACCCATCAACCTGAAAGGCAGGGCTGATTTGAATGGCCCTGCCTTTGTTTATGGGTTTTTCTTGATTTTAAAACGGCATCGCCATGTTGCGGTATTGCGCTGAAGATTATTTTACCGTCATCACCGGGCAGGGGGCGTCCAGTAGAATTTGGCGGGCATTGGAGCCGAATAATAGCTTGCCCAAAGATGAGCGTCTGCGCAGGCCGATGATGATTTCATCCACCTTCATTTTTTTGGCGTAACGGATCACATCCTCGGCGGCCGACATTTTTTCATTGGACATTTCGATTTGGCAATCGAGACCACAGGCATTGCACAACACCTCGGCGTCTTTCAAAACGGTTTGCAGGCGCGTATTTTTCGGGTCATCGATATTGCCGTTATGGGCCGAAGTAAAGACATAGAGCTTTGCATTCATGGCTTTGGCACGCTTTTGGGCCACCGTCAAGGCCCGTTGAGAAACCGACGATCCGTCATATCCCACTAAAATTTTCATTTTCCTCAATCTCCTTGCACTCCACGAGCTGATCATATGCTACTTATGCAAACTTGATGCTCAAGTAGACAAATCGCCACCGTAAGTCAAGGGAATAACTCTGTTGCCAGAAAAAGCCAAAGAGGCTATGCCTATTTGCAAAATGGACTTGATGGCTTTGACATACGCGCAATTGGAAGATGAATTTAAGCGGCGATATGGTTACGGCGCCTTTCATGCTAAGGCCCTTTACCGTGCCTTTTTCCATCGCCCTGAATTGGATGGGTCCGCCGTAGCTGCCTTTGCCGCCTCCGGCCGGTTGCTGGAACAGGTGCAACAGGACCTGATGATTACCCGGCCGACGGTTGTGGACCGGCTTAGCCATGGGGGTGTGACCAAGTGGGTCTTTGAACTGCGCGATGGTTGCCGTGTGGAAACCGTGGTGATCCCCATGGCCCACCATGCCACGGTGTGTATTTCCAGTCAGGTAGGCTGCCGCATGGGGTGCCGGTTTTGCGAAACCGGCCGGATGGGTTTTCAGCGGAACTTGGATGTGGGTGAGATCGTGGCCCAAGTCCATGCCGTCAAAGTGCAGATGGGCATGGATGTCCGCAATGTCGTCTTTATGGGCATGGGTGAGCCGCTGGATAATTTTGATGCGGTAACCCATGCCATCCGTGTGATGGAAGACCAGCGCGGGCTGAACATCGCCCAACGCCATATGACCCTTTCCACCGTCGGATTGATCAAGGGGATTGAAAGGCTGTCGGCCTTGAATTGGCCTCGGCTCAAATTAGCGGTTTCGTTAAATGCGCCCCAAGATGAATTGCGAACCGAGTTAATGCCCATGAACCGCAACAATCCACTGGTGCTTTTGAAAGATGTTTTGACCCGATATCCGTTGGCGCGCCACAACGCCCTGTTTGTCGAATATGTGCTCATCAAGGGGCTCAACGACCAGCCCCGGCACGCCAGACAACTGGCAGACTATCTCAAAGGCTTGCCGGTCAAGCTGAACCTGATTCCTTACAGCCCGCGCCGCCATTCGCCGTTTGAATCGCCCAGCGATGCCGATGTGGACCGATTTCACAGCGCCCTGATCGCAGAGCAGGTGTTTGTGCGCCTGCGCCGATCGAAAGGCGCCGCCATAAGGGCCGCCTGCGGGCAATTGGGCGGCCCCGTGCAGCAGGATTGACACTGGATGCGTTTTCAATCATCGATCGGGGTGGCCGACAATTTGTCCTGGCCGGCCATTTGGATTAGTTCGGCCAATTTGTGGCGCGGCCTTTCTTCCAATTCTGAAAAAATAAAGGTGGCCCGCACAGTGGCGGGGGTTTGGTTTGAGTTCCAATTGACAACTTCCAGTCGCAGCAATTTGCAGGTCAGCGAACTGATGGTGGATGGCTTGTCTGGCATGGGGATGCGCAAGGTAATTTGGAGGTCGCCTGCCATTAAATCCTCTGTTCGATGAGTGGACATTTCCACCAGCAACCCTCCCATACTGATGTTGATCAAGGTGGCTTCGATGGCACCTTTTGCCGTGTCAATGGTGACGTCGGTTCCCGGTATGTGGAATCGGGTGTCTTGGCGCCACGCCCTGGGATTGCACACCGCATTGATTTCATGGATGAGATCAGCCGGACGGACCCGGATCTGCACCACACGGTCAAAGCCTTGTTCAACCAACGCGTCGTACCCGTTTTTGGATTCATTTTCAGAAATGATGATCAAAGGGCTATGGCTGTTGGGCTGGGTCGCTGCCAGTCGGGTTCGAAAATCGGTGACCTCCATATCTTTTAGCCGGTCACTGGTAATGACCACATCAAACGGCCATTGAGCGAGCATCTCCAGGCCTTCCCGGCCGCTTTGGACATCGGCCATTTCCGCATCATTAAGTTCTGAAAAAACATACTTTTTGATCAATCCACGGGTCGGACGGCTGGGGTGAACCAGCAAGATTTTTCGAATTCGCATACCCTCTCCTCGCTTAAGATCATGTTTACCATCAGATATAGGACGCCCCTATTCAGGGCTATTTTAATTTAAAAAATGGAATGACCTGATCTTAGGATCGATCAGCGGCGCAGGCCGCATTTGCGCCGATGGAACATGGATGCGATTCGTATCGGTAATTATTGACGATACTTGAACCCATTGTTCAATAACATACTTTATTTATAAATTGAACAACCGGGCGGCATTGGCGCCGCAAACCGCGTTTTGTTGTGCCGGGTCGAGGCCGGCCTGGACCATTTCTCTAAAATAGCGCTTTGGGTCCAGCAGGGGGTAGTCGGTGCCCAATAAAATCTTGTTTAATCCGGCCAGCGCAACTGCGTGTTGGTAAATCCGGGGGTGGTACAGATAGGGCGAGGCAGCCGTGTCGTACCAGACATTGGACAACGTCTCGCGAACTTCCTTTTTGAGCAGGGTAAACAGGAAAATTCCCCCACCCCAGTGGGCTAAAATGATGCGATTGTCCGGAAAACGTTTGGCCAATGCATAGATTTGGGCTAATGTATTCGGACTTTTCCCTGGGTAGGCGTGTCCCACGGGTTCGTTGGTATGCAGCATCACCGGGCAATGGAATTGGCGCGCCAGGGCCATGACCGGTTCAAGTGCATCCAAACAGCGAGGTTCAATGCCCGTGGCATAAAACGCCAGTTCGCCGATACCGGCCATCCCGGCCTTAAGGCAGCGCTCCACCTCGTTTGGGGCCCCCTTGTTTAGCGGATCCACGCAGCTAAAACCCAACAGGCGATCCGGATACCGCTGAACGGCATCCAGAATATAGTCATTATGATCTTTACAAGTAGAGGCTGCATGCCAAGGAAAACCAAATACAACGGTCTTGTCCACACCCTGTTCGTCCATCATGGACACCATCTGCCGGGCGCCCACCATTTTAGATCGGGGTGAGTTATAAAGCAGTTTAAATGCCGGTTCATCCTTAAAAAAGTCCTGGCGCTGACGGCGAATGGCCCGGGGAAAGATATGACTGTGAATGTCGATGATCATATGGATCGCCTTGGGGTCGATGGCAGGTGCGCATTGGTATTGACTGAAAAGTCAATTCTTATAAAATAGACGTTAACTTTGCAACTACTTAAAACCTAAAACGACGGGTTTCGCATGTGCTTTATCATCGCCGGCCTCCAGCCTCGAACGCGGACCCTGGAAGAAACGCCGCGGCGCTGCCCCCAATGCGGGCTGCACCAGGCGGTTATGCGTCGGGTGGATCACTATTTGAGTCTGTTTTTTCTGCCCTTGTTGCGGGTTAAAAAAGGCGAGCCTTTTTTATACTGTCAGCGTTGTGAACTGCCGGTGGGGTCGGGCAGCGGGCCGTCCAAGGATCCCCGCCCACGGAAGGGCGAACCGCCTCGCATGTGCACCCAATGCGGACGGACCCTGGAGAAAAAATTTGCCTTCTGTCCGTATTGCGGGCAACATCAATGAACCGTGCCTTGAACTATCAAACAATGAGGTGATGCAATGGATCGATGGGTCCCTGGCGGGATGACCCGCCGCCAATTCCTGGTTCTCTCCTCCATGGCTGCTGCAGGTTGTGCCGTGGGGTGCGCCACCAATCCGGTTACCGGCAAAAGTCAATTGATGCTGGTCAGTGAACAGGATGAGATTAAGATGGACAAAGAGAACGCGCCCCATCAATTCTCAACCGATTACGGCCCATCCCAGAATGGGGCGCTCAACGCCTATATCGATCAAACCGGGCGGCGCCTGGCGGCGCTTTCTCACCGACCTCGCATGCCTTACTCTTTTAGGGTGGTTAACGCCAATTATATCAACGCTTATGCTTTTCCCGGCGGCAGCATTGCAGCCACACGGGGCATTTTGCTCACCCTGGACAATGAGGCGGAATTGGCGGCGTTGCTGGGCCATGAATTGGGCCATGTGAACGCACGGCATACCGCCGCGATCATGTCCAAAAGTATGGCCACCAACCTATTGGTGGGCGGTTTGTCCGCCTATGCAGGCACCAAAAGCGGCCTCGGCGAATTGGCCGCACAACTGGGCATGTTGGGCTCAGGGGTCCTGCTCGCTTCCTACAGCCGGGACAACGAACGCCAGGCCGATGACCTGGGTATGCAATATTTGGTTCGTGCCAACTATGGTCCCCAGGGCATGGTGGGATTGATGGAGATGCTCAACAAGCTTTCCAAAGGCGGCCACAGCAGCGTCGAGTTGCTCTTTTCCACGCATCCCATGAGCAGCGAGCGTTATCGTACCGCCGTTAACACGGTCAAGACCACCTATCGATCCGCCAAGGCAAGACCGCTCCACCGGGAGCGCTACATGGACAACATCGCCGGGCTCAGGCGCATCAAGGGGGCCATCGAAACCATGCAAAAAGGTGAAGCCAAAATGGGCCAGGAAAAATATGCGGATGCTGAAAAACTATTCAGCAAAGCCCTCAAAAAGGCACCCAAAGATTATACCGGTTTGATGTTGATGGCTAAATGCCAGATGGCTCAGAAAAAGACTGCAGAAGCGGAGCAATACCTGGCCAGGGCGCAATCGGCCTACCCCCAAGAGGCGCAGTCCTATTTGCTCAACGGCTTTGTCAAACTCAAGCGAAAAAAATACGATACCGCCATTTCCCAATTCGATACCTACGACAAAAAACTGGCCGGCAATCCCAATGTTACTTTCTTCAAGGGCCTGGCTTATGAGAAAAAACAAGTGCGCAAAACCGCTGCGGATCTCTATTATAAATATCTGAAGGTGGTCAATCAGGGGGACAATGCGCAGTACGCGTATAACCGGCTGGTGGCGTGGGGGTATATTAAAGGTCAATAGCAACAGGCGGCATATATAATTGCAGCCATCAGTCTGTGTGAGCCTGTGGGTTCATTGAATTAGAAAGCTTAAAGTTTAAAGTTCAAAGTGTTAAGTTGAGGAATTCTGCCGTTTTTAGTTTTTGTGGTGAATACATTCAAAAAACGATTGGTTATGCTATTCGTTTTGATAGGCATCTAATCCAATGCCAAAATGCATAAGCTTCAATGACCCATCAAGCATCAAAATCTGATAACAACTTGCCCCCGGAGCGGCATGTGGTTTTGGTGGCGCCGGAGGTGCATTGGAACACGGGCAACATAGGGCGCACATGTTTGGGTGCGGGCGCCCGGCTGCATCTGGTGCGACCGCTGGGCTTTTCTTTGGATGACAAGCAGGTCAAACGGGCCGGGCTTGATTATTGGTCCAAGGTGCCACTCAGGGTATGGGACAATTCAGATCAATTGCTCAAGGATATGCAGGTCGCCAATCAAAATGTGGCGCTGTTTACCAAAAACGGGCGCTTCACGCACTGGCAGATGCCTTCCCCCCGCCGGCTATTTCTGATATTTGGGTCGGAAACCCGGGGACTGCCGGAAGACCTGCTCCGGGTTTTTTCAGATCAAACCTATCGCATTCCCATTCAATCGGATATCCGTTGTTTGAATCTTTCCACTGCTGTGGGCATTGTACTCTACGAGAGCATGCGGCAGTGGATAGATCGCCTCTCAATATGAAGTATTTTTCTTAGTTTTTCTTACCTTTTCTATCAATGTGAATGCTTTTCAGACCGGTACCGCCTCTTTCCCAATGCCGCCATATTAAATTATTAACAGTAGATTCATATGGTTGGGATTGAATCTATCTTTGTTTGCCTGGGTTGGCAAGCTAATTGCTCATCTGAGAAAGCAAGAACAACACAGATAACAGATAGAGGTGATTCACATGATCGACTTTATACTTGCAGCGCTTTTATATTTGGCCATTATGTTTGTGGTCTTTTTTTGCATCTCCTTTTTAACCATCGGTATGGCATATGCGACGGCCAGGTTTTTTCGGCAATTTGCGCAGTTGGCTCGCCCAACGCGCGTTGCCTTAAAATAAGCCGCGGTGGATTGCGCTCCATCCCGGCCGCGTTTACCTCCCTTAAAAGGACCCAGAATCGTCTGGGTCCTTTTTGGCGTATTGCGCTAAAATAAACTTGTCAAGGCACCCTGTTTTATGAAATAAAACCGTAGAGATACAACTAAATTTATCCCTTCTCCTGACAGCGGCATGCCTTTGGGTATGTCATACGACGCTTGGGTCACATCACCAAAAGGAGAACATCATGCCTCGGAAAAGCCATAAGCAACCATTATCCGCATTGATCTTTTGTTTAGGATTGCTTTTACTGTCGATTCAGCCTGCTCTGGCTGAATATTCTAATGAAACGCTGCTCGACGATAGCGATCCAGCCTACTGGCTAGATCAAGGGGGGCTGTTTGCCACATACGGCAACTTTGCAGCCGCCGTTAAAGCCTATCAAAAAGCCATTGAGCTGGACGCACAAAATGCTGAAGCTTATTTTGATCTGGGTGTGAGCTACGCCGAGTTGGCGGATACGGATCAAGCCCTTTTGTACATCAATAAGGCCATCTCTCTGGATGCCGATCAGGAACGTTACTACTACGGCCGTGCCTGGACCTTGCTGATTGCCGGCCAAAAGGATCAAGCCGTCGAAGATTTTAAAAAGGCCGCTGATCTGGGTGACCTGGACGCCATCATGTATCTGCAGCAGATGGAATCTCAATAAGCCGAGCCAACGCCTTCCATGCTACAGCGATGATAGACTCAAGGTACTGAAACCTTGGGTATTTTTAGGTTGAGCGGGTTTGGCCCGCCTTAAAACCGTATTGCCTGACCCAAAAACAACCCGCCATTGTCTCTTGCCCTCTCAAATTGAAAGCGCTGGATCGGAAAAAAGCCGGCATTGCTTTCAAGTTGAGAGCCCCGCTGGTTAGCGTCGGGTTCCCCATCGCCAGTGTTATCTGTTTACGCAATTAATATCATACGAAATATCTCCTGCGCCGGCATGGATGCCCATTTTGGTATAGCGGTTGCTCTATTACCTTGCCAAAGGGATTAAACGCGGGAGGTCAATCATGAAACACGCTACACACCCAACACGCAAATTACCCAATTATTATGGAGGCTTTTGCCCAATCCACGGCGTACTAAATTTATATCTAACTGAATTTATACTGTTTTTGAAAAACGCTATTTTTGGCCCGGTTTTTGATATACTAGGACTGCAACCGGTGAAGATAGCCGTTGTTGAAAAAAAATTAATTGTGGGAGACCCTAAATTCATACAGAGATTTAAAATACATCAAAGCCTGAAATATGGCGCCATCTTATATATTACAGCGGCCATGCTGGCTATACCCTCCGGCATCTGCAGCAACCAACACGCAACCCCGGCGCCATTGCCCACCATTGCACCTCCGCAAATACCACCGTTTATTGCCTTGTTGCATGAATCGGTTCAGGCCCATGCAGAAGCGGTGGCCAAGCAATCGGTCCCTCCATTCTATGATTATGTGATCCAGGCCTCACAGGCCTATGGTGTGGATGCGGCCCTGATTCGTGCGGTGATTATGGCTGAATCGAGCTATAATCCCAGGGCTGTTTCTCATCGCGGTGCCCAGGGATTGATGCAACTGATGCCCACAACGGCAAAATGGTTGGGTGTCAAGGACAGTTTTAATCCGGCCCATAATATTGATGGGGGCGTTCGCTATCTGCGGCGTTTACTGGACCGCTTCAAGGGCGATGTGGAGTTGGCTTTGGCCGCCTATAATGCCGGTAGCCGGCACGTGCGCAACTATGGCGGGATACCCCCATTTAAAGCCACCCGCATCTATATCAAAAAAGTGCTCAGATACCGTCAGCAATTTGAAAAAGAGATGGTTGCCCTTCCATCCGGTATGACCGCCGGTTAAAATTGTTAGATCACAAAAATTATTCGTCCTCCCATTGGGCTATCGGCCCCGGCGCAACCGCCGGGCCGATTATTGTTGACCCTGTGCCGCTATATGGATAAAGCAATGTCTGCTTCAACGGGTTGAATGTTCCTCCATACCGGGATCAGGCCGCGCGGCCCATGCCCAGGTTAAATAGGTGACATCCGCTATGGAATTATTGCTTCTGCGCGCCTATGCTAATGGATATCGGGGTTGTGCCATAGATGAAGAGAGCTATTTCTTTTTTCAATCCCGGCGCAACGGGAAGATCAAACGCCTCATGCGTTATCCTAAATCGGATTTTGAGGATCTACGGCACTTTACTGCGATGATGCAAAAGTTTGTTTCACCGCCGGCGTTTCTACACCCCCCCATCCCCATATCATCCCTGACCCTTGCAGAGCTGGACAGGGCGCACGCCGTTATCACCCAATAGAGATCATATGAAAGGAATCGATATATGTTTCAAAAACATAGTAAAAAAGGGTATGCGATTGCCATTGAGGGGATCAAAATGAAAACGCTGGTTTATGGGGAACAAACATTGATGGTTGAATTTTTGCTGGAAAAGGGCAGCGATTTGCCGTTGCATGCACACCCTCATGAACAAACGGGATACCTGGTCAAGGGCCATCTGCGCCTTTCGATTGGCGCTGAGAAAAAGGATGTTCTGCCTGGAGATAGCTGGTGTATTCCCGGCAGTGTTGAGCATGGTGCCGAGGTCATGGCAGACTCAGTGGCCATAGAAGTGTTCTCACCTGTGAGAGAAGATTATTTGCCGAAGTAATTCGGCGCGTTTTGTTAGCATTTCAATGTGATGCGGTCCGATGCCAAGGCCATTGTCGCTTATCTGCTTTTTTATTCCTGGCGGCGGCTTGAGTTATGTGCCATCCGTATCGGCGCCGGATCGGCAGGCCAGATAGGCCTCCCACTCCATGGGAAGCAATTGTTTCTTCTTGGTGTTGCACATTTTGCAGGCCGGTACGACGTTGCCTCTGGTACTTTTGCCGCCGCGGGCGATGGGCACGATATGGTCCATGGTCAACTCTGCTGGAGAGATCTGCTTATTGCAATAGTGACATCGGCCTTTGGCACAGCGGCGCTTCCACCACTGAGAGGCCCGCAGTTCGCGCGCCTTGTGCCGTTCGCGTTTGATCTGGGCTTCGTCCAGATCAAACGCATATGGGGAAAAGGAGTCGCTCATTGTTGTTCTCGTTTCTATCTATATCGCGTTGACTCAAGCGCTAAAAAACATACGGTTCAATAACCCAAAACAAGGCGTATGGAAGCAGGTTTTTTGCATCTGCAACAGAAGGTCAGTGAACAAGCCGACCCGGCGCACGTTGAGCAAGGGTGGCTTAGCAACCGTTAGATGCAGCGAAGGATCAGCGGGCCGCGCTGTTTGAGCGCGTTCGCGAGTTCATAGGGCCCGCCCGCAGCGCATCTTACAGTTGCTTGCCATCCTTGCGTGTGCGGCGGGTCGGCTTGTTCACTGACCGGCTTGATCACCAAACCCTTGTTATGGGTTATAGGTCCGAAAATATATTGAATGATTGGAAAAATGCAACCCTCGGTATCATCCGTCCCCATTGACGAGTCGTTATCGGCTCAGAGAAAGCGTCGCCAACCATTTGTCGATTTCAACTTCCAGCAATCGATAGTAGGCTTGTGAGCCGCCAAGACCGCGGCGTCAAAAAAAATAGTTGATTTCCAGCACAAGCGGTGTCGGCTGTTTTTGATCCTGCGAACCTTGCGCAAAGATAAAATCAAAGCCCGCCAACTGCAAGCCGGTGTATTGATTGACCTTGTGCACCATCTTCAAAGCGGCATGGCTCATCTTAGCATCCACCACATGATCGATGCGGGCGCCGTGGGCCACACTGGTGCCAAAACCTCGTTCCGGGGATTGGATGCGCCAATAGGCCCTGGTTTGGGTGTGGATCAGGGCCACCCGCAAAGAGCGCTGCCCGGTGGGGATAAATTGCTGGATCAAGAATCCAAATTGGCCGGATGTTTCAAATGTACGCACGTGGTCCAGCACTTGGGCCAGCTTTTGCTCGCTCTCCACTTTAAACACGGTGTCACCTTGGCCGCCCCAGTCCAGCTTGACGATGGCAGGCAAATCTATTTTCGCACCGGATTGATGAAAATCGGATAGCGATCCATAGCCTTGGGTGACCGGATGCGCCAGGTCCAGCTTGCGGAACAATTCAATCTGGCCCCTTTTGCCGGGATAATCGAAGCGCAGGTCCTGGTTGGGAAAGATATGGGGGCAGTTCGACCGGGCCATGCGGTAAAGCGTCTCGGAACAACCTTGGGGCAAAATCACAGCCTCTGCGTCTTGAATGGCAGCCAAATCATCCTTATTCGGTGCCCGCCCGGCACAAATGATGTTCTGATCGGCTTCAATGATGGGATGAAAGGAGAGTATCATGACAATCGAATTAATAACCGAATTTGCGCAGGGCTTTTGTGTCCTTGCTCCAGTTTTTTTGCACCCGCACAAACAATTTTAAAAAAACCTTGGTGCCCACCATGCGTTGAATCTCTTTGCGGGCGGCCTGCCCGATGGCTTTGAGCTTGTGACCCCCTTTGCCGATGATGATCCCCTTTTGGGAGTCGTGTTCGACATGGATAGTGGCATTGATTTTTGTCAGGCGGCCCTCTTTTTCCGCTTTAAACCCATCAATGGTTACGGCCACTGCATATGGGATCTCCTCGCCGGTCAGGCGAAAGGCTTTTTCGCGGATCATCTCGGCTGCAATAAAGCGCTCGGGCATGTCGGTGAGACTGCCCGGCGGATAGAGGGGCGTCCCATCGGGCAGGGCCTCCTGCATCGCTTGCACGAGATCATCCACCTGGTCGCCATGCAATGCGGAGATGGGCACCACGGCCTTAAATGCAAAACGCTGAGACCAGGCGGCGATCTGGGTCAGCAGATCCGGCTTATTCATGGCATCGGTCTTGTTTATCGCTAACAGGGCAGGGGCTTTTTGAGCCCCCAGCTTTTTGACCAGATATTGCTCGGCATCAGACCCGGTGGCGGTGCCGTCCGCCAATACCAGGATCAGGTCGACGTCGGCCAGGGCGGCCAGTGCAACATCCACAATGCGCACATTGAGGGGCTTGCTGGCCCGATGCACGCCCGGCGTATCCAAAAAAACCATTTGGGCGGATGGTCGATCCAGGATTCCCAGTATGCGGTTACGCGTGGTTTGAGGTTTTTTGGAGGTGATGGATATTTTTTGGCCCAGCATGCGGTTGAGCAAGGTGGATTTGCCTGCGTTGGGGGCACCCACAATGGCCACAAAGCCGGATTTAAAATTTTTGTATGGATGGGTCATGGTGTTTTATTTTTCCTTGTGGGGTCAAAAATGCGATCTGTGCATGGTCTACAGATGAAGGGTCCGTTCAATCTCTTGCCATAATATATGCTTGCCCATCCCGCTTTTGGCGGAAAAAAGGATCAGTTCTTCAGCGGCCACTCCAAGGGTCTGTGCGGCAAGTATGCGCTGCCGGTTTTGCTTGGACTTGGAAAGCTTATCGGCTTTGGTCAGTACCAATAGCATGGGGATCCGGTAGTGACGCAGCCAATCCATGAGGCTGAACTCTTCCACCTTGGGTGTACGGCGCAGATCCATCAACAGCACCATTGCTTTTAGGCAAGGGCGCTCGGACAGGTACTGTTCCACCATGGGACCCCACTTTTTCTTGACCGCCAGGGGCACTTTGGCATAGCCATAGCCCGGCAAGTCCACCAGTGAAAGCTCGCCATTGGCCAGAAAAAAATTAATTAACTGGGTGCGCCCCGGTGTGGTGCTGGTTTTGACGAGTCGCCGTCGGTTAACCAGTTTGTTGATCAGCGACGACTTGCCCACATTGGAACGGCCCCCAAAGGCAATCTCCGGATAATCCGGTGCAGGGTATTGGGATGGCTTGACTGCGCTGGTGATAAATTCGGCTGTATGAACCTGCATGCTATGGGTGTCCCTTCTGGGTATTGAACAAAACCTATACCATATCCGCATCCGATTTTGTAACCCAATCTAGATGAGGGGTTGGAGAAGTTTTCACCACAGGCTCCGCTCAAACTCAGAAAAAACCGCCCGACCCCTCATCTAAATCGAAGCCACAGAGATTTATGACTAACGATTTGACAAAACATAAGGCAAGTATTAAGTTTGCAAAATATTTAGTCTGTCTAATATTAATTTAATAAAAATATGTGAATCCAAAATTGTTAGGAGCACGATGAATATGAGCAACGATGTTGTTATGGACCAGGCGCGCTATATCTTTTTTACCGGCAAGGTGATTCACGACCAAATTCTGAATATCCAAAGCCGCTATCTGGCTTCGGCCAACAGCGGCCCGTTTAAGGATTTGTCGGTGGCCCAATTGCATGTGATTCGTACCGTGCGCAGCCACCAGGAGTTGACCATGAGCGCGCTGGCCGAGCTTCTGAATGTCTCGCCGCCATCGGCTTCGGCCATGGTGGATCGCCTGGTGGAAAAAGGGGCCTTGAGCCGGGAGCACAGCACTGAAGACCGGCGCAAGGTGGTGGTGCGCATCTCTCCCCAGGCCATCAAGCATGCCGAGGAAGTGGAAAGCGCCATCATGGAGCTTTTCGTGGGGTTGGTGGAAAAAATCGGCCCTGAGACCACCACCCAGTGGTGCCGGGTACTCGAGCGAATAAAATCGGTACTGACCCAGGAAACCCAAGGCAATTGACTCGCTGTAACGAATTGAAAGGTGGCGTCATGCAAAATAGCCCCAGCGCCGACGACAAAAAGCGGCATTTAAATATCCGGATTGCAGTGTGTGTGGCCATCCTGCTGGTGGGTTTCGGCGGATATACCGTTTTGGCCAGTTTGAAAAAGCCTCCGGCGGAAGTGGCCACCCGCGAGCGACCCATCAAAGTCACCGTGCTTGCCGTGCAGGCCAAAACCATTCCGGTGACCATTACCGGCTACGGTCAAGTCCAGGCGCTCAATTCCGTTAAAATATCAGCGGAGGTCGCCGGCCAGGTGATATCGGTCCATCCCCGTCTGGAAACGGGAGAGACCATTCCCCCCGGCGAGCGTCTTTTTCAGATTGACGACCGGAATTACACAGCCGCATTGGACCAGGCCCGGGCTGAAGTGGCCCAGTGGCGCAGCGTGATGGAACGCTTGCAGCAACAGGCCGACATCGATACCCAGCGCCTCAAAACCCTGGAGCGTAACCGCGATTTGGCCAAAGCCGAGTTTGACCGCATCAACGACCTGTTTGCCGTTCACAGCGTGGGCACCCGTTCGGGTGTGGATCGGGCCGAACAGGCCTATAATTCCGCCTTCGATCAGGCGGATCAGCTTGCCCAGGCGGTGGCCTTGTACCCCATTCGCATCAAGGAGACAAAAAGCAGCTGGGCAGCGGCCAAAGCCCGACTGCAACAAGCCCAAGCCAATTTGGAGCGCTGCCAGGTAGCGGCGCCTTTTCGGGGCCGTCTCACCCAGGTCAGTGTGGAACAAGGTCAGTATGTGGCGCCCGGACAGGTGCTGGTCACCCTGACCGATGACAGTGTTTTAGAGATCAGGGTGCCTCTGGACAGCCGCGATGTACGCCGGTGGCTGCGATTTGATCAAGCGCAGAGATCCCAGGCCGAAGCGTGGTTTGGCCGGCCTGAAGCTGTGGCCTGCCGCATTCGCTGGACTGAAGACAAGCAGGGCCACATATGGCAGGGAACATTGGACCGTATTGTGGACTTTGATCAACAAACGCGTACGGTTACGGTGGCGGTGCGCATCGGCGCCAAAGCCGCTCAATCCGGCGAGGGCGGCCTGCCCTTGGTGGCGGGCATGTTCTGTACGGTTGAGATTCCGGGCAGAACCGTGACCGATGCCTTTCAGGTGCCCCGTGCGGCGGTAAGCTTTAAAAACACCGTGTTTATTGCCAAGGACAAGCGCCTAAAAACCGTGCCCGTCAAGGTTGCCCGAATCGATGGCAACTTCGCTTATATTACGGCAGGTTTGAGCGGTGGCGACCAGGTGATCACCACCCGCCTGGTGGATCCCCTGGAAAATATCTTATTGGAAATTATGTCAGAGTAACCGGGTTTTACCGCAACGACGTTCACATGCATCATCTGATTTGTAATGGTGCATCAACCCAGGACATGGTTGTTAGACCCTACGGATAAAGCTTGAGATGGTTCGGTCGGCCATTTGCGCAACCCAAGAGGACAACACCTTATGAGACAAGCCCTGGCAGCCTTTGCCCGCAATACCGTATTTGCCAATATTATGCTGGTGCTGATTTTTTTGGCCGGCGGCATCTCGGTATGGTCGATGACCCGAGAGAGCTTTCCTGAATTTTCCCTGGACATGATTTTAATCCATGTGCCCTATCCGGGTGCCGACCCTGAAGAGGTAGAAGAGGGAATCAGCCGTAAAATTGAAGAGGCGCTTGAAGGGCTTGAGGGGCTGAAGCTCATTGAAACCACCTCCCGCGAAAATTTGAGCACCACCCGCTTGGAGGTCAATGAGAAGTATGAAACCGATAAAGTCATGGATGAGGTGCGCACCAAGATCAACGCCATCTCGACCTTTCCCATCGATGCGGAAAAGCCGGTGATAGAAGAGCTTTCGGTACTGGATCCGGTGCTGCTGCTTTACTTGTCTGCAGATATGTCTGAGCGCCGGATCAAAGAGTGGGCCGAACAGGTCAAAGAAGAGATCCAGCAGCTGGCGCCGGTATCCAAAGTCGCCGTGTTCGGCACGCGTGATTATGAAATCGGTATTGAGGTGTCCGAAGAACGCATGCGCCAATACGGCTTGACCTTTGATCAGGTCACCGCAGCGGTACGGCGCGGCAATCTCAATTTGGGCGGGGGCACCATCCGGACCCAAGGTGAAGAGATCCGGCTGCGCACCATGGGGCGTAAGTATACGGACAAAGAACTGGCTTCCATTGTGGTGTTGGCCCGACCTGATGGTCAGGTCATCACTTTGGATCGTTTGGCGGATATCAAGGATGATTTCAGCGAAGATCCCATTGCCGGGTTTGTCAACGGCGATCCGGCAGCGATCATTTGGGTCTCCAAGACCCCTGAAGAGGATGCATTGGCCATCTCGGATGCGGTCACCGGCTATTTGACCCAGCGTGCGGCCCAGTTGCCCCAGGGTGTTCATCTTAAAGTACTTACCGACCTGACCGATATGTTGCGGGATCGCATCAATTTAATGGTCAAAAACGGCCTCATTGGTATGCTAATTGTTTTCTTGATGCTGTATATCTTTCTCAACGCCAGGCTCTCTTTTTGGGGGGGCATGGGCATTCCGATTTCCATCGCGGGCGCTTTGGTCATGCTTTGGGGGATGGGCGGCACCATCAATATGATCTCCCTGTTCGGGTTTATCATGGTGCTGGGGGTGGTGGTCGACGATGCCATCGTCGTCGGCGAGGCCATCTATGTGCATCGCAAACTGGGCAAACCGCCTTTGCGCGCGGCGGTGGACGGGGTCAGCGAAGTGGGCATGCCCGTCATCGCTGCGGTGCTGACCACCATTGTGGCCTTTGTTCCCCTTCTCTATGTGGGCGGGATCATGGGCAAGTTCATTGCCATCATGCCGGCAGTGGTGATCGCGTGCCTGTCGGTATCGCTGGTGGAGTGTCTGCTGATGCTGCCGGCCCACTTGAGCCACTTGCCCGATCCCAATCAGGCCAATGGCCGGTTCAATCGCGTGACCCGCTTTTTAGAACGCATTCATCACAGCACCAGCAACGGCCTGGAGTGGTTTGTACAGAAAATGTACATTCCCTTTATTTCCAAAGCATTGTACTGGCGCTACATCAGCCTTTCGGCGGCCATTGCCGTATTGCTGTTAAGCCTTGGGCTGGTGCGCAGCGGCATTATCAAGTTCGAGGTCATGCCGGAGATTGACGGCTTCATTATGACGGCCACGGCAGAGTATCCCAACGGAACGCCGGCCGATGTCACTGCCGATACCCTCGATCGCATCGAGGCCGCCTTGCTGCGCCTGGAAAAGAAAACCCCCACCCTTACCGGCGAACCCTTGCTGAAAGACCGGTTGAAACTGGTGGGCCAAACCCTTGAGGATTTGCCCCGTTCGGGTTCTCATGTGGGTTCGGTGCAGGCCTATATGCTCTCTTCGGAAAAGCGCGGGGTATTGGCCAAAGCGTTGATGGCCCAGTGGGAAGAAGAGATCGGCGCCATACCCGGTATCAAGTCCCTGACCTTTGCCGGTCTGAGCACCGGTCCGCCTGGAGATCCCATTGAAATTTGGGTACAGGGGCACCAAATGGCGGATATCTTAGCGGCCTCAGACGAATTGATGGCACGCCTGAAAAAATTCAAGGGGGTTTACCAGGTTCGATCCGATTTTTCAGCCGGTAAAAATGAGATCCGGCTCTCGCTCAAACCTGATGCACGCACCCTGGGCCTGACGGTTGAAGACTTGGCGCGCCAAATCTATTCGGGCTATTTTGGAGATGAAGCCCTGCGCTTGCAGCGGGGCCGCGACGATGTGCGCGTCAAGGTGCGCTATACGGCCGACGAGCGTCGCCATCTGTCCGATTTAAGGCGGGTGCGTATCCGCACCCCCAACGGATTGGAGGTGCCGCTGTTGTCCGTGGCCGATCTGCACTATGCGCCCGGCTATGCCACCATCAGCCGGGTCGACGGCATGCGGCGGGTCGTTGTCAGTGCGGGTGTGGATACCCACAAGGCCAACGCCAATGAGATTATGGGCGAGTTGAACGACCACTATTTTCCCGAACTGATGGGCAACCACCCCGGTCTTTTGGTGGCTCAGCAGGGTGAACAAAAGAAGATGCGTGAAGCGTTCAAACCGTTGCTGCCTGGCTATTTAATGGCGTTGTTGGGTATCTTCATTGTCATAGCCACCATCTTCCGTTCCTATGCCCAGCCCATTGTGATCATGTTTACCGTGCCCTTCGGCATCATCGGTGCCATCATCGGCCACCTGCTGATGGGGTACGATCTGTCCATCGTCAGCATATTCGGCATGGTGGCCCTCACCGGTGTGGTGGTCAATGACGCCATTGTGCTCATCGAACGGATCAACGAGAATTTGGCCGAGGGCATGCCCTTTTTTGAAGCCATCTTGGCCGGCGGAGCCCGGCGTTTCAGAGCGATTTTTTTAACTTCCGTCAGTACGGTGGGCGGGCTGGCGCCCTTGATCATGGAGACCAATTTGCAAGCCCAGGTTCTGATTCCCATGGCTTTGTCCCTGGCTGCAGGTGTGGCTTTTGCCACAGTGCTCACCCTGGTGCTGGTACCCAGCCTGTTGGCCATTCTCAGTGATTTGCGGCTATTGACGCACCGCTTGACCAAAGGCGTGTGGCCCAAACGGGTGGAGGTCGAACCGGCCCGGCATCGCCATGTGGATTTGATGGTGGACCCGGATCAATCGGGACCTGCCTGCTATTATGGGCAGATTGACAATTAGCGGCTGTATGATAGATAGGCCGCTTGGCTATAAAAGACATTTCGCGAATGGGTGATGCCTGCGTTGCGTGCGCATCGTGCATCATCAGATCAACAGGAGAGCTTATGGATACGAAATTGAATCGAGGTTTCGGGGCGGTGGCTTATGCACTGCTGCTGGTTGTGGTCTGGTGTTGTCCGGCGGGAGCCGCTGAGCCTATTGCGGATAGAATTAATCTGGAAGATCTCGAGGTGCTGGACATCCAAACCGCTGCGCGCATCGCTCTGGCTGAAAACCCCTCTCTGGCGGCAGCCCGGGAACGCGTGGCCCAGGCCAATGCGGCGGTGCGCCAGGCGCGCGCGGCTTACTGGCCGCGTTTGGATGTGTCGGCCTCGGCGGCGCGGGTGACGCTTTCCGATGACGCGTACACGTCCCAACTGGCCACGGCCCGGGCACTGTTCGGTCCCAGTGCTACGGTTGAAGATCCGGAAGACTACTATACGGCCAACATAACCGCCAGTTGGCTTCTGTTTAACGGGTTTTCACGGATGTTCGATTTGGCAGCAGCCAAATACGGCGCTCAAACCAGTGAAGCCGCGCGTACAGACACCCAGCGTTTGTTGCTCTCGGCGGTCACCAGCTCTTTTCTGGTGGCCCAGCTGGCCCTGGAAAATGTGGCGATCGCCAAGGCCGATGAAACGTTCAATCAGCGTCAGCTCACCGAGGCGCGATTGCGCTATGATGTGGGTACCGGGGCCTTGAGCGATGTGCTCAACTTTGAAGTCAAAGCCAACTCCGCACAGGCGGACCGCATTGTCGCCGAACGGGTCTATGAAACGTCCCGCATCGGCCTGGCCGCATTACTGGGGGTGCCTGAGGCGTGGTTGTCCAACGATTTGCCGCTAGCCCCTCTGGCGGCAATCACGGAAAAAGAACTGGTCGCACCACAGCTGGAGCCTTTACTGGAAACTGCTTTTGCACGGCGGTCGGACCTGGCCATCAGCGAATTGAGCGTTCAACGGGCCGAGGCCGAGGTTAAGTCTGCTCGCGGCAAGTACTTTCCCACCCTCTCGCTTTCGGCCAGCTACGATGGCCAACGGGTTGACGATGCCGGTTTTGAGAGTGATGATTTCGGAAACACTGTGGCGCTGAACCTGTCCTATGAACTGTTTGCCGGTGGATTCAATCGTGCCCGCCATCAACAGGCCAAAGCCCGTTTACGCGAGATGGAAAAGGCTCAGAAAAGCGCTGAGATCAACGTTACATCTGAAGTCCGGACGGTGATGGCCCGCGTGGGATCAGCCCAAAAGCAATTAATGCTGCAGCGCACCAATGCGCGTTTGGTTCAAAGACACAGGGACCTGGTGGAAAAAGAGTATAAAGCCGGTGTGGGATCCCTGGTGCGTCTGAATGAAGCCCAGCGCGATTTGACAGCCGCGCAGGTGAGACTCGCCGCATCACGAGCCGCCCTGCGTCAAGCCTGGTACGACCTGCAGACAGCTACCGGTGATATCGTAACGGCTTTTAAATAACCGGTGCGGCGGTCATTATTGCGGCGCCGGATGCACACGCCGCAAATGGTGGGCGTATGCATTTATTCGGCAAAACCATAGTGGAAAATATCATATTTGGTCTGGCCGCCCAGCAAGGCGTCAATTTCACCTTGGATGGACTGCCGGTCTGGACTGTTCAGCCAAGCGACCCACTCTTCAGAAGTTTGCCATGTGCTGATGACAACATACTCTTCGGGATCGTTCATGTTGCGCAGGGTTTCACCGGAAATGTAGCCCGGTTGGTTCATGGCCAAAGAGCGCATCTTCCGAAACAGCGGAATCATCTTTCTTGCCTTTTCGTCTGCAACTCTGCGCTTGATGAGTACTTTTACTGCCATTTAAACCTCCTTGCCATTAGTGGTTCATGTTAATAGACGTGCAGTCTTTTGAGTGTTGCTGATCCATCCATATCCCTGGCAGATACACCATGTCCGCGTCAGTCGACTTGAATCAGTCCAAGTCCTCGGGAACAGGGGAAAATTGTCAGAGAAGCTAATATATTATAAGGTGTGGATCCGTATCGAGTCAAAGATAAATTTGATGCAAGCGCTACAATTTGCAAAAACCCCGGCGGTTGCGGCTCCTGAACTTACAATAGCGCTATTGTAAGCCACCGGAAGACAATCTCTTGATTTTAAACGCCGATTTTTTTAAACTCAAAGGGGTATCCGCGTTATCGGTTTTGTCAATGCTGAACCAGCCTAAGGGGGTTTATGGATTCAACAGCGGATAAATCGCTGCCCGATGATTATGATGTCATCATCGTGGGCGCCGGACCGGCCGGACTGTTTGCGGCCCATTTTTTGTCCGAACATTCGGATCTACGGGTGCTGGTCATTGAAAAGGGCAAGGCGCCGGATCGGCGCCAATGCCCCATGACGGAGAAGGTCGCCTGCCAGCGCTGCAAGCCTTGTAATATCCTCAGCGGGATCGGCGGGGCCGGACTTTTTTCCGACGGCAAGCTCAATTATATTCACAAACTGGGCAAGACCGATCTTTCCCAATTCATGACCGTGGCCAAGGCCCAAGCGTTGATTGATGAGACCGAGCAAGTTTTCAATCACTTTGGCATGGATGGCCGGGTCTATCCCACCGACATGACTGCTGCTCAGGCTGTTCGTAAACAGGCTAAGCGTCATGGTATCGATTTGCTGATCATCAAGCAAAAGCATTTGGGCAGCGACCGGCTCCCTAGATACATTGCGGACATGGCGGATGCCATCCGGGCCAAGGGAGTTGTGATGCACACATCTGAGGAGGTTCGCGATATCATCGTCGCCCAAGGGCGCGTCACGGGCGTGATCACCAATCGCAAAACCTATGGCGCGCATTACATAATCCTGGCACCGGGTCGGGCGGGTGCGGACTGGATGGGAAGCCTGGCGGCCACTCATGAGTTGGGTGTTCGCCAGCGCGGGATTGAGGTGGGTGTGCGCGTCGAGGTGCAAAATGAGATCTTGCAGGATTTATGCGACATCATCTACGATCCCACCTTTTTCATTCAGACCGGCAAATACGACGATCAAACCCGCACCTTTTGCACCAACCAGGGCGGTTACGTGGCCATGGAAAATTACAACCGCTTTGTATGTGTGAACGGCCACGCGTTGATGGATCAAAAATCGGAGAACACCAACTTTGCTTTTCTTTCCAAAGTGGTGCTCACTGAGCCGGTCACCGACAACCAGGCTTATGGCGAGGCCATCGGTCGATTGGCCACCTTGATCGGTGGCGGCAAGCCCATTTTACAGCGTTTCGGTGATTTAAAACGGGGCCGGCGCTCCACCTGGCATCGCGTGCATAAGGGCTTTATTGTGCCCACCCTCAACGATGTGGTCTGCGGTGACATCGCCATGGCGTTGCCCGAACGCATCCTGACCAATTTGATCGAGGGATTGGAAAAACTCAACTGCGTCGTACCGGGTGTGTCCAACGACGAAACGTTGCTCTATGCGCCCGAAATAAAATTCTTTGCGACCCAAATTGAAACCGACGTTAAATTAGAGACTGCTATCAAAGGCGTCTATGTGGCGGGTGACGGCCCTGGCGTGGCCGGTAACATTGTATCGGCCAGCGCCACCGGATTGATTCCCGCCAAGGCCATTGTAGAATTATCAGGCAAGGGGTCTATGGGTCTATAACCAAAATTTAGGCGGACCTGTGATAAGTTTGTTTTCTGACGCGGTTTTATAACAACGCCAGTTTAAAGTTTTAACTCAACTTTCGGCTTTCGCCGCTCCTGTGCAATAGGCGCCGCCAGCGGGTGGTTTGCGTCATGTCAGCAGCGAGTTTTAGTGTCACTTAGGCGCAGCGAAGGAAAAGTGCGGCCCGCTGATCCTTCGCTGCATCTAACGGTTGCTAAGCCCCCTTGCTCAACGTGCGCCGGGTCGGCTTGTTCACTGACCTACGGTTACAGATCCAAAAAAGCTGTTTAGATACGCCTTGTTTTGGGTTATAGGTCCGTTAATTAATGGTTGGACCAGTGCACAATGCCATGGTGATACTCATTTAGGATCTATTCACTGTACTTCTAAAATCGATTTCAATCCTCAACTTTAAACTCAACGTTCGGGTTGCGTCCTACCCCGGCATGAGGTGGTTTGGATGCGTGTAACAAAAAACACGCATCCAAACCACCGGCGTCTGAAAGCCAATAGTTGAGTTGAAACTTAAACTCACCTTTAGCCATCTTTATTTACGCAGCGATAGGGTCTGCTCTGGTTTCAACGGGCGCCCTGTGGCACGGTCCCGGTGTCGCGCAATCATTTTTAAAACATAAGGATAGATGTTGTCCACGATTCGGCGATACCCTTGGGCGGTGGGGTGAATCCTGTCCGCCTGGTTGAACCGGGGATCGCCGGCCACCCCTTCCAAGAAAAAGGGCATGAAAACGATTCGGTGTTTTTGGGCGATTCGTGGATAGATGGTGGTAAAGGATTGGATGTATTCGGGCCCCAGATTGGGCAACATCAGCATGCCGGCCAAAAGCACCTCAATGTGGTTCACTTTTAAAAGGGTACAAATTTCATCTAGATTGCTTTCCAATAGACGCGGATCGATGCCGCGCAGACCATCATTGGCACCGGTTTCTAAAATAACCATGTCGGGTTTTAAGGAAGACAAGACCCATTGAATTCGCGAGCGAGCACCGCTGGAGGTTTCACCGCTTATCCCGGCATTGATGACGTTATAGTTGAAACCATTCGCTTGGAGTTTAAGCGCCAGTTGGGCGGGATAGGCCTGTGTTTCGGCAACACCCAGGCCGGCGGTGAGGCTATCGCCCAATGCGACGATGGTGCCCGCGTATTCTGTCGCCGTTTCGGTGGGTGTCGAAGTTTTTCCCACATCGGGCTGCTTGGTGTTACATGCGGTCAGGCAGCACAGCACCACAAGCATGATCCACCTGCCGTAGCTTCCCATTTCTTTTTTAAATGCGCATCTAAAATTGTTATCCATCGGTTTGCTCCCGCAAATAGACAACCGGCCGTTTGGCCATAATGGACCTGGAGGCGGTCATGCCCACCGCCAAAACCAGCAACCCGGTGGCGGCCACCATGATGGTGCATGGCATGCCAAACAGATGGTAATCGATTTCCAATCTAAAGGTACAGACCCAATAGGCTGCCGCTTGGGCCATGATCACGGCCAACAGGCTGCTGAACAAACCGATGAGCAGGCTTTCCAGTGCAAAAACTTTAAAAACGAACATTTTCCCAGCGCCCAGGATTTTATAATAGACAGCCTCTTTCACTCGTTCAGCGCGCGTGGCATATATGGCACTGACCAGAATCAGCAGGCCGGCGGCAATGCTGAAAAAGCTGAATGCACGAACGATGCGCGAGAGCTTGTTCATCAGACGCGTAAATACGCCGATGGTTTGGGAAATATCGATAACACTGATGTTGGGAAAGTGAGACACAACGCGGCGCTGCAGGTCGCCCAGCTGGTTGGACGGCACCTTCAAAGCGGCAAATAAATTGTGAGGGGCTTGGGCCAGCACGTTTTCGGGGAATACGAAATAAAAAAACGGGCTGAACGGCGAGCGTTGTCTGGTGCGAATGCTTGAAATCCTGGCTTTGAGTGGTACACCTTGAACTTTAAAACTGATGGTGTCTCCGATATCCATGGGCCGCATCCGCACCACCGTATCCAGGATGGAGACTTGCGTTTCGGAATCGTCGGCATTAAAAAGTCGCTTACCTTTGATAAGGGCTTCGTCTTCCAGCAAATGATGACGATAGGTCAGGTTAAAGACACGCGAAAAATTGTCGCGCCGTTTTTGGCGCTCTTGTTGGCGGTTGATACGCTCGCCGTTGATCGCGGTGACGCGTGCTCTCACAATGGGGTACAGTGTCACCGGGTGGCCTACCGCCTGGACAAATGCTTCCTTTTGATTGGGTTGGATATCCACAAAATAGGCATTGGGCGCTTGTTCAGGGTAGGATTGCACAAAGGCGGCATTCAGGTTGTGTTCAATGAGATAGTTGGCGAATATCACGGACAGCGCGGCGGTCAGCGTGATAATGATGGAGCGGGTGGCGCTGTCCCTGCGAAAAAGCCCTCTTATGGCTTGGCGCAAAACAAGATGCCGGATGGATCGGCGGCCGACCATCCATAATATCAGTTGCGCCAATACAGCGGCCACGAGGACCAGGGCCACACTTGTGCCGACAAAGTAAAATCCGAAACGGACATCTTGCATGTGCCACAGCACCAAAACGAAGAAAAAGACAAGGATCATTGCAGCGGACAGATAGTGGGCCCCCTTTTTTCTGCCTGCCGCCGGCTGTTTTCTGAAAATCATCATCGGTCGCATTTCTTTGAGATTAACCAATGGCAGAAACGAGAAAATCATGACCACCACCAACCCAAGCACCAGGCCTTCTAATACGCCGGATAGAGAAATGGATACGCTTAAACCCACAGGCAGATAAGGGGCCATAATGCCGCCCAATGCTTTTTGGACCCACACCCCGAAACCGATACCCAATGCTGTCCCGGCAGCACCCAACAGACCCACCATGCTGATAAAATGAAGGGCAATATAGCCGCTGCCCGCGCCCACGGTTTTCATGATGGCAATGGTGTACTGCTTTTCTTTGAGAAACGCATTGAGTGTACCCTGAATACCCAAGCCGGCAATGAGCAGCGTAAACAGCCCCACCAATTTTAAGAAAAAGAAGAAATTATCCAGGAAGCGTTTGATGCGTGAACCGGCGGTCCGATAGGTGTCCACCTGCTCCTGGTTCGGTATGGCGATTTGTTTCAGTTGATTGGCCATGGTATCAATGCCTGCTTGATTTAGCACCTTTAGCAAGACGACCCGTCTGACGCGGCTGCCGGTGGCGACAAGTCCCAGGGCATCCAAATCATCAGCATGCACGAAGACGCGTGGACCAAAGGAAAAGAAATTGACAGGGCGGTCCGGTTCCGCCGTAACCACATCGGCAACGATCAGTGTGGCATAGCCGACTTTAATGCGGTCTCCTACCTTGAGGCCGATGCGGTCTAATAGCGTTTGCGCTACAATGCAGGTGCCGGGGGTCAGGGTTTTCCGGAAGTCACGCCCTGATGCCAAGGCCACTTCACCATAGAAGGGATAGCCGGGTGCAACCACTTTAAGTCCGGCTAACACAGAAGTCCCTTCATCCTGCGCACGCACGACGCTCAAGAGTTCATACAGATCGGCGCGCAGCACCTGCCGGCCGGCGACCCATCGATCAAGGGCCTGGTTGAGGCGTGTTGAAATGGGGTCATATGATTTTATGATGATGTCCGCCGCATGCAGGGTGCGGGCATCGTTGAGCAACGCGCGGCCCACGCTGCTGGAAAATCCGCTGAAAGCCGTCAGGCTGGTCAAAGAAAGTGCTACGCAAAGGACGAAC
This sequence comes from Desulfobacteraceae bacterium, assembly GCA_050305555.1. GTDB lineage: Bacteria > Desulfobacterota > Desulfobacteria > Desulfobacterales > Desulfosarcinaceae > JARRKU01. Next base: position 5,028 of record JBNLFN010000093.1, on the reverse strand, counting down.
AACAGGGCCTGTTGGGGTGATCTTCGCACCTGGCGCAGGATCAATGGAATTTGAAGCTTTTGGGTTCTCATTCGGTTAGTCGTCCGTCTTGCAGGGTCACCACGCGATCGGCGGCTTGGGCGATATCCGTGTTGTGGGTCACCAATATCAGCGTTGCGCCATGTTCATTTTTCAGGTCGATGAGCTGATGTAAGACCATTTTTCCGTTTTCAGAATCGAGATTGCCTGTCGGCTCATCGGCAAAGATCAATTTGGGTCGGTTGATAATGGCCCGGCAAAGACCAATACGCTGTTTTTCACCACCCGATAGCTGGCTGGGCAGATTGTCGCCTCGCTCTGCCATACCGACCTTTTGCAGCAGATGGCCGGCGCGTTCCCGGGCATTAATATCCCCCAAAAGCTCAGCTGGAAACATGATGTTTTCCATGGCGGTCATGGAGGGCACCAGGTGAAAGGATTGGAATACAAATCCAATGGTTTTATTCCGCAAAGGCGCCAGCTCCTCTTCGGTGGCCGTGGAGATGTCCTGATCGTTGATCAGCACCTTTCCCGAGGTTGGCTGATCCAGACCGGAGAGCAGCGTGAGCAAGGTGGTTTTGCCGCTGCCGCTGCTGCCGCTGATAACAAGGAATTGACCCGCCTCAACGCTCAGGTTGATTTTGTTGAGTACGGTGATAACACGACGATCCAGTGTATACGTTTTGGACAAGTGTTTGGCTTCCAGTAGGGCCATGTTAGTTTGCCCTTTCAATGATTTAAGGCGGCTAACATCCAATGGTCTTGACCATAATCATGGAGTGCACAAGGTTCAACCCCTTTAAGGCGGCTTGCATTCTTTACGGTTTTTCAAGGGGTCAGGTGCTTGCGTGGTCAGGTGTGTTCAAACGCACCCTTACCTTTAAGAGGTTTCGGCTTCAGGCTGATTCACGCATGCATTGGTGGGTTGAAAGAGACTATCGATGGCGTGGCCCAGTTCTGAAATGGTGTATGGCTTTATCAGGCTGCCGTTCCGGCCTTCGGATAAAATGGCTTCAATGCGGCCGTCATCGGCGTAACCGCTGGTAACAATGACCCTGACCTGGGAATTGAGTGCTTTGAGGCTATTAAAAGTTTGCCAACCGTCCATGTCCGGCATGATCATATCTAAAACCACCAGGTCAATGTCGTCGATATGGTCTGTGTAAATTTCCACGGCTTGCCGGCCGCAGTTGGCCGTGAGAACCTGGTGGCCTAAACTTTGGATCATCTCACGGCAATAATTTAAAATCAGGGCTTCATCTTCCACCAGAAGAATTTTAGCGCCGCCGGCGGCCAGGGCCAAAGGGGGTTCTTCACGGCATCGGGACTGGTCAACGTGGGAAAGCGCTGGGAACAGTAGGCGGAAGGTGGCTCCTTTTCCAGGTTGTGAGTCGACTTGGATATAGCCGTCATGGCTTTGGACTGTGCCGTAGACGGATGCCAATCCCAAGCCGGTGCCCTGACCCCTCTCTTTGGTGGTAAAAAAGGGTTCAAAAATTCGCGCGCGGGTATCATCGTCCATGCCGACGCCGGTGTCCGTGATAGTAATTTCCAAATAGGGGTGGGGTGCGACTTGCGGCCAGCGCTGTAACAGGTCCGCGTTGGAAATCAAACGGCTGTCGACGCGGAGCTTTCCACCTTCAGGCATGGCATCCGCCGCATTTAAAAAGAGATTGAGCAATACCAGTTCAATTTGACCTTTGTCGGCATTGATATGGACAGGTTTATGGGGAAAATGGTTTTCAATGATGATATTTTTATTGGCGCGTTGCACCACGTACAGTGCATCTTCAATTAAAGGATTTAGTTCCAATGGGGCAATACCATGCTTGCTTTTATGGGCATAACCCAGCAATTGACGGGTGAGGGTGACGCCATTGTGAATCTGATCATCTATGCGATTGAGTTTTTCCAACAGGGCCGTGTTGGACCCGATCTCTTTGCGCATCAAGGAGATATTGGCCTGCATGCCCATAAGCAGATTGTTAAAGTCATGGGCCAGCCCCCCCGCCAAGGTGCCAACGGCTTGCATCTTTTGGGATTGGGTCAATTGGCTCTGCAGGCGGCGCTCCGTGGTCACATCTTTGGCCATACCGATGATGCCGATGATCCGACCCTCGGCATCCGAATTGGTCGTAACGCTGGTATTGAGCAGCCGCCTGGCACCGTCCTGGTGCGACATATAGATGTTGGCCTCTGTCTTGGTATGTAGACCACTTGTCAGCTGGGCAAACATTTCCAGGCAAAGCGCGTTGTCCTCAGGCGACACAAAATGGGCAAAGGGTTGATGGATCACATCGCGCAAGGGGTGGCCCAAGGTATTTTGCCAGGCTCGATTAATATAGGTAATGATACCGTTATTATCCAAAGCAAAAATGACCACAGGGGCATTTTCACTCAGGGATTTGAAGCGCTCTTCACTGTGGCGTAGGACTCTTTCCGCCTTTAAAGTCGTGGTTACATCACGAAGGGTAAATAAAAACCCCAAGGGTTTCCCATTGGCGTGTAAAGGGGTTTGAATCAGGCGCACAAAGCAAGGTTGATGGTCCACATTCAGCTCGATGATGGGAGAGCCGTTGTCATGGGTCGGGTCTGAGGTGCGGCCTGTGGCGGGCCACCATGCGATTAAATGGTGGGCTTTGGCGCCGATCAATTTGCCCGGTTCCATTCCCAATAGGCGGGCGGCGATGGGATTGAGATCGAGAATGTGCTGGTCGTTATCCACCACCACCACCCCGTCGGTCATGTTTTGGATGATGGTGTCGCGGGCAATGGGAATGATGTCTAAAAGCCGATAGCGGACAATACCCCACATGAAGGCCAGACCACTGATGATAAAAGCGACGGGTGTTAGGTCAAAATAGGGCAACGGGCTAATTTCGAAGATAAATAGGACATTCGATATCCAAGGCGCGAATCCGCCAATCATGACGCTCACCACGGGCCGGCGATAGTGGGCATCCGAACCCAGCAGGTGCTTGGTCAGCAAAATAAATCCGGCAAGCATAAGCAGGTAACAATAGGTGGCGTGCACCCAGAACCAGGGACCAAAGTGAGGATAGAGTAAATAGTGGTTTCCCAGCGTGACCATCTCGAATGAGGCAAACATCATGTGGTGCAAAGGATTGCTGGCCACCATGGCAAGGGTTAGCCCCTGGGGCAACATCAGCAGGGTCAGCGTAGAAATTCGCAATACCCGCATGCGATTGGCGTAGAACAGACAAAAAGTGAACCAAGCAACCGGTGTGCTGACAATGAAAACATATTGGATCTTATAGCCGGTTATTTTTATTTCAGGGGTATGGGATAGAACTGAAATCAGTGCGGCTGCCGCCCAGAGTGAAACCCCTGCCATTAATGCGGCAAAGGAGTATGTGCCCAAGTTGTTTGGAAATTGTTTTAATGCACGGATGGCTAAAACGGCCGGTATAACAACGGCGGCAAGGAGTAAAAGCGAATAGGGCTGAGATAGAAGTAACATGGGGCAACTAGCACTTGTCTGTGTCCAGCGATCAGGAACCGCACCTATACCAAACAGCTTGCACGGTCAAATCAACGTCGTGGTAAATATCTACCTGTGGCCATGGGCTTTGTCAAATTGAAAAGGTGCTGGGCGGGCTATTGGAACCGCGGCCCGTCGCTGTGGAATCGGCCCCTGTGCTACCAGCATCGAGAGGTGCCGGGATGGGGGTTGGCGGAAAGTCAGCAGCGGTCATATTGGTCGGACTGAGCGACCGAATGTACGGTGGTGGGGAAAACGGAGGGCGCGAGCCCTCCGCCTACCCCATTGTAAGGGCCACGAAGGCCGCCGGCTTTATTTTTCGGTCATGGCCTCGGACATGACCTCTCCCACCATGCGGGAAAAGTGCGCTGGATTGTCGAGCTTACCCCCCTCGGCAATAACGGCCAAATCAAAGAGCATCTGGCTGTACTCCTTGAGCAAGGGATTGTCGCGATCGGCCTCGTATATGGATTTGATTTTTCCCAGCACCGGGTGGGCCATGTTCAGCTCCAGCACACGCTGGACGGGTGGTGGTGTCTGTCCGGATGCTTTAAGGAGTTTTTCCATATAGGCGCTCATATCATGGGCGTCACCGGAAAGGCAGGCCACTGAATCTTTGAGACGGCCTGAGGGCTTGACCTCTTTTACCTTCGATTCCAACTGGCTTTTGATGAAACTAAAAAGGGACTTAAAATCCTCTTTCTTCGCTGCATCTTCGTCTTTGTCCAGTTCAATATCGCCCTTTTCGGCACTTTGCAGTTTTTTGCCGTCATATTCGGTTAGGCTCTGCACTACCCATTCGTCCACCGGATCGGTCATCAACAGCACTTCATAGTCCTTGGCTTTAAGTGTTTCCAGATGCGGGCTGTTGAGCAAGGCGTTCAGGTCGTCGCCGGTGATGTAATAGATCTCTTTTTGATCCGCTTGCATATTTTTAATGTAAGTATCCAACGATACCCACTTGCCATCGGACTTGGTGGTTTTATAGCGGGCCAGCGCGGCGATTTTGTCGCGTTTGGCATGATCGCTGTGAATGCCCTCTTTGAGCACTTGCCCGAATTCAACGTAGAACTTTTCGTAGGTTTCGGCGTCCATGCCGGTCAGTTTGTCGAGCAATTTTTTAACGATGTTTTTGCGGATGTTCATCACCAGGCGGTCTTGTTGCAATATTTCGCGACTGACATTGAGATTGAGGTCGGGGGCGTCCACCACCCCTTTGATAAAGCGCAGATATTCGGGCATCAGCTCTTTGCAATCGTCCATGATAAAGACCCGCTTGCAATACAGCTGGATGCCGTGTTTGCGTTCGGGCTGAAACAGGTCAAAGGGGGCCTTTGATGGAATATACAGCAGGGCCGAATATTCCGTGGTGCCCTCGAATTTCATATGCAAACGGTCCAGCGGCGGGTTCCAGTCATGGGCCACATGCTTATAAAATTCTTCATGTTCCTCGTCGCTGACCTCGTCTTTTGGCTGGGTCCAGATGGCTTTCATGGAGTTGAGGGTCT
>JBNLFN010000092.1:0-15185 GCA_050305555.1 Desulfobacteraceae bacterium | reverse complement strand
GTGCGCACAATTGTGCGAACGGTTTGGACACCCTTTTCATGACCTTTAACCCGATTGAGCAGTCGTTTTTGAGCCCAGCGGCCATTGCCGTCCATGATAATGGCCACATGGCCGGGTAGTTTGGTAACGTCCAAATTGTGGGAAGGTTTAGAACTCAAGAATCTCTTTCTCTTTGGCTTGATAAGTCGCTTCGATCTTCTCGATATGTTCGTTGGTTATTTTCTGGATTTGATCCTGCGCTTTAAATGCGTCATCTTCGGCGATATCTCCGTCCTTTTTAAATCCCTTGACCAATTCGTTGGCGTCACGCCGGATATTGCGAACCGCCACTTTGTAGTCTTCGCAGGTTTTATGCACCACTTTAACCAATTCTTTGCGCCGCTCTTCGGAAAGGGGTGGAATGGCAATCCGTATCAACTTGCCGTCATTGGAGGGCGTTAATCCAAGATCGGATTTTAATATGGCCTTTTCGATATCTTTAATAATAGAGACATCCCATGGCTGTATGGTGATCAGGCGGCTTTCCGGTACGGCCACCGTGGCGGTTTGGTTCAAAGGGGTAGGTGTGCCGTAGTAGTCGAGTTTAATACCATCCAGCAATGAAGTAGAGGCACGGCCGGTGCGGATGCGTTTTAATTCGTTTTCCAATGCCTCAATGCTCTTACCCATGCGGTCACGCGTTTCTTGATAGGTTTCTTCAATCATCAGCGTTCACCTCGCTCTATCAGTCATTCGGGTATAGGTCCCACCCAATGCTGCACCCTGGCGGGCGGGATCAAATCCAAGGCACCGAATTCGGTGCTCACACCTTCAATTCGTTTAGGTCTCCCTAATTGGATATCAACGTGCCCACGCGTCGGCCGCAGACGACCTTGCAGATGTTGTCCGGCTTTTTAAGGTCAAAAATCACCAGCGGTAAGTTGTTGTCCATGGCCAGGGAGATGGCCGTCATGTCCATGGCTTTGAGTTGATTTTCCAGCACATGCATATAAGAGGCGGACTCAATAAATTTAGCATCGGGGTTCGTAACCGGATCCGCTTCGTAAAGTCCGTCCACTTTGGTGGCTTTTAAAAGTATTTCAGCATGGATCTCCTGGGCGCGCAACACCGCCGCAGTATCGGTGGTGAAATACGGATTGCCGGTACCGGCGGCAAATATCACAATGCGGTCCTTTTCCAAGTGCCGCATGGCGCGCCTTAATATATAAGGTTCGGCCACTTCATGCATGGAGATGGCTGTTTGCACGCGCGTTTGCATGCCTTCTTTTTCCAGGGCATCCTGCAAGGCGACACTGTTGATCACCGTGGCCAACATGCCCATATGATCTGCAGCCGTTCGCTCCATGCCAAAGGAAGTCGCTTTGACACCCCGAAAGATGTTGCCCCCACCTACAACTATGGCCACCTGCACCCCAAGCACCTGGACCTGTTTGACCTGTTCGGCCACATAGGTGAGCATTTCCGGCGCAATACCGAAGCCTTGCTCACCCATCAAAGCTTCACCGCTGATTTTCAACAAGATACGTTTGTATTTGGAGGCTTCCAAAGTTATTCCGCTCCTACTTGAAAACGGGCAAAGCGTTTAATGGTCATCTTCTCGCCGGTCTTGGCGATCACTTCATTGAGGTAATCGGCAATGGTTTTATCCGGGTCGCGCACATAGGGTTGATCCATCAAACAACTCTCCTTAAAAAATTTACCCAGCTTGCCTTCAACGATTTTTTCAATCATTTTTTCCGGTTTACCCATCTCCAGCGCTTGGTCGCGATAGATCTCTTTTTCTCGACTGATAATTGCCTCGGGCACATCTTCGGAAGTAATACCCACCGGAGATGTCGCAGCAATATGCATGGCCACATTCTTAGCGAATTCAATAAAGTCATCGGTTTTGGCAACAAAATCCGTTTCGCAATTCACCTCCACCATAACTCCAATCTTGCCGCCCATATGAATATAGGTCTGGATGGTGCCTTCGCTGGTGGCGCGACCAGCGCGTTTAGCAGCGGTGGCCAATCCTTTTTTGCGTAAAAAGTCAATGGCCTTTTCCATATCGCCTTCACAGGCTTTTAATGCTTCTTTACAATCCATAATACCCGCCCCGGATTTTTCGCGGAGCTCCTTTACCATCGTTGCGCTAATATCTGCCATAATCTTATTTTCTCCTATCTACTCGGACTCAGCTTCTTGTGCTGATCCTTCTGCTTCAGTAGTCTGCACTTCTTGACCTTCAAGCTCTTCATCGCCTGTCTTGCGGATGATCTCCACAATCGGGCCATCGCTGCCATCCGAGATCACTTTTCTTTCACCCGGCTTTAATGTAGCTGTTGCCGTTTCTATCTCCGATGGCTCCTCAACTGCTTTATCCGCATCGGCTTGCTGGCGTTCTTTGAAACGTTTTTGGCCGTCAATGCAGGCATCGGCCATGCGAGCGGATATCAAACGGATCGCGCGAATGGCGTCATCATTGCCGGGAATAATGTAGTCGATTTCATCCGGGTTACAATTGGTATCGACAATGGCGACAATGGGAATATTGAGTCGGCGCGCTTCGCGAACAGCGATAGCTTCATTTTTGGGATCGACGATAAAAATGGCACCGGGCAATTTGGTCATTGTACGGATCCCCCCCAGGGTACTGTCCAATTTGACGCGTTCTTTTCCCAGCTTGAGACGCTCTTTTTTGGGGAACAGCTCAATGGAGCCGTCATTTTCAATATTGTTCAAATAATTGAGTCGATCAATGCTCTTTTTAACGGTCTGGAAGTTGGTCATCATCCCACCCAACCAGCGATTGTGGACATAATACATTTCGCAACGGTTGGCTTCTTCGTATATCGATTCGCGAGCCTGTTTTTTAGTTCCCACAAACAACACCTGCTTGCCTCTATACACCGTATCGGCAATAAAATTATAGGCGGTTTTGAACATGCGTACAGTTTTTTGCAGATCGACAATGTAGATGCCGTTGCGTGCCCCGAAAATATAGGGTTTCATTTTGGGGTTCCAGCGTTTGGTCTGGTGTCCGAAGTGAACACCAGCTTCGAGCAGCTCTTTCATTGTAACGTAGGCCATTGTTTTCTCCTTAATTCTGGTTTTTCCTGCGTCCGCTTCATCCCCACCTCCAACTTTCACTTTGAAAGCACCAGGAGGCAGGTCCGTGGACGTGTGGGATAATAAATCGGGGATACGTAACAAATCCAGCATATATCCGCAATAGTTTTCGGGCAAATATTGCTTAAAAAACTATTTTTTTCTTACCTGTACCACCCGATCAAAGCCGCTATAGTCTTTGTGAATAATCATTTCGTCGTAGGCATCAATTTCATCTGCCAGCGCTTCAATTGCCGGGCGCTGGTCATGCCCCATTTCGAGTATCAAATGACCGCCCGTTACCAGATGGTCTACTGCATTTTCAAAGATCTCGCTCAGGCAGTTCATGCCGCGTGCTCCCCCGTCCAAGGCGTTTCGGGGCTCAAATTGCCGTATTTCAGGCGCCAGTGTTTCGATATCCGCAGATGCAATATAAGGTGGGTTGGCAATGATCACATCAAATAGCATGCCCGCAGAGCTTATAGAATCAAGCCAGGACCCGACGAAAAAATGAATGCCGTCCCGACCGAGCAAGCGCTGTGCATTGCGACGGGCCAGTTCAACCGCGGGCTGCGAAACGTCCGATGCCCAGCATTGCCATCTCTTTTTTTCCGATGCCAAGGCCACGCTGATGGCCCCGGATCCTGTGCCCAGTTCCAAAATACGGACCTGCTGGTTCGTGCCCAAAAGCATCAAAACGGTTTCAACCACGCACTCTGTTTCAGGTCTTGGGATCAATACGGACGGCGATACTTTAAACCGAAGGGACCAGAACTCTTTGTGCCCGAGGATATAAGCCTCGGGTTCACGATTCGCCCTACGTTTGATCAATTTTTTGAATTGAGCCAATTCTTCGCTTTGCAGGGGTTGGTCGTAGCGCAAGTAGAGATCAATGCGTTGGCAATCCAGTACATGCGCCAGCAGAACCTCAGCCACTGCCCGGGGGTGCGCTATGTCCCAGCGTTTGAAATAGTCGGTGGTCCATTGAAGGGTACCCAAAACGGTCCAAGGACCGTTTTTCGGGCGGTCATTTGGCATTCTGAAGAGCCTGGCTCTGATAATATGTGGTAAGGGACTCGATGATTTCGTCGATGTCGCCCTGCAAAATGGCATCGAGTTTGTATAGGGTAAGTCCAACGCGGTGGTCGGTTACCCTGCCTTGGGGAAAGTTATAGGTGCGGATGCGTTCGCTGCGATCCCCACTGCCCACCTGGCTTTTACGTTCCTGGGAGCGTTGGGCATTTTGTTCTTGCACCTTTTTATCGAGCAATCGGGCCCGCAATACTTTCATGGCCTTGGCTTTGTTCTTGTGCTGAGACTTTTCATCCTGGCAGGTCACTACCAGTCCCGTGGGTAGATGGGTCAGGCGCACTGCTGAATCGGTGGTGTTGACCGATTGGCCGCCTGGTCCTGTGGAGCGAAATACATCAACCCGCAGCTCATTGGGATCGACCTTGACTTCAACATCATCGGCTTCAGGCAGTACCGCAACGGTTACAGCTGAGGTATGGATGCGGCCCTGGGTTTCGGTGGTGGGTACCCGCTGCACCCGATGGGTGCCGCTTTCGAATTTAAACCGGCTGTAAGCGCCTTTTCCCTTGACCAGCGCAATGACCTCTTTGAGACCGCCGACCCCGGTGGTGTGGTGACTCATCACATCAAGTTTCCATTGGCGCCCTTCCGCATAACGGCTGTACATTTTATACAAGTCGGCCGCAAATAGCCCGGCCTCGTCCCCGCCCGTGCCCGCCCGAATCTCCAGCAGTACGTTTTTTTCATCCAGCGGATCTTTGGGAATCAACAGCTTTTTGAGCTGCTGTTCAAGCTGGCCTTTGTGGAGCTTGAGGCGTTCGACTTCCTCTTTGGCCAACGCTTTGATCTCAGGATCGTTATCTTTGAGCAATTCAAGGCTGTCGTCAAGCTCCTGATCGAGCTCTTTGTAAGCGCGAAATACGGTAATAATTTCAGACAGCTCAGAATGTTCACGGGCGTATTTCTGGTAGGCCGCACGATCCTCGAGAACCTTGGGATCGCTTAACAGCGCCTCAAGTTGGCCATATCGTTCTTCCACACCGTTTAATTTATTGAACATGGTTCTTCTCTTAGCAGAATTGACCAGACTGTGCCATCTCAACGGGCAAATGCGATATTGGACCCTATCGGTCGACCAATTTCGTACCCACATCAGTAGTCCATATAACACGTCAAGCTGTCGACCCAGGGTCAGACAGCTTGATGGTACCGATAGCTACGGCGTTTAAGACCGAACAGTTACTTTTCTTGAAATTTGGCGTATTTTTTTCGAAACCGTTCAATTCGTCCAGCCGTATCCACCAGTTTCTGTTTTCCGGTAAAAAACGGATGGCACTGAGAACAAATTTCCACGCTAATGTCTTTTTTGGTTGACCCCACCTCAATGGCGTTACCGCAGGCACACTTGATTGTCGTTGGTGCATATTGTGGATGAATATCTTTTTTCATTATAATTTCAACCCCCTGTACAAATTATGCATTCATGGATTCCAGAAAATCCTTATTATCTTTGGTTCCGTGCATTTTATCAAGTAAAAATTCAAGGGCATCGACCGGATTTAGTGAAGCCAGCAATTTCCGGATAATCCATACCCGGTTAAGGGTGGTGTCATCCAGGAGCAACTCCTCTTTACGGGTACCGGATTTTTTGATGTCAATGGCCGGAAAAATTCGCTTATCCGCAAGGCGACGATCCAACTGAATCTCCAAGTTGCCGGTACCTTTGAACTCTTCAAAAATAACCTCATCCATACGGCTGCCGGTATCAATCAATGCCGTGGCAATGATGGTAAGGCTGCCCCCTTCCTCAATATTGCGTGCAGCGCCAAAAAAGCGTTTGGGACGCTGAAGGGCATTGGAATCGACACCACCCGATAAAATTTTCCCCGACGGCGGCATCACCGAGTTGTATGCACGCGCCAAACGAGTGATGCTGTCCAACAAAATAACCACATTTTTTTTATGCTCAACCAGCCGCTTAGCTTTTTCAATGACCATCTCGGCCACTTGGACATGGCGCTCAGCCGGCTCGTCAAATGTCGAGCTGATGACTTCGCCGCGCACCGATCGCTCCATGTCGGTTACCTCTTCAGGGCGCTCGTCAATGAGCAGCACAAACAAAATAATGTCTTTATGGTTTTTCACCATACTATTGGCGATATTCTGAAGCAGCATGGTCTTGCCCGAACGCGGGGGTGAGACAATCAACCCCCTTTGACCGAAGCCAATGGGTGTCAAAAGGTCCATAATGCGCGCTGAGTAATTTTCAGAATCAACCTCAAGGTTGGTTTTTTCCTCAGGATAGAGAGGCGTCAGGTTGTCAAATAGGATCTTGTCCCGCGCCGTCTCGGTGTCCTCGTAATTAATGGCTTCCACTTTGAGCAGCGCAAAATAGCGTTCCGATTCTTTGGGCTGGCGGATTTGACCGGAAACCGTATCTCCAGTACGCAAATTAAACCGTCGGATTTGGGAAGGTGACACATAGATATCATCCGGCCCAGGCAGATAGTTATAGCTGGGCGCACGCAAAAAACCAAATCCATCCGGCAAAATTTCTAGGGTGCCCTCTCCGTAGATCAGACCGTTTTTTTCGATCTGGGCTTGAAGCAAAGAAAAGATCAGCTCCTGTTTGCGCATGCCAGCGTAACCCTCAATCTTCAGCTTCTTGGCCATCTGTGTCAACTCATTAATTTTCTTACTCTTTAGCTCAGAAACATTCATTCAATGTTCTCCATTATTATTCAAAATCAATTTTATTTTTAGGGAATCCCCTTAAGCGTCCTGGAATCCAATCAAGCACTGCCTGCGGCATCAACATGGATACAAAAGAACTTAAAAACCGTGTCAAATTGTCAGTGTTGGACCACCTTATAATTAAGTATCGGGTATTGATCGCCCTTTCGGTGACAATGGAACTAATGATTTTGTTGGAGGAATAGAAGTTGCTATCTTAGGGAGAAAATTGCTTCGTGCTTCGAAATTCTCTCCAGCAGGGCGGGTTCCATTTATAGGGCCATGATTATATGAAGGTGCCTGCACTGTCAAGGGTTTTTGAAACTCCGATTACAAATTATGTATGAACATCATTGGCTTTACCCTTGGGCAATGCTAAAATGCCCACTGTTGCATGCCGCAAGGCGATGCAACGGGATGACCCATAAAAATTGCCATGGGCAGCCGCGTAAAAACCACTCAACCGCCAAAGGGGTCACGCACCTGCGGTGCGTACTTTTCAGGTGCCATCGTGAAATTGCCATTGCCCACCGACATCGTGATTCCCGCACCGAAAGCCTACCTGGTGGGTGGTGCTGTACGGGATATGATTTGCGGACGCCATCCCATGGATCTCGATATCGCGGTGGCCAATGACCCCAAAGCGTATGCCAAGCGATTGGCCGCCAAATGCAATGGCCACCTAGTGGTTATCGGCAACCACGAATTTCCGCTCTACCGGGTGGTCAACGGCCCCCTGGTCATCGATGTTACTCTCCTCAAAGGGGGCAAGATTGCTCGCGATCTCATGGATCGCGATTTCACCATCAATGCCCTGGCCTGCAGTCTGGCCGATGGGAACCTGATAGATGCCGGTAGCGGTTTAACGGATCTAAAGCAAGGGTTAGTGCGTATGGTGTCATCCCACGCATTTGAGCACGATCCGGTGCGGCTGGTGCGCGCTTTTCGCATGGTCGCGTGTTTTGATTTTAAAATCGAGACCGCTACCGCCGCAGCCATTTCCACCCATGCCGCCTTACTTCAACATAGCGCCGGGGAGCGCATTTGGGCAGAGTTGGCTTTGATCCTGGCATGTACCCAAAGCGTCAATACGCTCCAACAAATGGCCCAATGTGGATTGCTCCATGTGATGTTGCCTGAATTGATGGCCCTTGAAGGTTGCTGCCAAAATCAAGACCACAACCTTGACGTCTATGGGCATACCCTGCTGGCCCTGGATGCCCTGGAATCCATATGGGCCGGCTCGAACAAACATTTTTCCGAGCGGGCAACGGCGATTGCCAAAACGCTATCCAGAAAAAAACGGGTTCTATTAAAACTGGCGCTGTTGCTGCATGACATCGGCAAACCCAGCCAGCGCACCACCGATGCCTCTGGAAATGTGCATTTCTATGGCCATGCCGCTATCGGGGCCCGGATGGCTAAACCTATATTTGAACGCCTACGACTGCCCAAACGCCATGCCCAATGGGTACGGCAGATCATCGACCAGCACCAGCGCCCGCTGGACCTTTACCTGGCTCAGCAGCATGGGGGACCGAGCAAAAAAGCCTTAGGAAAATTCTTGCGGCAATCCGGTGCAGCCGCTCCCTGTCTTATCCTGCATGCCATAGTGGACAATATGGGTAAAAAACCTGGCTATCGCCATCACTACACGGCACGCATGGTGTTTTTCGAGCAATTGCTGGACGCCTATTATAAAACCGCTACGCAACACCAGGCGCCCCCTTTGATCGACGGCAAAGATTTGATGGCGACCTTTGATCTGTATCCATCACCGTTGCTGGGATCCTTGCTGCGCGGCATTCAAGAAGCCCGCTTGGCAGGCACCATCATCCATCGACGACAAGCGTTGGATTGGGTTGAGGCTTATTTGAATCAGAAAAGCCGATCCGAAAAATAAACCGCACAATAGGGTCCATCGCAAACAATAAACGCCCTGAATCGATGCGGGTTCAAGGCGTTTTGGGTACTGATCAAATGCGAATCAAATGGTGTCCAAGGCACTGAAAATTTGGTCGCGGATCTCATCCACTTTGCCGACGCCTTCAATGCGAAGGTGTTTGGGGGACCCCGCTTCGCCGGTATCCGCCCATTTTTTGTAGTAATTCACCAAAGGCTCGGTTTGCGCATGATAGACATCCAACCGCTTTCGTACCACATCTTCTTTGTCATCATCGCGCTGCACCAGTGGTTCGCCGGTGACATCATCTTTACCCTCTTCTTTGGGCGGGTTATAAATGATGTGATATGTCCGGCCACTGGCCAGGTGGGCCCGACGCCCGCTCATGCGCTTGATGATCTCTTGATCGGGAACGTCGATCTCGACCACGGCATCAATTGCCACGCCCGCTTCTTTCATGGCGTCCGCCTGGGGGATGGTGCGCGGAAAGCCATCAAACAAAAATCCTTTGGCACAGTCTGCCTCCTGAATGCGCTCTTTCACCAAACCGATAATCACTTCATCGGGTACCAATCCGCCAGAGTCCATAAACCCTTTGGCTTTTATACCCAATTCGGTGCCGGCTTTGACTGCAGCACGCAGCATATCGCCGGTGGAAATTTGAGGGATCTGGTACTTTTCCTTAATGTAATTGGCTTGGGTGCCTTTGCCTGCGCCAGGCCCACCCAACAGAATGAGACGCATGTGACCTCCTTTTTGGTTGACGATATGAATGCTCGTAATAACAGGAAACCCTGTTTATGCTGCAAATTGGAAAAGATTTTACTATTATCAAAAGCGGGTTGGGTGTCAACCCTATAATGGGGGACGGCCTGCTGCCGCCGGCTGGTGTGGAAGCGTCTATTTAAATTTAGGCTTGCAAACCTAAAATTAATTATCTATAAGAGTTTGTTTTAAATCGTACGATATTAACCATCCAGCTGGCCCGTGAATACCGGTTGATGGAAAGAAAGGGGCGAGTGAGTTGAAGGAAATCACAGTCAGAGTCAATGACAACGATCTTGAAAAAGCCATGCGGATCCTCAAGAAAAAGATCCAAAATGACGGCTTGTTCAAGCGCTTGAAGCTGAAAAAAAGCTATGAAAAGCCAAGCGAATATCGTCGTCGCAAACAGCGCGAAGCGCTGCGACGCCAACGGATTGCCGCGGCCCGTCGCAAACACTATCGGTAGCAGCCTCTATAAATATTGGATTACAAAACCCGGTCTTGAAGGCTTCAGGACCGGGTTTCATATCTCATGGAACCCGCCTCATCAATATCCAAATTGAAAATGTTTAACGGTTTCTATATAAGACATTATACCTTCGCTTTAACTATATTTTAAGCCATTGCAGGAGGTCTTTATGGCTGAAACTTCCTACCAACGTTGCCTCTCCGCTATGTATGGATTGCGGCGCTTCGGCATCAAGCTGGAGATGGATACCATCAAAACCCTTCTGGCGGGCCTGGGGGAACCCCAGCGCGATTTTCCGGCCATTCACATTGCGGGCACCAACGGCAAGGGATCTGTTGCGGCCATGTTGTCAGCCATCCTGCACCAGGCTGGCTATCGGGTGGGCCGTTACACCTCCCCTCACCTTGAGCAGTTCAATGAACGGATCTGTATCAACGATACCCCCATCAAGGATGGCGCAGTGGTTGCTGCCTATGAACGCACAGCCGCTGTGGACGGATTGGAGCGCCAGCCTACATTTTTTGAGCTGACCACTGCCATGGCCCTGAGCGAATTCAGCCGTCAACAGGTGGATTGGGCTATCATTGAAACCGGCATGGGGGGAAGACTGGATGCCACCAATGTCATACAACCCCGATTGACCGTCATCACCAATATCTCGTTGGAACACAAAATTTACTTAGGTGACACCATTGCCGCCATCAGCGGCGAAAAAGCCGGTATTATCAAACCCAATGTCCCGCTGGTCACCGGGGTGGTGCAGCAAAAAGCCCGCCAAGTTATTTTAGACCAAGCCGCATGCCGAAAGGCGCCGGTCTATCTCAAAGGACATCACTTTCGATGTCGGCGGCGACAAGGCCAACAGTTCAGCTACCATGGCCTGACGCAGACGTGGCGCAACCTTCATTTGGGACTGAGCGGCCGCCATCAGGTGGACAATGCCGCCTTGGTGTTGGCTGGATGTGAAATACTTGGGCGTTCAAAGGGATGCCGGATTCCAATGGATGCCATCCGGCAGGGACTGTCGCAAACCCGCTGGCCGGGACGTTTGGAAGTGGTGGCCCATGCGCCGGAGATCATCCTGGATGGCGCCCATAACCTCATGGCGGCCCGTACGCTGGCGCGCCACCTCGCCGAGCGCCAGTCCAAAGGCAAAATCACCCTGGTGGTTGGCATTTTAGATGACAAACCCTCCCAAGCCATCCTTAAGGATCTGATAGGTCCATGCCAAAAAGTGGTGGTCACTCAGCCGAAAATCGACCGAGCCATCCCAGCCGATAAATTGGCGGGTCTGGCCAAGCCATATGCATCCATTGTGGAAACAGTTCCCGACGTGGCCCGTGCGGTTCAGCGCGCGTTGGATATTAGCGGCTCCGCTGACGTTATTTGTGTGGCGGGCTCCTTGTATGTGGTGGGAGAGGCCAAAACGGCTTTAAGGCAGATGGGTATTGGGGCGGACTAAACCTTATTTGGACGGAATTTCGAATGTCCATGGCACGGTTAACAACCCCCTGTTCTGCATTCCGAAAACATTTACCTGCAGTCGATAGCCTTGACTTGAGCATCAAGATCCATTACTTAGGATTCGCCTCGCGCCCGTAGCTCAGTGGATAGAGCACCGGCCTCCGAAGCCGGGAGTCGCAGGTTCGATCCCTGCCGGGCGCGCCACAAAAAATACTCAAAGCCATCTCAAAAAACGGACAAATAACCAATTAATGCCCGCCACCGCTGTTGTTCCCGCCGGACCCGCCGCCGTTGCCATTGCCGCCGCCGTTGCCATTGCCGCCGCTATTGTCACCTGATCCGGAGCCTCCGCTGCCGTTATTACCTGAGCCACTACCGCCACTGTGCCCTCCCTGGCTGAAATCTTTGCCGGCACGCACTTGGGATCTAAATTGGTTCGCAACCAGGTCTGGTGGCATATTTTGGCTTTGATGTATGAATCTGTTTCGCATCTGTTTCATTTGAGTTGCGGAATATTGGTTCTGTAATGCGATTGAAACAGTATCCTTTGCAGTCTGTGGTGACACACCCATGCGGGCCATATCTCTTGCAGTTAGGCAGGCCTCTTGTGCCAAAGCTTCATATGCTTCTCTGGCCATTGTCCGCTGTCTGTTGCGAATTTGGGCAGCGATAGCCGACACATCTTCCGGTGGCATACCGGCAGCCATGGTACGGGCCATGGTACGCGTCATGATTTGCTGTCGGGACTTGTTCTGAGTTATCTGGCGGGCTTCAATTTTCGATAGTGCATATCGATTGCGGACCTGCTCCATAGCCCTCACGATCTTTTGTTCTGAAACTTTTTTTGCCATCCCTTCCAACGCTTTATCTACAACAGGGCCAATTGGTAGACCTTGTTGTATTGCATTTTGAATAATATTTTGGGCGCGAACCATTTGTTGTTTCTGAAAGCGGTTCTGCATTTTAACTGCGGCCTCAGGCGGCACCCCCATAGATACCATCTGTTGTGCTTGTTCATTTAATTGTGTTTGGATCTGCTTTTTTTCCTGATCACCAGCCCAAGCAGATACATTAAAAACCAGGATCACCAATAATATATTGATAACTTTCTCCATGCTGCCCTCCTTGCTGAAATGGCTATTGTTCTATTGTGGTCGGTCTACATTTTTAACGGGCACCGCATGAAATGGTTACAACCCAGGCACATAAATACAATGTTCAGACCCAAAATCATCAACTTCCTTGAAGGGACAGTCCGGTGTATAGATTTCCCCATTAAGCCTATAAAAATAGCTGAATTGACGATCCGCCGGTATTCGGTTGACCCAAGTACCCCCTCTGCGTTCAGCAGCATTGGGCAGAAATCCATCTGCGGATGAAAAAAGAATTACAGAGTCAGCTCTTGGCTTCCGCAGGTGTAGGATAACACCATCCCCCTCGGTACGATAGTAATGTGAGGCACATCCGATGCATATCAAAAACAGGAGCAGCGCGATTGGAAGGATTCGCACTGTTTTCATAGGGAGAGACTCAAAATTGAATTTTCACCACCAAAGTCATCTTTTTCGCGAATTGGAACGGTGGGATCTGGAATACGCTCACGACGATTCAATATGTATGCAAATCGATGTTCACCGCTGGAGAGCTCAATCTCTGTTTCCCAATATCCCGAAGTGCCGGCAGGATTCATTTTTTGGGGTTGCCAACCCGTAAAGCTGCCGGTGATTTCAGCACTCTTTATATCCGGCTGATAGATAATAAAGCGATGAGACTTTAACGCTTGCTTAGCATCTTCAGGGTGAAATGGAGCCAGGTTTGTCCAGAAAAAAACAATGGCAACCGCACAGGTCAAACCGATCAACGCTGAACGCAACCATTGAAAACGCCATTGCTTACGGAAAGGTTGGGCCTCAAAAGGAGGGACTGTTCCGACGGGTCTCTGTCTCAGTTCTTTTTCCTGGCAAATTAAGTCAACGGTCTCTGCTTTGTAAGCTGAATCTGAATGAACGATTTCCACGAAATCGATTTTCTCGTCCAGATCAAGTTCATTATCGATAAACATGCTTATCAAATGTTCTGTCATGTTTCACCTCATTTGGCCATTGCATGGCGCAACCGTTTACGGGCCCGGTGGACCCTGACTTTAGTGCTGTTTTCAGTGACGCCAAGAATCGAAGCGATTTCCCGGTACGACAAAGTTTCATTGGCCACCAAACTCAGGAGCTCCCGGTCTTGGAAACTCAATGTTTTTAATGCGTCAAGCACATTTCGGTAGCGCTCAAGAACCATCACTTGATGTTCAATATCCGTCGAATCAGCTGGTTGTTGCTGCTCCAGGGGTTCATTACGGTCCGACTTGCGAATATGGTCAATGACAAGATTCCGCGCCACTTTATACAGCAAAGTGATATTAGAGATACTATCACCATAGCGGCCCAAACAACGGACAAAGCTCTCCTGAACAATATCACCGGATAGGTCATAATCACCGGTCAAACGCAGTAAATAATAGAACAACCGTTCCCGGTGCCTTTGATATAGTGTTTCGAATTGAGTCACGCTGCCTTTATAACGTTTAACTGTTGAAAAGGTTACATATCGATTCTCAGACCCGCTTGCATTCACAAATAGGGGTGATTATAGTAACTGCGTTATGACACTTTACAATGAGAAATTACCCGATCCCAAAGAGATCGAAAAAGAGTTGGGTGAATTCCTGGCCAAGAAGTTTGGCGGGAATGTCAAACTGTCGAGTCCCATTGCCATGAGCCAAGCGGCAGGTAGCGATACGGTGGAACCGACCATTGGCGAGCGCACGCAAATCAATTTCGATCTCAAACCGGAAGAGCTGATCGCCTATCTGGACCAGTACATCATCAAACAAGATAGCGCCAAAGCGATCATTGCCACCAAGATCTGTACCCATTTTAACCGCATTCGCCACCAGTTGTCCACAACCCAAGAGCTGGGAAACATGGTGGGCAGCATTAAAAACAACATCTTAATGCTGGGTCCTACAGGAGTGGGTAAAACCTATATCATCCGTTTGATTGCCAATAAAATCGGCGTGCCTTTTGTTAAGGGCGATGCCACCAAATTTAGCGAAACAGGCTATGTGGGCGGCGACGTGGAGGACCTGGTGCGTGACTTGGTGCGGGAAGCGGATGGAGATATCGACCGCGCCCAATATGGCATCATCTATATCGATGAAATTGACAAGATCGCCTCAGCCCATAATCTGGTGGGGGCTGATGTATCTCGCACCGGTGTACAGCGGGCATTGCTCAAACCTATGGAAGAGACCGAAGTGGATCTCAAAGTGCCCCACGATCCCATATCCATGCTCCAGGAGATCGAACGTTTTCGAAAAACCGGTGAGCGTGACAGCTCGGGCATCAATACCAAAAACATCCTGTTCATAATGAGCGGGGCTTTTGCCGGATTGGACAAAATTTTAAAAAAACGACTGAGTGCCAAAACCATAGGGTTTGGTGCAAACATCAGCGACGCATCTGAGGAGGCAGCCCTTCTGGGGCAGGTAAAATCCGAGGATTTGATCGCTTTTGGCTTTGAATCCGAATTTGTCGGGCGACTACCGGTGCGCGCCATATTCGAGCACTTAACCGAGGCGGACCTTTTTGAAATTTTGACCAACCCCAACAACCCGATCATATCCGGTAAAAAACTCGATTTTGCCGCCTATGGTATCAATATAAAATTCGACTCAGA
>JBNLFN010000091.1:0-22874 GCA_050305555.1 Desulfobacteraceae bacterium | reverse complement strand
TTTTCACGTATACCGGTATTGGAATAATGACTTTTGGACAAACCGAGGGATAGGTATTGAGGTGTCCCATGGTTGAGGATGCCCACATGGGCCACAGCTAGAAAATTGGCTTTACCGTTCACCGTTGTGCCCACCAAGGTGGTGGGCATGGGATAAAGTGCATTGACAGCGCCTAGGGGTGTCATGGTTGCCTCCCTGCTTTTTCTGATCGGGTTGGACGCAGCTTTTTAAATATCCTTCGTATGAGTACGACGACGGCGATGAGAAAGATACCCAATCCGATCTGGTAATAATTCCCTTTGATCCCTCCGCTGCCGAAGACGGTGAAGACCAGGGCCAAAGGAATGAAGCCCAACAGGGATCCGGCGAGAAAAGGCCGGAAAGGAACCTTGCAGGACCCACACAACAAACTGGTCACGGTGGCATTGGCAAAGGGCACCAGGCGACCATACAGAACCCACCAAAATGCATTTTCTTGAAAGCGCCGCTGCCACAGGCCGACCCGTTCTCCTAAACGACGCTGGACCAGTGTGCCGAAAAATTTTCGACCCGCATGGTAAACCGCAGCGGAACCCATCAGCGAGGCCAGCAAACCCAATCCCGTTCCCAAGGCGGCGCCGTAAATGGCCCCGGCAATCGCACTGATCCATAGGCGGGGGACGCCCATAGCGACCAATAGGGAGCCACCTGATACGAAAATGCCCACACTCACCCAGCGGTTCAATGGGGTGCCGGCACCCTGCAGAATCAGACGGATATTTTTGAAATCAAACAGGTAGGCGCGCACCGTATCATTTCTCAACAGGACGGCCATTGCTGCAAAAAACAGGCAAAGCGGTAAGAGGCGCACAAGATCGCGGGTCAGGGAGCGTTCTTCTCGAGCAGCGGGGCCATTTGGCTTATCTGTTGGGGTCATGGGGTGGACCGTTCATTCGTTTGCCATAGCCGGGACAGGGAACTGCGCCTCCCCCCGGGGGATTTATGAAAATATTTTTTCAATCGCCACGCGATCGTACTTGCCGACTTTGGAAATCGGTATTTTTCCGACCACCCGGATTTTCCGGGGTAGCGCGTAAGGTTCGAGTCTGGATTTCAGTTGTTCATGCAGTTTGTCTATTGGCACGTCGCCTTCAATTAGCGCCAGGATTTCATTTTCGCGCCCTTTTTCCACCGGTCGCGAAAAAACATAAGCGTCCTGAACCCCGGGGAGCTGCTTTAGTGTTTGTGCAACAGCGGTTAAGTCGACGCGTTTACCGGCCACTTTAATGATGCCATCGGCACGACCTAAAAGCTTGAATTCCTGATTTTGATTTACTTCGACCCGATCCGCAGTTTGAAAATAACCTTCCTCATCCCGTCTCAGCTCAGAGGATAAAAAGAGCGATTTTACGCATAACATGTCATGGTCAATTTTCCAGTCCACGCATTCAAAGGGCCTTAATTCAGATTGCCCCAGAGCCCGTTGTCTGTATGCGATACCGCCGGTTTCGGTGGAACCGTAAACTTCCGTAACGGCCACTCCGGTGGCTTCGTAAAAAGCCAGGTCGTCTTCCGGAGCCAGGGCCCCTGCTGATGAAAAGGCCCGCTTCAAGTGATGTTTGGAAAATGAATGGGTTTTAAGCGCCCGGTAGTGCGGCGGTATACTGACCAGAACCGTGGCTTGGGTGCGTTCCAGTGCCTGAACGATCTCGTTGGGATAGGTGGGGGTTTCGGCCACGACCAGGGCACCGGACACCAATGGCGCGAGTACCGCATAAAGAAGACCGTAGATATGGTGGGGTGGTACGGTGGCCAATATGATATCATCGGCAGTGATATTAAAAGTCTCTACGATATTATAGGCTTCGGATAAAAGGTTACGTACGGATTTGGTCCAGGTTTTAGGTTTTCCTGTTGAGCCGCCGGTAAAAAGATAGACCCAAAGATCATCCGGTCCAAGTGCGTTGCGGTCGGCCGACGCCGGTGCGGTTTCAGGCAATTGATTGAGATCCAACGCGCTGACACCTTGGGGTATCGACAGGGAGGCATCCGTCAATGCCCGATGATACGCCAGTGCTTGGTAGGTCTCTATCAAGGCCTGCTTGGAGAAGGCATAGGGTAAAATCAACGGGACATCACCGGAAAGGGCGGAAAGCAAGGCAGCGGTCAGATGGCCATAATTTTCCGTACACAAACAAACGGGTGCATGGCCGCTGCTTTGCGCCAGCATCGTCTGGACCTGCCGGCTTTGGATGCGGATCTCAGCCTGACTTGCACCGTTATAGATAAATGGCCTGTCATTGGACGCTGGGCCCGAGATGAGTTGTTTGATTTTATCTTTCATGCATCATCCTATGTCAGTATTTTTTAGATGCCGCGTTGAATCCGGTGGCCAAACCACCACCACGAAATGCCAATACACAGAATCGAAAAACCCAACAAACAAGCGATTTCAGTCCCCACGGTGCTCAATTGTCCGCCGCGCACAAACAATTCCAAAAAGGCATTTTGGCCCCACGCCAACGGCGAAATAATACTGATGCGCTGCATAAAAACCGGCATGGCGTACACCGGCACCATGATACCGCCGATGGCCGCGGCCAGTACGATGGAGATGGGGCCGAACATGGCTGCTTGTTCATAGCTGTTGATGACGGTTCCCAATAGAATGCCATAACTGATGGCGGCCAACGTGGCGCACAAGGCCACGCAGATGACGGCCATGGGCGATGGGCCGATTTCAAAAATTGGGCTGCCCAGTAGGGGCAGCAGCCATTTGCCGAGACCCAGGATAAGCGTGAACTGCACCAAGCACACCAAAATGTAAGCACCCACCTTGCCGGCCACGATGGTGAGATAAGAGACCGGCATGGCCAGCATACGCTGCTGGGCACCGCATAGACGCTCTTTGATAAATGAGCCGGCCAAGGGCAAAACTATAAAAAAGACGCCGAAAAGAGACCAGGCCGGAACATTGTGTTGAACTGAGTTGGGGGCTTTGAATATCGCTTCCAGTCGCGCCACGCTCTGTTCGATGCTCAGGATAGGTGTGGTGTCCCACCGCAATTGTAATGCAGAGGAAAGGGTAGCAGCAATATGGGGGGGCACTGGCCCCATGTCCTGTTCAAGACTTGCTTGAATCTTGATGGGCAGCAGATCGGACAAGGCCTTTGTTTTCTCTTCCACCTCGATACCCAGCAGCATCAGTTCAATCAAATGCTGCACGGCCGAACGAAACCCACCCAACACCGTGGGATCGAAGAACAGTTCCAGTTGCGTCGGCCCTGGATCCAGCTTGGGTTGGGTAACGGTAATGGATAAGGCCTGTTGTGCCGATTGGCGTGCCTTGGTGCGCACGGCGGTCGTCAGGCCGGCCGGCACGATGAGGCACATTTGGAATTCACCGCGTGAAACAGCAGTAACGGCAGACGCCTCATCGGGTATGTTTTCTTTAATGGTTTGGACTAGGGTAACCCCTTTGGTCTGCGATAGTGTGGTCTCAATTCGATGTCCGATATCTTGCTGGTCGAAATTCAGAAAAAGAATGCGGGCGCTGCCTTCGCTGAGGGTTTCGAATGCATTTTCCTGAACCAGGGTCATTACCAGCACCAAGATGGCCGGCATGAAAAACAACACCAGCAGTCCGGATCGATCACGACGGAGCAGCAATAACTCTTTATGAATGGTGGCGAAAAATCGTGGCATGGCGGTTTCTCTTATTCAATCCCGCAACTTTTTTCCTGTCAGACGGAGAAAAAGCGCGCCTAAGTTTTGACAGTCAGTTGCCTGATCGATCAATTCGTCCGGCGGTCCCTGCACGAGTATTTTACCGGCATCCATAATAGCCACCCGATCGCAGATCTGCTGCGCCTCTTCCATGTAATGGGTGGTGTAGATCATGGTGGTTCCGGCAGTCTGAATCTGCGCCAATCTGTCCAGAATAAGTTGACGGGATTGGATATCCACCCCAACCGTCGGTTCGTCCAAAAAGAGAAGTTTGGGCCCATGCAAGATTCCGGCAGCTAAATTGGTGCGCCGCTTCATACCGCCGGAATAGGCGGCCACCTTCTGGTGAGCCTTGGTTTCTAATCCAACGGAAGTTAGCGCACTTTGAATGCAGTTTTTTAAATACCGGCCATGCAACCCGTACAAGCGGCCAAAAAAGGCCAGATTCTCCCATGCGGTCAGTTCAGGATAAAGGGCGATCTCCTGGGGTACCAAGCCGATGTTTTGCCTGGCCTGTCTGGGGTGTTGCCTTATGTCCACGCCATCCAGGACAATGGTACCCTGATCCGGCTGCAAAATAGTGCTTAGCATGGAGATGGTGGTGGTTTTTCCGGCACCGTTGGGACCGAGTAAACCAAAGACCTCTCCATGGGCAATGGACAGATGCAGATCGTCTACGGCCGCTTTGGACGCCCCGGGATAATGCTTGCAAAGGCCTTGCACTTCAATCATATTGCTGTTTTTATCTCCATAGCGAAATGATACGCAGCATCAGGAATCCTCTGCCCAGCAAAAATAGAAGCCATTTAAAAACTGCCCGGTGCGTTTTACGCCGGGTGAGTCCCCTGGTCAACAATGAACCAGCTTGAGGTGCCCCCAATGCCAAATTGAAAGCAGCATATTGGCCCGTTGGGCAGCGGTATATGTTCTTGTGACTTGGACGCAAAGATCTTGCCGTGTTTTAAGCAAAGCGTGGCAATGGCCAGATCAAAGGCTGCACCCACCGGCATCACGCCATAAATGTAGGGATATGCCGCCACGGTTGCGTGGTCGGGCAGCGCGTTACACAGGACTTGTATCTGGTGCGGTGATGCATCAGCGGAAACAATATAAGCGCCGGCCGGGGGCAAGTTATCCGGATGACGGGTGTTGCGTTCCATTGCGATCCGCTGGATCACCCCGTAAGCCGGCGCAATGTCATTGGCAGGCGAGAGCACAAAAAAACAGGCCCCTTCGCCCACCATCGGGGGTGCGGCTTCCAATGGCCATATCGGGTCATGCGGCTCGGATGCCATATGATCACAATGCCATTTATAGGCAATGGCTTTGCAAAATTCGTCTGTACCGCCCACCAGGACCTTGTCGACGCGATCTTCCCGCAGCCATTGGAGGGCCGTCATGATGGCTGCAGGAAAGGACATATCCAGATGGCTAATGGAGTGATTGGGGCCGTTTTCAGCCAATGAAATGGAGATATAGGCTGCGGCGGCATTGTGAACAGAATTAGAAAACTTAGTGGGGGAGCCACAGAAGTCGGCACCGTCGCTGGAAAGGTGCTGAAAGTCAAAATTGTTGCAGGTCGCACCATAACCGGTGGCGACAATAATGCCCAGCCGGCCCCGGTCTTTTTTTTCTAAAATACCGGCGTCCGAAAGCGCTAAAAAAGCGGCTGTCAGCGCTACGCGGTTGTTGTGATCCATGCGGCGCAAGGTGCGTTTGGGCATATAGTCGACCAGCGCGCTGGGATCGGCCAGAAGTCCCGGCACGCGGATCGGGCCCTGCGTGGTGTCAAAATCAACCCATTGGCCTATGGGTGGGGTTTGGGCCAAAGCATGCTCCAGGGCCGTGATGCCGCAGCCAAATCCGCCCAATGCACCTATGCCAAGGATTGCCGCTTTCACGATAATGGCCCGCCTTTGCCCAAAATCAAGACCGAGTTGCTGCCGCCAAAAGCAAGTGTCTGGGAAATGGCCGCAGTGCCTTCTATGGCACAATTTTCCGTCGTGGGAACGGCACTGATCTCCGGATCGGGGGTATCAAAACCTGCCGTACGGGGAATTTGCTGACGTTGCAAACAAGCCAGACTAAAGGCCGCCTCCACCGGTCCGGCAGCCCCTAAAGTATGGCCCGTATAGCCTTTGGTGGAAACAAAGGGTGTTCCGGCAAAGCGCGCATTGAGCACCGTGGCTTCCACCCGATCGTTGCCTTGGGTGCCTGTGCCGTGGACATTGATAAAGGCGATATCCTGCGGGGTCAGATCGGTTTGTGCAAACGCATCGTCCAGGGCACGGTGGAGACCGGCGCCATCGGGTCTGGGATGGGTGAAGTGATAGGCGTCTGCGGCAACCCCATAACCCAGCACGTAGCCACGAGGCACCAAATTCAGGCGTTGACACAATGCCGGCGAGGCCAGCAAAAAGATGGCGGCCCCTTCGCCCAAGTTCAGTCCCTTGCGATTTAAGTCAAAGGGTTGGCAGGGCGCATCCGAGTTGATGAATAGCGATTTGAAACCCACATAGGTGACTTGATAGAGCTCATCAGCGCCACCAGCCAGCACCAAGTCACACCAACCGGCATCAATCCAGCCGGCTGCGATACCAATGGCATCATTGCCGGCCGAGCAGGCATTAACCACGGTTTGAAACGGTCCATTGGTTTGATATGTCTCCATTAACGCCGCTGTCGGGTTGCTCACCATAAATCGATCGATGGGCGCAATGTGGGACTTGTCTTTGGGATTGAGGTCTTGGAAAAGGTTTTCGTTGCCCAGGGAACCACCGACATTGGTGCCCAGACATACCCCCACACGCAAATGGGATAGGGTATCGGATTTCAGGCCGGCATCTTGAAATGCGTGGTCTGCAGCAGTCAGTGCCAGCAAGTTGGTGCGCTGAGAAACTTTGTCTTGGGCGGTGCTCGGCAGATACGTGTCTGGCACTTCAAACACCGGAAATGAGAAACCGTTGGGAATGGGAAACCGGGTGGGCAGGGACGGGTGTCGATGGCCGGCAAACAGAGCTGCCATACACTTGTCCAATGTGGGACCCGGCGCACAAATGCATCCGATACCGACCACGGCCACAGGTAAGAGGGGCTTCATGATTCTGTCCGGGCCTCAATGAAGGCCGCTAACGTCTCCACCGATTGCAAGGCGGGGCGAGCCTCTTTCATGTCTTTCATCGCCACGTTAAAATGCTTTTCAACAAAAAAGACAATCTCGACGGCATCAATTGAATCCAGGCCCCATTTGTCGCCAAACAGCAGGTCATCATCTTTGATATCTTGCGGGGTCACATCCTCGATGTTGAGTTCTTTCACCAGCAGATGTTTGAGTTTTTCTTTTAGAGACATGGAAAATTTTTGGCCTAAATCGCAGCCAACAACTCCTTGTAAATCGTTTTTTCTCTCTGGGCGCAATCTCTGAGCAGATTGGCCATCTCAGCATAGGTGTCCGTTTCAGCTGCCCTTCCTTTGCAGATCCTGGCGCCGATAACAGCGACTTTGCGCCATTGATCACCGGTATCGGTCATGGCCTGGGAAATACCCAACAATTGATCCTTGCCTAAAATGGCAGCCGCTTCCTGTAAAAAGGCGGCATACATAAAGCGAAAGCCGCCGCCGCCGGTGCCGATCTCTTCCTGCATTCGGATGAGCTGTCCGACATAGAGGGATGCGCGCCGTTTGCCAAGTTTTTTGGGCCATTTTTCCACCTGACCGGCTAAAAATCGTATGCCGCGAACGCCTACAATAGGCCCGGGCGTCTTGATCATGCGCCGGCCCACTTCCTTGATCCCCTGGGTGACGGCCCTGGCAAAATCTGTTTGCCGGGGCACATTTTCCAACACATACATGGCGCCTTTGGGAGACAGCGGACCTTTGGCAAAACGGGCCTTGATCAAATCGTCCCGCTGGCAGCGTACCGCATCCGGCAGTACCGGGTCGCTGATCAGGTAGTCTTTGCTGTTTTTACCATATACCACCAGGTTGTGCATGTTAAAGTGAAACCGAAATGCCGGTGGGAAATAGGGTAGCCAATAGGCGCCGGTGCGGCAGCCTACCGGAGTGCCTTCTGCCAACAGGTCATCCATGGCGGTCATGGCCGCATCGTGTGATTTAAACTTTTGCCAGCGCACCCGCGCGCCGATTCGTTTGGCAACCCGTTTTAAAATGCCGCCCAATTCGCACCGATAGGTGGTCAAGGGCAGTTTGTTGATTCTGATAAACGGCAGATAAGCGAAAAAAAGTCCTGAACCGATACCGAAAGCCAATGCTTCACTGATATCCAACCCATAATGGCGCATCAAGTTAGAAGTGACCCCACTCTCACAATGCGCCGATTGGATGTGGTCAAAGTCAATTTTAATCATGAGATCCTTTTGAGGTCGTGTGCTGATCCGGAACCGTTGCCAATGCATTCAGATCGAGGTTTAAGGCCTGGGCATAGCGTTTGCGTGTATGGGAAGCCATTCGCCGAAAACCGGCAGGTTTAAGATGCCACCACACTTTGAGCCGGTTAAATCCCACGTAATCGGCCAACAATCCCACCGTCATTTGATTTCGAGCCATATGGTAGGCCAAAGGGCTTAATTTGCCGGCTTCAATTTTAGCAAGGGTCTCTTCAACGGCTTCTTTTATCAAAGCCCAGGCTTGGTCGTTGGCCACGTTTTTGGGTTCCCAGCCGGCGCTCCCGGCCAGGGTGTAGCGACCCTTATCATCTAAGGCGTAGCAGACCTCTTTGATCTGGCCGCCGATCATTCCCCGATCCTGGGGTACTTCGGTTACCTTCATGAATTTTTCCGTTTGATTGGGTGGTCGCTCCTTCCTCTGGCAAGCCCTGCAAGGTGCCAAACCAAGGTTAAACCACTGTCAAATGCATGAAACAATGGGCGAATCTTCCGCTTTCGGGAATGAAGCAGAGCGCCCGCTGACCTTTTTTAAAGCGCTGGGTCTGCATCAAATCCGCTAATATGATGTAAATGGCAGCGCTGCCCGTATTTCCCATGGTGGGCAGATTCGTAAACCATCGATCATAATCAATTTCAAAACCGATGTTTTGCATGCCGCCGTAGAACTTGTCCCGAAAATAAGCCGACGAGTAGTGCGGCAAAAACCAATCAATGGATTCGGTTTTAAGCTGGTGTTTTTCAATGGTTGTGCGCAAGGCCCGCTCAAAAGTTTGGATAATGTTATGGCCCAGCAACCGAATATCCTGCTTGATGGCCATGATATGTTTCGACTGATCGGCATCGATGTTTTCAACCTGGCGCCAGCCTGTAACGGTGCCGTCGTCATTTTTTACGCCGCCACCATACATGCAAGTATCCAGTTCCCCCGCAAAGGCCATGTAGTCGATCCAGTCTACGCGCAAAGACAGCTTGTCCGGCAGTTGCCGGTTGGACAGATACGCCGCCCCAGCGCCATCTGAAAGCATCCAGCGCAAAAAATCGGCATCAAATGCCAGCAAAGGCCGCTTTTCAATATCATGGTCCGCTTGGCCGTTGGTGGACAAGAAATTGGCGCGCGTAAAAGAGGATGCCATTTCAGAACCCACCGCTACGGCGTTTTGGGAGACGCCGGAGGCTACATTCATATAGGCATATTTAAGGGCCAGCATGCCTGAAATGCAGATGCCGGCCGTAGTAACGGCCTCGCCGGGGGGCAAAGCCAATTCGCCCTGGACCATCAAAGCGTGGCCCGGAAAGAGCAGGTCCGGGGTGGTGGTGCCACAGCATAAACACTCGATTTGTTCGAGGGAAAAATCGCTGTAGGGTTTTAATTTTTTAACCGCCTCGGCACACATCTGGGCATTGGTATGGGTCATTTGGCCGGTTTCCGGGTCAACAGCATAGTAGCGTTCTTTGATCCCATTGTTTTTGAGCACCACGCGCTTGGCTTTGGAGGGGAACCCGTTGATTTTACCCAACACATTTTCAATCTCATCATTGGTGACCGCTTTATTGGGCATAAAAAGCGTCATGTCATTGATATAAACATCCATCAAAGGATCCTTTCTGAATAGCCGATAACAATCGGTTTTTGACTAAAAGCGTTAGTATAAGTCGAGATATTCGTTGCTGCAAGCCTATATTCAGCATCACCGTCAGCACGGGTTTCAAAAGTTGGCGACTGATCAAAAAGGGAAACTTGAATCGGGTTAACGCCATCGTGCGCCTTGGGGTTGTGCCTCTTGCAGCGCGGCGAGTAGATATGCAAATCTTCATCTGGTTTCAAAATTCGGGCTTTACCCATTCTGAATCACCCGCCACAAAGTTTGCGTCGGGACGAATCTCAGCTCTTTGCAAGGCCCCGGACAGTTCAATTGTTGTAAACCCCATTATATAAACTGGTGCCCTAAAAAAAATCAAACAAAAAAACCCCGCTGGTGTCCCTTGTGGCATTGGATCAAGGGGCGTCCCCAGCGATTATTTAACGGAGGCATCTCAGATTTGCAGGTCGTTGACAAATTTGGATATCGCCTTGACGTAAGATACAAATCAGCGTACCTTGTCGCCTTGCCTAAAATCGTTCTGTCTGAAAGGCTCTGCCATATGGGAAGTTGTTCCAGTGGGACATCCAATTTTGAGCAGTCCATGCCTGCAATTAAGAAAGCGGCTGAAGAAAATCGGCTGTTGACCATGGAGATTGAGTTCAGCTTGCGCTGTAACTTCAGTTGCCCCTATTGTTATGTACCCCACTCGGACTTTCTTGAGGAAGAGCTTAATATAGAAGAAATTCAAGATGTTATCATGCAAGGCAAAGCATTGGGGGCTAAAAAAATCATTATCCTGGGGGGCGAGCCCACCATTTATCCCCAAATTAAGGAATTGATCGCATTCATCTGCGGCCAGGACCTTGAAGTGGAGATGTTTACCAACGGTTCAGGCGTAACACCCGCTTTGGCGCAATTTCTTTTCGACCAGCGCGTTCGGGTGGTTCTAAAAATGAATAGTTTTGACGAGAGTTTACAAGATAAGCTTGCCGGAAAAAAGGGTGCCTACGATATAATTCATGCGGCTCTGGCGGCCTTAAAAGCGGCCGGTTATCCCTCGGACAACGCTTTTTTAGCTGTCAGTACGATCATTTGTCGGCCCAATCTGCCCGAGTTGCCGAAATTTTGGCAGTGGCTGCGAGATCAGGGCATTGCACCCTATTTTGAAATCATAACACCTCAGGCCAACGCGTTAAACAATCGCTGGCTATTTGTGGCACCTGATGAAATTCATGAATTGTTTAAATCATTGGCCGGAATCGATGCTCAAGACTATGGTCTTGAATGGGAACCCCAACCGCCCTTGGTGGGCAATCGCTGTTTGCGCCATCTGTTCTCATGTCTCGTGAATTCCAAAGGGGACGTGATGCCCTGTGTAGGATTAAACCTTTCCATGGGCAATATTCGCAATACACCGCTTAAAGAGATTTTATCCAACAGCCAGGTGCGCAAAGATCTGAAAAATCACCGTCAAACCATAAAAGGCCCCTGCAATACCTGCGATAAAGCCGAGTATTGTTACGGCTGTCGCGGTGCCGCTTATCAGATGACCGGCGATTATCTGGCTTCCGATCCTTTGTGCTGGCGTAATTACCGCAGCAAAGCACCGGAGATGCCTCAAGCGAAAGCCGCTGGGGTTCGCCGGTAACCCCCCAAATCCAAAGACCAAAGACCCAAAATCCAATAATCCTAGCGGCTGTGATCTTTGAAAAATTGCCATGCGATCTGGGCCGCATCAAACGACTTCATGGGATGATCCGGCTTGAGTTGGGCTGTAAAGTAGCGGCCCGGCCAAATATGCCCCCATTTTTTGATAGCATAAAGCTCAACCACTTGAGTGCTGTTGCAATGGTGCCACTGTTTCAGGCAAACGGTACCTTCAAACAGCGAACGTTCTATGGCCGGATCATTGCAGCCGTTGTTTTGCCGCCAGAAAGCCACTGATTCCGCTACCGTGCAATAGGTGCTGGGCCCGCCACCGCGTTGGCTCTGCTCTCCATAAAAAGGCACGCTTTCATCATCTTCAGCGTGCATCAGCAACATGGGCAGGGGCACTTCGGGTGGTGGGATCTGCCAATTGGCATAATCTTCGTCGCCATGGCTGCAGATCGAGCCCGCCAGCACGGCGGCACCGGCTAACATCCCTCCTTTTTCAGCGGCAAAGCGGTGTACAAACATACCACCATTGGAAAATCCGATCATGTAGATCTTGTCGGGAGCCACTTTCAGCCTCTTGATCGTGGCTTTTATGGCTGCGGCGACAAATCCCACATCGTCGATGTTGATTTGGGCGGCTTTACCACAGCAATGGCCGGCATTCCAATGCTGTAGAAAACCCAGCAGGCTGATGCCGTTGGGATATAGCACGATAAAGTTTGCGCGGTCGGCCAGGGCACTGAATTGGGTGACTTTTTCTACGCCTTCCGCTGTATCAAACGCACCGTGGATCACCACCACCAGGGGCAGTGCATTTTGGCCGTCATAGTTCGTGGGTATGTGAAGATTATAGTTGCGTTTATAGCCTTGCGTATAAATTTGAGTGCCTACGCGATAGGTTTTGGGGCCCATCACTTTGCCCATGGGGATCATGGGTGTGCAAGCGATCCACATGGCCGGGCACAGCAAAGCGCTAAGTCCTGCTAATATGGCTTTGGCAAAAAAGCGAGTGATACGATTCATGTCCGGACCTTTCGTTGGCGGCCTGGTCCCCGGTGGGGGGAAAACGGCGATGGTGCCATCTCGAATGGTTTGAGAAGATTGCGGAAACGATAAACCATTTGTAATCTTGAACCCCGATGATTGTTTTGATATCCATCCAGATGGCAATATTAAACCACGCGATGGCAACTATGGAAAACAAAAAAACGTGCACGGGATACAGGGTTGGCAATTTTTATAATTTTGCTCGTTTGGTCCTTTTTAGCCGCAGAAAGTCGCATCACCATACCTGCCGTCCTGGTTTTAATTGCAGCTTTGATGGTTCCTTCGCTGTTCGCACCTTTGTCGCCGTTATGGTTTGGGTTCTCTAAAGCGTCAAGCATGCTTTCTTCTCAGGTAATTTTAGCTTTTCTTTTTTTCTTCGTTCTTACGCCTATTGCCCTTTGGCGCCGTCTCATGGGTGCTGACCCTCTATCCTTAAAGCTCTGGAAATGCGGTAACCAATCTGTATTTGTCCATCGGCACCTTGAAAAACCTTTCTGAAAGATTGCCTTCTATGGAGCTTCTTAACGATTTATGGGATTTTTTCCGGGATAGAAAAAGGTACTGGTTGGCGCCGATGATACTCTGTCTGCTGCTCTTAGGTTTTTTAATCGTCTACGCTGGTGGATCTGCAATTGCACCCTTTATTTATACTCTCTTTTAGCCATCTTTTTAGATGACAGTATGTGTCGATGATCTGTTTAAGCGTGTAACGGTCTTGATATGCATGCAGTGCAACGCGTGGGTAGCCCATGTTGATTCTTGGTATTTCCGCTTACTATCATGACAGTGCCGCTGTTCTGCTTTCCGGAGAAAAAATCATTGCAGCGGCACAACAGGAGCGATTCTCGCGCTTCAAACATGATGCCGCTTTTCCGGCGGATGCAATCCGGTTTGTACTCAATGCGGCCGCGGTTAGACTGACCGATCTGGATTATATTGTTTTTTATGATAAGCCGCTTCTGAAGTTCGAAAGGCTCTTGGAGACCTATTATGCGTATACCCCTTTTGGATTGCGCAGTTTTTTGACCGCGATGCCCGTGTGGGTGAAAGAAAAACTGTTCATGCGAAAGATGCTCCGGGACGCCCTGACGCAGATTCATGGCAGACCCTTTAAGCGACAACCTCGGATGTTATTCCCGGAGCATCATCTGAGTCATGCCGCCAGCGCCTATTACCCTTCTCCTTTTGACAAAGCAGCTATCTTGACCATTGACGGCGTCGGCGAATGGGCGACGACCACCATCGGCTATGGATGCGGGCGCGAGATTGAAATACTTAAAGAAATCCGTTTTCCTCATTCCTTGGGGCTGTTGTACTCGGCCTTTACCGCATGGCGTGGCTTTAAGGTAAATGACGGTGAATATAAACTTATGGGGCTGGCACCCTATGGGGATCCACACAGTGATCGTACCCAGCGATATTATTCAGCCATTCGAGAGCAGCTGATTGATATACGAAAGGACGGCTCCTTTGTTCTGAATATGGACTATTTCGACTTTGCGACGGGTTCGCGCATGTGCAACGCAAAGCTGTGGCAGCGGTTGTTCCGCCTGCCCGAGCGGCAGCCCGAGTCGCGTCTCGATCAGGGTTATATGGACCTTGCCTTGGCCATTCAGCAGGTAACTGAATTGATTGTGCTGCGGTTGGCCGAAACGGCGCATGCTTTGACCGATTGTCTCAATTTAGTCATGGCCGGTGGAGCGGCCCTAAATTGTGTGGCCAATGGGAAGCTGTTAAAGCGGTCAGTTTTTATACGGTTGTGGATCCAACCGGCTTCCGGTGATGCGGGTGGCGCATTGGGGGCTGCCTACGCGGCACTCCATATTCATGCCGGTGTTAAGCGAACCGTCGAAAGTGATGGTCAAGATCGCATGCAGGGCGCATATCTGGGACCCTCCTTTTCACATCGCGATGTGTGTGCGTAGAACCAACGATTCGGTGCGGTGTTTCAACATTTCGA
Organism: Desulfobacteraceae bacterium; assembly: GCA_050305555.1. Classification (GTDB taxonomy): domain Bacteria; phylum Desulfobacterota; class Desulfobacteria; order Desulfobacterales; family Desulfosarcinaceae; genus JARRKU01. Next base: position 8,517 of record JBNLFN010000091.1, on the reverse strand, counting down.
TTCGATAGATACTTTATGCAAATCAGTAGCATTGTTGCTGGCCCAAGGCAAAATCGTCGGATGGTTTCAAGGTCGCATGGAGTGGGGGCCAAGGGCATTGGGGAATCGTAGTATTCTTGGTGATCCACGCCACCCGGAGATGCAGAAAAAAATTAATCTAAAGATAGAGCATCGTGAAAGTTTCAGGCCCTTTGCGCCATCTGTAATGGTGGAAGACTATCATCGTCTTTTCGAGCTGAACGGGTTGTCTCCATTTATGTTGCTGGTGGCGCCGGTAAGGAATGAAATTCGTCTTAAGCTACCTCGAAAATATCACCAGTTGGGGTTGTCTCAACGCATCAACGTGGCACGATCACAGCTTCCCGCTATTACCCATGTTGACTTTTCAGCCCGTATCCACACGGTCAGTAAAGAGAACAATCCCCGTTTTTGGAAGCTTATTAATGCATTCAAAGCCCAAAGCGGCGTGGGTTGTGTCGTCAACACCAGCTTCAATGTGAGAAGTGAACCCATTGTATGCACCCCGCAAGATGCCTATCGTTGCTTTATGCGAACAGAGATGGACCATCTGGTCGTTGGCGATTGTCTTTACGATAAAAATAAACAACCTCCGTGGAGAGAGGCTTAAGTCAAATTTTATCAGATGTGGTTTTATCGCTTAACCGATGATGAATGACATCCGCCACGACCTGGTGGCCTAAGGGTGTCCAATGGGAATCATAAGTAAAATAGACCTGCTCGCCTTGAGCCATCTTTGCGCGCAACTGACTTGTGATGCTGATGTGTTCAATGTTGTTTTGTTTGCAAAATTGGGAAGGTGTATTTTCCTGAACAGATAGTCGTTGAAACAAGTTGACATAGAATATCGGCGCAGGCGGCAGTTTTTTCTTGGATTTCAAGGTTGCGAAAGCCCGCACTTTGTCCTGGGGTAAGCGATTTTAAATCAGGGGCAGACTGACATGGATTTTGTTGGGCGCATAAGCAATCATGAAGCGGATATTGGCTTTTTGGCAGAGGCGTTGCATCTCCTTAAATTGCAAATTTGGCTGTTTTCCATCCTGCAGAGGCCAAGAATTTGTCTTCAGGAATATAGAAACTCAACAGGCGGTTGGGTGTAAAATTGTAGTATTTGGCATTTTTGCCAACCGGAATACAAACAGGTATCCAAGAGAGTATGTCAAGCGCTTCAATATTTTCATATAAATTAATACGCGTTAAATCACGTTTGCAAAAATTGTTAAATGCAATTTTTATAGGCGATCGATGATAATAAGAATTGAGACGTTTGACGATTGATGGGTCAGGCGGGCTTACGTTTTTTCTGTGTGTTGCCCTCTCGTTTGTTGCGAGTTCTGCACGAAATGCATTCAATCTCGTATCGCTGATTGCGGTATTAAATTCACTTGTCTCGGTCAGCATGCAGATTACAATTTTTGGAGATAGAAATTTGCCGAACTTATTCAGGGTCTTTAGATACATCAGGGGCCCCGCTCCGGATATACCCAGATTGCATACCGCAAGGCCGCTTCTTTTGGCAAGTGCAACCGGCCAAGGATGATCGTCCGACACATAAAACCCCTCAGTAAAAGAGTCCCCCAGCGCGACCACATCGTATTGGGTTAAAGAGGTCAAGTTGCGGAAACCTCGATTGTCCATGGTTACGGTGCAATCCAAGTCAGGAAATCCAGGCGAGGGGCGGGGATAGTTCCTCACAGCAGCGGGGGCATCCGATATGGTCACTTTATAGGTGCTGTCAGACACCTGCAGACCGGATTGTTGATTTGAAAAATAACTGGGCGCCACAACCAAGCGCGCCAGAGTATCCACAGTAACAAGGCTGATGATAAACGCACAGAACACGGCAACGACTTTGTAGGTGCGCTGTTTAAGGTGCTTGAATTTTCCTGAGATCAAAAAGATAACAACGCTGGAGATCAAAAAACTGATCATCAGCGAATTAAAGCGACCCAGAGAGTATCTGCCGAACACCAGCGGTTGATCACCTGCAATATACGAAACCACATTGCTGCTGCCGGCCCACAATGCCACATTGGCTATCCCGATGAATCCAGTTGTGACGATTTGAATGCTGCGCAAGGGCATTGGGCAATCTTTCCGATTCTTTTCAACGCAGAAGGCACTACAGGCCTGTGGATACTACAAGAAGATAAAAAGACAAAATCATTTATGAGGCCGACAAGGCGCTAAATCGGGTCAATCTTGAAACAGGCTTTTTCGCAATGTCCCTGAGATAGTACCTCAACCGGTAATCGCCGGACATGGGTTGTGAAATACAGGCTTGGATGATATGCCCACCCAATTCGGACGGAAGGAAAAAAATCGTTTATGGACTTGACAGCGAACCTAAATTTCGATTATGTGAATACATATTCACATCATTCTTGTGATGCATAAAAAACGGCTCAGAACAGACATTCGCCAGGATCAAATCGCCGAAGCAGCTTTGAATATCGCGCGGTCTCAGGGTATCAGGGCGCTCAACGTTGCTGCGGTTGCGCAAAAGGTCGGTATTGTGCCTTCGGCCCTCTACCGGCATTATAAGAACAAGAGCGAAATCGTTACCGCTGTACTCAATCTGATTGGTCTACGCCTCAATGCACACTTTCAGGAAGTTGTAAAACAGGATCTGTGCTCCCTCGACAAGCTCAAATTGCTTCTGGATCGCCACATTACAATGATCAGTGGCAACAATGCCATACCGCGGATCATCTTTTCTGAGGAGGTGATCGGCGGCATGCCCGAAATGCGGCGGCAGCTCTACGATATCATAGTAAATGTTATTGGCAATGTGGCCACCATTGTTCGTGAAGGACAAACCGGCGGCACCATCCGCAAGGATCTGGACGCAGAAAATATTGCGGTTTCATTTATGGGGATGATCCAACCGGCAGCCATCATCTGGAGTTTGAGCGCCGGTGAATTTGATATCGCGAGCCACAGCCAAAAAGCGTGGACGCTATTTCTGGATTCCATTCAAACGGGCTGAATTCATTGTAAAGCACTGTGGCTGGTCGGAGGAAATTCTTGTAACCATCAACATCGGTGGGCCATAATGAAAAAGAAAGTGATTCTGGCTTCAGCATTGATTGTGCTGGGCATTGTCATTGCTTTTCCCCTTTTCAGTATATCCTATTATACCATGGTGCGCACCTCGACCCCTGATTTTTGTGCCTCCTGTCACGAGATCAAACCGGCGGTGGTGGCCTGGCGTTCATCCACTCATACGAACAATGCCTCCGGTGTCGTGGTGGACTGTATGGATTGCCACTTGCCCGCACCCCAGAATACTTTCGATTTTTTCTTTTCCAAAACCTACCACGGTATCAAAGATGTTGCCGTTCATTTCTTTGTTGATACATACGATCGCGAAAAAGCCCGCGAAGCGGCATATGCCGCCTTCAATAATGAACAATGCCAAAAATGCCATCGCAATTTGTTACATATGCCTTATAAACGCGGCGCTATGTTGGCCCACCGCTCTGTGGTGTATGCCCGGCCCGGCTATGAAAAAAAGTGTATCGATTGCCATTACGACCTCGTTCATTCCGAAAGAGGCTTGGTCATGTTTCGCCAAACCAGAAAAGTCCCCTATCACGCCAACGGGCTTAAAAAATTGTAAATATCCATTAAGTTTTTGGTTTTAAATACATACGGATCAAAAAGTGAAAGGAGCAGGACCCATGAGGCGAACATTTCTGTTTCTAACCGTCGGCTTGCTGAGCGTCAGCGTGTGTGTCATCGCAGCCATGGCCCAGCAGCCCAACTACCCGAAGGTCAAGGAGTATCGCATTGAGCGCAGTATTGCGCCGGAAGCCCAGGCGTGCATTGAGTGCCATCGCACCACAACCCCCGGTGTTTTTGCGGACTGGGCCAAAAGCCGTCACGCCAATGCCAACATCACCTGCCTGGATTGCCATCTGGTGCAACCCGGTGACCAGGATACCGCCAAGGATCACGAGAAGTATTACAACCGGGCCGATATGCCTTGGGGTGACGCGAAATACAAGATGCCCATCGCCTCTATTGTCACCCCCAAAGATTGCTCCCGCTGCCATCCCGATGAAGCCACCCAGTACAGTAAAAGCAAACATGCCAATACCATCGAGATCATATGGAAATTGGACCCCTGGTTGAACAAAGGCATGAACTCGGACAACGAGCGCAAGACCGGCTGTTTCAATTGCCACGGCACAGTGATCCAGGTCGATAAAAACGGAACGGTTGATCCCGGCACATGGCCCAATGTCGGCGTGGGCCGGCTGAATTTAGACGGTAGCAAGGGGTCGTGTACCTCCTGCCATACTCGCCATCGGTTCTCCGTGGCCGAGGCCCGCAAGCCCGAAGCTTGCGACCAATGCCACTTGGGACCGGATCATCCTCAAATCGAGATCTATGAAGAGTCCAAACACGGCACCATCTACAATGCTTACAAAGATGAGTATAATTTCAACGCGGCCGGCGGCACTTGGACAGCCGGTGTGGACTACCGGGCGCCCACCTGTGCGGCCTGCCATATGTCCGGCTCCGGCAAGGAACCCACCAGCCACGATGTGACCGCCCGGCTCTCATGGGAGACCCAGGCGCCTTTGACCGTGCGTCCCCAGGACTTTAAGCCCTTTCCGTCGGGGACCGACTGGAAAGATGAGCGCCGTAAGATGAAAAATATCTGCAGCGCCTGTCATGGTGCGTCCTGGATCGAAAATTTCTATGACGGTTTCGATAAGGCGGTCAATGAATATAACGACGTCTATTTCAAGCCCGCCAAAGCGAAACTCACCGAGCTTTACGATAAAGGGCTGCTGGATAAGACCAAATTTTTCGACGAGCGCCTCGAAGTCGAATATTATGAACTCTGGCATCATGAAGGCCGCCGGGCCCGCATGGGTGCCATGATGATGGCGCCGGACTACTCCTGGTGGCATGGTTTTTATGAGTGCAAAATGCGCTTTGCCAACTTTATGGAAGCGGCCAACCATTTGATCAAGACCGACCAGAAGGCTTACATTGCCAAAGATTTTCCCAATGCAACGGGAGACACGACTCGCCCGTTAAAGATCTTCGGTACCTCTAAGTAATACTTTCAACAGAACCTATTTCCCTTCGGCGCTTGCCGAAGGGAAATAGGTTCTAACCTCGCCGGTTAAAAAGGGTAAACAAATGTTCTCCCACTGTGGTGTGCCGGACGGTCAAGGCAGCTTGACCCTTTAGATCAAATCGGCTTTGGTGTTCACCGATCGAAATGACTTGTGCCTGCTGCCAGGCGGTGGCCAGGTTCATGCCGGTCGCTTTGGCTACGGCCTCTTTAAGGGTCCATACCCGAGCCGCCGCTTCAGCCTTTCCTAAATTCGATTGCTGCATCAAGGTGATTTCCGGCGCCGACATATAGATGTGGGCAAACTTGACGGCTTTAGGGGAGATGACTTCGACATCCACACCGACAGGATGATCCGCAGCCACGGCGATAGCAAAGCGCCTGTTATGGGAGACAGAGCACCAGACCGCTTGTGTCGGGCTTTGCACAGGGCAGTGCGGCTTAACGAGGTCCGATCTTAGCGTTGTGAGGGTTTCGGGGGCGATCTGCATATTGTCGTTCTGCAGGCGTCGGCTTAACCGTTTGAGCGCCATACGGGCTGACAGGTAACTGCGTTTGCGGCGAAATCCCATTTTGGTGAAACGTGCGGCTTCCCTTGGGGACAAAGCCTCTGAAGCATAGGGGGCCACCGCATCCAATTCAATGAGGCTTATGCATTGGCAGTTGGTGCGAACTCCAGCAAGCGGATCCGGCTGATTGGATCGAACAATCCAGGCAGGCGGCTTTAGCCGACCACCGCTCACATCGCGCATTTGCAAGCCTTTGACCATTTCACGCACCCGACCGGTTTCATCCAACACCCACAGATCAAAAATAAGCTGCGCCGAATTGATCTTTTTGGGCAGAACCCGGGCATAATAAGGTGAATTGGGCTGAGTCGGCAGCAGCACCCGGCGTTGGTCCATGGCCACTGGAAAGGCAACGATGCCTTGATAGCGCTGGCCCCAGACACAGGCTGCATGAAAGGCGGCATCCAGTGCAAAAGGAGAGCCCAAATGGTTTGAAGCTGTTGTAGTAGGCAAATTCGGGCATTCTATGACAGCCAAAGCGCCATCCGGGCTAAGAAAAACAGGGGTTTTGATATTGGCGTAGGCGGTTCCAAAAGGGACGAGGTCGGCGTAAATCTTTTCAGGGTCAACGGAGGTGCAGATACCTTCGGGTGCTGCAGCGACATCCAACGGCACAAAGCCGGATTCGGCCGGACTCGATCCAAAGGTCAGTTGGGCGTGTATCTTGGTACGCGTGATGGCCGCTTTGGGGGCTTTTGTTTTGGTGGCCAGTTCAGCGTGCTGCTCGCCCATGCCCTGCAGCTGCAGATTGACGAAAGCCGTCGTGTCCGCTTGGTCCATGTCTAGGGTCAGAAATTTATCAAAGTGTGCATTGGCTATTGTCGTGACGCTCTGCAGGGGATCGGCATGTTGGACCGCGTCGGCCAATATTTCCATAACCTCTACGGCCGGTAGAACCGCTTGGCCCATGAAGTGATGATCTTTTAAGTGGGAGTGGGTGGCGAATTTTATTGGGATGCGGGTCATATTTTACATCGGTATAAGTATTTTTTATTCTGAAAAGATCTCCCACAACTTTGCTGTTTTAGGGTCCACCGCCGATGGTGTGCCTGAAGCATTAACGCAGCAATGGCGTGTGAAACCTTTGCAGACAATGTCACCGCTCTCCTGGTGGGTGATGACATAGTCGAATTGCAGCCGGACCCGTTCCAAGGCGGCGGGGCGCGTATGGATGTACATGGCGTCATCATAAAAAAGCGGACGGAAGTAATCGATGTCCACTTTAATGATGGGGTAGACAAAACCGCTCTTTTCGACTTCCCGGTAGGGATATGCGGCATCGCGCATCAAAGAGGCGCGGCCGAATTCGAAATAGCGCAGGTAATTGGCATGGTAGACCACCTGGGAGCGGTCGGTGTCCACATAAAGGGTTCGGGATTCACACCGGTGCCACACGATGCCTTCGGTGGTGTCCCGGACATAGCGCTTATCGTGGTTATAAATTTCAGGTAAAAATGGTTTGGGCTTCACGTCACACCCCCTTAAAGACGATACAACAGTTGGTGCCTCCGAAACCAAAGGCATTGGACAAAAAGGTGGTATAGCCTTGGTGGCGTGCTGTATTCGGTACAACATCCAGATCATTAAAAGCCGGATCGGCAATATGGTTGGCGGTGGGCAGCACCGTGCGATGATGCATCCCTTCAATGCCCAGCACCGCTTCAATGGCTGCGGTGGCTCCTAATGAATGGCCCAATTGGGATTTGTTGGACGATACCGGCAAGTGTTCCAAATGAGCGCCAAACACTTGCCGCAGGCAGTCGACTTCAATGCTATCCCCTTTATGGGTGGAGGTGCCGTGAGCATTCACGTATTGGATGTCGGCTGGTTTTAGCGCCGCATCGTCAATGGCTTGGTCGATGGCCTGAATGATGGTCCCTTGGTTGGGTAGGGTAAAGTGGTGTGCGTCTGAGGTCCAGCCGATGCCGGCGATCTCAGCTTTGGGAATCAAACCCCATGTGTTTAGGGTCTCTTCGGCAGCCAGCACCAGCACACCCCCACCTTCCGCCAACACAAAACCGCGCCGGTCAATGCTAAATGGGCGCGAGGCCTGCCCCGGATCGGTAAAGGCCCGATCTTTGGGCCCGACCTTGATGGTGGCCCACATATTGGCAAAGCCTTGGATGATTTCAGGTACCAGGCAGGTTTCAGCACCCCCTGCCAGGGCAAAATCGCAATCGCCATCGCGTATCATGCGGGCGGCCAGAGCGATGGCATGGTTGCCTGAGGCGCAGGCCCCTTGGGGTGAAAATATCGGTCCTGTAAAACCCAATTGCATGCCGGCTTTGCCTGAGGGCACATTGGCACACAAATTGGGCAGCAGATAGGGACTGATTTTTGTAGGGCCATGGTTGATGTAGTTTTGCACGGCTATCCGGTAAGCATCGGTACCATTTAGGGCCGATCCGATCAGGCAGGCCGTGCGTTGTCCTGTGGTGGCGTTGATCTCCAGGCCGGCATTGGCCAGGGCTGTTTTGCATAGCTGCATGGTCAGAATAACAAAAGCCGCATTCCAATTGCCGGCATCTTTTTTATCAATAAAATCAAGCTCCGTTGGCTGCCAATCCGGTATTTCACCCACGATATTGCTGCGTGAGTCTACTGTGCAACGGGTTAATTTGCCGAATCCGGTTTGACCCTGTACGGCCCGTTGCCAAGTCGTGGCCAGATCTTTGCCCAAGGCCGTAGCAATATCGTAACCCACTACAAAGACGCGTCTGTTTTTCGGTGCTTTCATAGGCAATTATATTTTTAATTTTCAAGCGCACTTTTTTAAGACAATGCACGAGTTGCAACCCCCAAAACCGAAAGCGTTCTTTAGCACATATTCCTGCG
>JBNLFN010000090.1:0-22248 GCA_050305555.1 Desulfobacteraceae bacterium | reverse complement strand
AAGCCATAGTTAAGACTATTGCGAATCCTTGGTAACGCCGGATCTGGAGCCCTCAGGCTTTTGCCGAGGGAGGGTTTTTAGCATTTCTGCCATCGCCTGCCTCCCCATCTCCTGTGCAGTAACCCATCGTCCTTTGCGTTTGATAAATTTACCGATATCCAGCAAATTCTCATTCAAGGGCTGCTGGGTTTCGGAAAATCCCTTCTGCCACACAACCGCGCCATTTTCCGTGCGCACCAAGGCCATCTCAAAAACGACCCGGGCGGAGGTTTCCGCGCCAAAATCGCCACCTTTCCTTTCACGATAGGCATAAAGATAGCCCAGCAGTATACCATCAGTTTGGTTTTGGCGTCCCAACTGCTGAAGTCGCTGAATAAGCGCCGGGCCCTCCAACGGATCTGATAAAGACAGTAGTTCCTTTGACGATGGGAAACGCCATTGGATGCCATCGTGTGTTGATAAAAGATGATGAAGGGCTTGGTCCATGTCTATTTCAGCCCGAGGTGTTACAGGCTGGGTAATAAATACTTTCCGAGTCACAGGCCCGCTTATGGTTTTGTTTTTGCCATACATGCGGGTCATGTTCTGAAACGGCATCACCAATATGCGCGCCATTACGGCCGATCCATGGGCTTCGTCGGAAGCTTTTAAAGAACCGGAGATACCGGGCTTTGCGCCGAGCAGGCCACATATGAAAATGGCAGCGATGTACATCTTGATGGTAATGGGTCGGTCCATGATTCGCCACGCTTGACTTGAATTTTAGAATTTAAAAACTATAGGCTTCCCTTTGAAGAGGGAACTCCTTTGACACGCGCATCCAATGCAACGGCTTGTCGCAACGCCCTGGCAAATGCTTTGAAAACCGCCTCTACCATGTGGTGCCAATTGTCGCCATAGGCCACATCGATGTGCAGGTTCAAACCCCCTTTTTGAGCTACTGCGCGAAAAAATTCTTTGGCCAACGAGGCGTCAAAACCATTTTGGTGAACCATCGGCGTAGGCAACTTAAAAACAAGGTAAGGACGATTGGATAGATCAATGACAACTTGAGCCAATGCATCATCCATTGGCACGGTGGATAGGCCGTATCGGGCAATGCCTTTGTAATCGCCGAGCGCCGATTTGATGGCAGCGCCCAATACCAGTCCCACATCCTCAACGGTATGATGGTAATCCACTTCGATATCACCTGTGGCCGATAGGGTAAGATCAAACAATCCATGCACACTGAACAAGGTCAGCATATGATCAAAAAACCCCACGCTGGTATTGATTTTGTTCCGGCCGCTACCGTCCAAGTTCAATTTAACGCTGATTTGGGTCTCTTTGGTGGTTCGCTCAAGATCGGCAATGCGTTTCATTCATCGGCCCCTTGTCGTGTATAAGTGATAGGGAAATGGTAAACAATTACCGTATTTCGACTAGATAGCAATGGGGTCACCCCTACTCTATTTTACCCTGAAAATCAAGAAGGTAAAAAGATTTTCGGCACTTAACGCCCTATTCCTACAATTTTTGAGATTTGGATTTTTTTCATACTATTTTAGTATATTTTGCCAAAAAGGGTTGATTTGCTGTTTTGATCCCAGTAGAGACATGATCTCAGCTTGCCCATGGAGAATCGCCATGCTGAAATGATAATGAAACACTGCGATTAAGCATCCATCTGCGGATACGTCAGATTTCAATCACAGTCGGCATGCAATACGCAGGAAACACGATTATATTATATTTCGATTAGAGGATTTATTATGCGCCCCACGCCGTTAACCCTTCAAGATGCCCCTAAAAAATTTAGTCATGATCAAGAAAAGATCATAACTCCTCAAGAAACCGTGAAAAGGTTTAAAGATCTTCTCAAATCAACCGGCTTACAGATATTGGATAAAATTGAGCGCATCGACAATCATAGACTGGACATTCCGGTGTACTTTTCAGTCTGTGGCCCAGAAGCGCGTGCGGCCATCGGGAATTACAAACAAATGGGCAAAGGTGCAACCCCAGCCCAGGCCCAAGCCAGTGCCGTTATGGAGTTGGGTGAACGCTTTAGTCTGTTCAGCTTCTATGGCAATCGTAATAATTTTATCAACGCCCCGCTTTCGGAGCTTAAACAACCGGCCATGGATTTTGACTGGATCGCGCGCTCTGTGGCTGACGACTCTGCGGACCTGCCCGTTGCACACCGGTTTTTCTCCGAGCTACCGCTGCAATGGACCTGGGCCCACAACCTCACCCAGGGAGAAACAGTTTTGGTCCCGTTCAACTGGTTTTGGGCCATCAACCAGTTCAATGGGTCATCTGCAGGAAATTGCATCGAAGAGGCTCTATGTCAGGGTATCTGCGAGGTGGTCGAGCGACACGTCTCAGCGGTAATCAGCCATGATCAACACAAAGTCCCGTTGATTGACCAGCAAAGCGTACAGGACGCCGTTGCCCAAGAGCTGATCGCCAAATACAACAACAATGGCGTCAACCTGTTCTTATCCGATTTTACACTTGATATGGGCATCCCCAGTGTCGGTGCCCTGGCTTGGGACCCCCAGACCTTTCCAGAGAAAAGTGAAATTGTTTGGACCGCCGGCACCATGCCCAACGCCGACAAAGCCCTGTGCAGAGCCTTGACTGAGGTGGCCCAGTTGGCTGGGGATTTTAATAGTAAGGCTAACTATGAAGCCAGCGGATTGCCCAAATTTCTGCAACTTGAGGCGGCACGCTACGTGACCGATCCTGGCAGCAGCATAAAAATGTCGGAGCTGCCAAACATCAGCGACGCCAACATCAAAACTGAAGTTGAGAATTGTATTCAAGCCTTGGCATCTCGCCATATGGATATCTTCACTGTGGATGTTGCACATCCGCAGTTGAAGATACCGGCTTTTTACACCATGATCCCCGGCACCGATTTTCGTGAGCGGTCGCCACATGCCTCAGTCGGGATGATTGTGGCCAAGATCATATGCGACACATTTCCAAGTGAGAACGCCATTTCCAAGCTTAAGCGATTTGACGCCGAGTTGCCCGGCAAGTATTATATGCAATTCTATCTGGGACAAATGCATCTCGCTAAGGGGCGTACCGAAATCGCCTTATCCCATTTCATCTCTGCGCTTGATTTTGATCCGGCGGGTGAGGATTTGGCCAGCATCTTTACATACATCGGTCTTTGCCATAAAGAAGCAGGACAGTACCGGTCCGCTCTCTCGGCCTTAAAGAAAGCAGACGACGTTGATCCGGAACGAACGGACACACTCAATTTGATGGGGTTTTGCCATTATAAACTGCAAGCCCATGAAGAGGCCATCGCTTGCTTTAAAAAGCTTGTGGCCCTAAATCCCAGCTCGGCCATCGACTACGCCAACATTGCTTCCAACTACCGCGCAATGGGTCACAAAACGAAAGCGGTTCATTTCTACCAATTGGCGTTGGAACTTGACGACAGCATCGATTTTGCCAAAGACCATCTGAAACAATTGGGAGTAGAAATATAAATATGGAAACGAAATCCCTCATTCAATACTTTGTTTTCAGCTCCTTAGCTAAATCCATATAATCAATGGCACCGAAACTGCGCTTACGATAGAAGACAACCGGCTTGCCCACCGCAGCACTTTCAGCAATGGTAGTATTGATGCGCACCACCGTATCAAAGACGATATTTTTATAGCGCTGATCATCACGCAATTGAGCCAACACCTGTTGACTGACGCGGGTGCGCCCATCATAAAAAGTGGGCACAATACCTAGGATATCAATGGCGGGATTTATCTCTTGCTGAATGGCGCCCAAGGTGTCACAAAGTTCATCCAATGCACGATAGGCATATGGGTGTGTCTGGCATGGAATCAATACCTGTCCGGCATAGGCGAAGACATTGACCGTCAGCAAAGAGAGACTGGGTGGCGAATCCAATAGCACATAGTCGTAGTTACCATCAAGATCTGCCAGTGCTTCTTTGAGGCGATTTTCGCGCCCCTGGGCATCCACCAATTCAATTTCGGCACCCGACAGATCGACATGCGAAGGAATTAAATCAAGTCCTTGCCAAGCCGTTGTTGTAATAGCATCGGCGGGACTCACCTCCTCCGGTCGCCCCATCAAGTCATAAACAGAGAGGCGGCTGTCATCAGAATCAAAACCCAAACCAGCGGTGGCATTGGCCTGGGGATCCATATCCACCACCAACACTTTTTGATCGAGCAAGGTTAACGCCGCCGCAAGATTGATCACGGTAACCGTCTTGCCAACGCCTCCCTTTTCATTGGCAATTGCAATGGTTTTCGTTTTCATACAATCCCCCAAATGTCATTTGCTATTCTGTTTATCCCCATCGTCCGCCCCATTTTCCCTCAGTTGATTGACCGAATGGCGCAAAGCATCAATTCCAGGTTTCAAGGTCTCCACAATGGTTTTTTCGAGTTCTTTGAGCCGAACTTCCACCGTTTGTTTATCCGTGCGTTGATTGCGCATCGCCTGAGTAAGTTCCTCCAAATTGATCATGTAGCCGTTAAATCTTTCGGTCAAGGCCTCAAACATGCGATTTCCGGTCGCGTCTATCAAGGGCAGCAGATATTGAAACTTAATGTTTTCACGGCAATCCATAAAATGCGTGACAAGGGATCGCTCGGTTTCCCTTTTCATCCTTATGATGCCGCTTTTAAGTGCACGAAACGCCTCTTCATCATGGCCAACCGTCGGTTTATTCAAAGCTTTGCGAAAAAATCGTACGAAAGAGAACAACCCCAAGCGCATCACCGCCTCTGTCTTGATAGTTGCGGAGTAGCGCATGGCAGCAGTGGCTAAGGGCAATGAAAGGCCCTTGGACTGCTTGATCGTATCGAGATCCGGTGCGGTATCGAAAATCAACTGCTCTGAGATTAGAGCAAAATTCTCTTTGTCCATAATCCCTTCATATTGCTGTACCGCATCGCGCACCATGCCGCCATAAGGCTCTGCCACGGAGATAAGGAATTCAGCCAATCGGGTTTCTTGCTTTGCCATGAAACCGATGATCTCGGGGTTTATTTTTTCGGTCATATAAACATCAACCGTATGCTTAAATTCTTGGAAAATTAAATAAAGCGCATGGGTGAAACCGGATGAGATCAATGGTTCACGGAAATCATCCAATTCGATGCGATAGTTGCGCACAAAGGCAATGGCTTTGCCCAGTACCAAGCCGCTGTGTCGATCAAAAAACCGGTCGATCTCTTTGCGAAGCTCTTGTTTGATGGTCTGTACGCTGCCATTCAAAGCCGTGTGGACCATGGACTTTACCTGTTGCATGCGACCCAGATGTTTTTTCAGGCGCCCGGAGACCTCTTTTGCCTCGCCGACATCGCGTTTCATCCAGTCCTGGTTCACCGTGATCCAGTGCTGAAGCCCGTTTGCAACAACATCCAAGCGTTCCAATTGATTTTGCAACAATAAGGCAGACCGCTCTTGGGTCAATTTATGGGTCAGTGTCTGTTTGAGCCGGGTCAACTCTTGCTCGGAGAACGTAACCAGCTTTGCAGACTTATGCCATTGGGTTAGACGCGATTTATCTTTGGGGGACAATTGGGATTTACGCCCATCGAAAAGATGGTAAAGCGCTGAGAAAACAAAGAGTTGGGGATCTTGTAACACCAGGCTCAACTCTTCTAACATTTTTTGAACCAAGGCTTGCAGATCGTCCAGTTGCTCATGCTCGCTGATATCGAAATTACATACAAACAACATGTTGTTGGAGATACCCATCTGTTTAATTATATTTAAAAAACGGATATCGGCTTGGCGTAGTCCGGTGCGGCTGCTAATCACATAGACAATCAGGTGGGCTTTGACCAAATAGTCTTGGATCATAGCCATATGCAATGGGTTGGGCGAATCGCTACCCTGGCAGTCGGCAATTTCCATGTTGACCGATAGTGCATCGCCGGTTATCTCCAACAATATGTCTTTTAAATAGGTCGCCAGGGCATCATCACTAACATAGGCGCGATGCTGGCTGAATTGCTGTCCTTTGAATGTCTGGGTGGTATTTTCCGGCCCAACCAACGCTTCCACCTGGTCAAATCCTTTTAAATAGGAAGCCAATATAACACTGTTGGGATTCAACCGATCCTGGGCTATGCGCAACGCCCCGTCCAAAGAAGATAGCGCTGTTTGAAGTGCAAAACGATCTTTGCTGCGACGGATATCAAATGGCTGATTTTGTGTGGGCCAGGCTTCGGATGGAAAAAGAACCATGGCCGACTCAATATCGGCATTGACCTCATCCCAAGATTTGAAGAAGAGGTGCGCATTGAGTTTGCTACCCTTGCGTACGCGAGTGACAATGGAGGTCACCACGCCCGCGCCTCTTTGTAAATGGTCATCCCCCAGCAACGCATTGACCATGGTGCTTTTACCGGACTTGATGACGCCCACCACTGCAATCCGCAACACATGCTCCTTGAGTTGCTGATCGATATGGGCACACGTCTGGATCCATTGATCGCTGGCAGTGGGCGATGTGCCAAGAAAACGTTGACTCTTTTGGATCAGAGAAAGTGCTTTTTCATTGATGGCCAGAATTGCTTCTCGAGTTATTTGATATGGATCCATAGTGTTCTATATATAAAGTGTTGTATTATCACAATAGCAGGTTTGCCTTGGGAATTCATCACAGATTGGCTATGGCAACTGCCCTGCTATTACAATGCCGGCTGTAAATTGTCAAAACTTTCCCGGAAGGAACACGCAATACAACCCTTGGGAAAATATAATAGCTTGTAAATTCTAATATTTTATGTTACTCAATGCCGGAATTTGCTGATAAATCAAAAGTCGGCCAGGGTCGGAATTAACTATAGAGGGAGTTGATATGTCTGACAAACATCCCGAATGCCCATTATATAATCCTTTAAATTGTAAGGAGTACTACAATCCAAAGTTATGTGCATTTGTGCGTAAAGACAAAGTCTGTCTTAAAAAGAAAAAGCCCAAACCCAAGCAGAAAAAAGCGTAAGTTGGGTCGATTTCAATACAGACCGAAAAGGGCGATACCATTAGGTGTCGCCTTCTTTTTTTGATCCCCATAAATTTTTGTTTCGAATGCCTCCATAGCGTTTCCATAAAAATAAATTTACATTTTAATGCGCGAGCCCTTAGGCCGTACCCGCCGTACCCGACAAGGAATCCGGATCAATACCCAACTGCCTGATGGCGTGTTCCCAGCGGGCTTCTATAGGTACATGAAAAATAATCTCGTTATTACAGGGCAATGTCAGCCAGGCATTTTGCATCATCTCCCACTCCAACTGGCCCGGCCCCCATCCAGCACAACCCAAAGCAATAATCGAAAGCTCAGGGCCTTTACCCTGAGCGATGGCTTCTAAAATTTTCCGCGAATTGCTCAAAGCCAATCCGTCGCGTATGTATAAGCTGTCCTCCCAATCCAATGGTGGGCCATGCAGCACAAACAGCTCATTGCCATGAACCGGGCCGCCGATATGAATGGGAATTTCATCGGCATAGGATTTGAAAGCCATACCCAACTCCTTAAAAATCATGCGGCCATTAAGTTGGGCATTAACTTGGTTGACCACAATCCCCACGGCCCCGTCTGCCGTGTGTTCGGTAATGCAAGTCACCGACCGTCTGAAGTTGGGATCGGCCAAGCTGGGCATCGCCATCAAAAACTGCCCTTTTAACGTTGTCGATATCGTTGGGGTCATGCGGAGATTGCCTCGAATCATAGATACTTAAGGGGCCACAGATGCAGTGCGGCCTGATATCGCTAAAAAACAGGTGTACTTTATAAGTGCCCTTGCAGCCGTAGAACATTCATCCTGACTAAACCCGTAATAACCAGAATACATTCTTCCTGATTTAGATCAACCTAATAATGATGATATCGGCTCAATGTGCAATTCGCCATTATGCCGAATCGTTTGCCTTAGATCGTATATGCCACCGTTTTTAAACTGCTGCGCTTTGTCCAACGCCAGCAATATGCCGGCAACCTCATCGGGATTGGCCAGATCGCCGGATGTTTTGGCTTTTACAAAATCAGGTTGTGCAGGAAACAGCGCCGGACTGGAGCTCCGGATAATCTCCTGCATCTGCGTTTCCACCTTCCCAGGCAACACCGCGCATACCACAATAGGCTTTGCGGCATTCTGCTGCTCCAGAGCCACACACAATGTCATCATCTCCAATGCCGCTTTGTTGGCGCAATAGATACTCCAGCCTGCGTAGGGATAGCGCGCAGCACCTGAAGAGATATTGATAATGCGGCAGCCGCATTCAATGTCCCGGGTTAAACGGATAAACGCAGACATCAACAGCGCCGGCGCCATCTGATTTACCATCATGTGACGTTGGATCTCATTTTCCGGAAGTTGATCAATAGGCCCCATGGGGTGCAACACACCCGCATTGTTGATTAGAACCAGATCATCAACCGAAAGGGGCAATCCCACGGCCAACAGCTTTTCCAGACAGGCTTTTACCGTATCCGGACGGCTTAAATCGCACTGTACATTCACCCACTGCTCACCGATCTGATCCGGAGCACTGGACAAGCTTCGCAGCTGGTCGCCATTTGCCAGAATCGCCTCAGCAAGCGCCTGACCTATACCGCGGGTGGAGCCTGTTACAATGTAGACATTCATAGCGTCATCCAGGTAAAATTTTGGGTCCAACGCAATCCCAAACGAAGATTAAAGTCTGGTACAGCCCGCGTGAGATCCTCAACAAATGCAAATTCAACGATCCAGCCCGGTTTGATCTGGTAATGAAATCCCAGATCCAAAGATAGGGTTCCGTCATCCAACTCCGAAATACCGGTCATCTCAATTGGAGAGCTGTAGTAGGTCAGCTGGCCCAGCCAAGTCCAGCGATCATTGTAGTCATAGGCCAGGCCGCCAAACAATGCATAACTGTTGCGCGCAGCGACATCCGCTCCGCTGGTCTCAGGATCGCCGATAAAGGCTGCACCCGGCATCACGTAAAAAGACCACGGCTCCCCCGACCATTGGCTGGGCCAATAAATGCCCATATCATAGGCGCCACTGCCAAAGCCGAGGGATTCATCTCCCACAGGTACCTTTACGCTGAACAGCAGCGTGCTGGCCAAGCCGGATTTAGGGGATCTATCGATCAGGGCATATTGAGCGGACAGCGTGATGTCGGTCAGTTCAAAGGCGCCACTTTCACCTTCCAGCCACAAGCGACCGTCCTTAAGAACCTGGTAGCCAAAAGTGTTGTTGGCTCGACTCTCACGCCCATAATTTCCGACGCCAATGGCGTCGTGGTAATTTCCCAAAAAACCATCCAAAAAGCCATCGTTCATGGAAACCAGCGGCAGGTCCAATCTTGCGGCCCATTTGGACGTCACACCATAGACCATGGAAATGTCGAGCACCATGATCTCCATATCCATTAATACATCCCATTGCGCGTTGCGCTGCTTAAAAAAGGTATTGCTGTATTCGACCGCCAAGCTCATATCTGCCTCACCAGCGGCCGGCAATTGAGCCTTAACCGGCCTGGGTTTTAAAAACATCAGGTGCAAAGGAAAACGGTTGACGGTTTGCATGGGGCCATGATCTGCCGGCGCCGGCGAATCCAGACACAAAACAAGCATACCAACCAGCAACCAGAATTTAAAAGGAGAGAAAAATAATTTCATCTATCATTCGATCTGCTAAGATGATTCTCTTTAGCTATTTACCGAAAAACATTCATATAACGCTTGACAGAGACAAAGCGGATTGCTAAAGAGCTTTAAAAATATAACGTATAATAATTCCGTTTGCCAATGAAAAGTCAAATTAATCACATCCTGCTTATTGATCTTATTATTCTCGTCGTCGGCGTACTTGCCGACACCGGGTCCAGGGGGCGATAATGGCTTAAGGCAAAATTCCCGGCAAAAACACAATCCGTTATCAGCCCCCAAAAGGTTGATAACGGTTTTTTTTTGTAAATCTAACCACGGATGAAAGTGATCAGCCCAATACAAGGAGCAGTCATGATGAAAAGTGATCAGGTAAAACAAGGAGTCGAACGAGCGCCCCATCGGGCTCTTTTAAAGTCCTGCGGCTATACCCAATCGGAAATCGATCGACCCTTGATCGGCATAGCCAATTCCGCCAATACGATTATCCCCGGTCATGTGCACCTGAACACTTTGGCCGAAGCTGTCAAAGCCGGCATTTATATGGCCGGTGGCACACCGGTAGAATTTGGTGTCATCGGTGTGTGTGATGGCATCGCCATGAATCATGTCGGTATGAAGTACTCCTTGGGCAGCCGTGAACTGATTGCCGATTCAGTGGAAGTTATGGCCACCGCCCACAGCCTGGATGCCATGGTTATGATTCCCAATTGTGATAAAATCGTTCCCGGTATGCTCATGGCTGCGGCGCGTCTGGATCTGCCCACCGTATTTATCAGCGGCGGCCCCATGCTGGCCGGCGAACATCAAACCGATAGCGGCGCCAAACGGGTAGACCTGATTTCTGTCTTTGAGGCTGTCGGCGCTGTGCGTTCCGGTAAAATGAGCGAAGCTGAACTGGCCGACATCGAAGAGAGCGCCTGCCCCACATGCGGGTCGTGTGCCGGGATGTTTACGGCCAACTCGATGAACTGCCTTACCGAAGCCATCGGGCTCGGCTTGCCTGGCAACGGCACCATTCCGGCGGTTTATTCCGCGCGCAACCGCTTGGCCAAAGCAGCCGGTCAAAAAATAATGGAACTGCTCGAAAAACAGATTACCCCTAGCAAGATCCTCACGGCCCAAGCCTTTGAAAATGCTTTGGCCGTGGACATGGCCCTGGGTTGTTCGACCAACACCGTGCTGCACATGGCCGCTATCGCAAATGAGGCCGGCATCGCTTTTGACCTGGATCTGATCAACCAAATGAGTCAAAAAACACCCCACCTTTGTTCGATGAGTCCGGGTGGCCGACATCACATTCAAGACCTTTACCGTGCCGGGGGCATCCAGGCGGTGATGAAAGTCTTGGATGATGCCGGACGTATACATAATACGTGTTTAACCGTAACCGGGCGAAGTGTGGACGACAACTTGTCCAAGGTTCGGGTCACCGACACCGATGTGATCCGCGGGATGGACGATGCATACCATGCCCAGGGCGGCCTGGCCGTGTTGTTTGGAAATTTGGCTCCGGATGGATGCGTGGTCAAACAATCGGCGGTATGTGATGAGATGCTGCAGCACGAAGGACCGGCTCGGGTATTTGACAGTGAAGAGGCCGCCTCGAGTGCTATCATGGACGGCCAAATCAATAAAGGCGATGTCATCGTGGTGCGCTACGAGGGCCCCAAAGGCGGACCGGGCATGCGCGAAATGCTAACGCCAACGTCCACCATTGCCGGCATGGGCCTGGATGCCCATGTGGCCCTGATCACCGACGGTCGGTTTTCCGGTGGCACGCGAGGAGCGGCCATCGGCCATGTGTCGCCTGAGGCCATGGAAGGCGGGCCCATAGGATTGATCCACGAGGGGGATCGCATCGCCATCGACATCAAAGCAAAAACCATTACCTTGAAGGTCGATGAAGACGAGCTGGCAGACCGCCGGGAAAGCTGGCAACCGCCGGCACCCAAAATCACCCGAGGGTATATGGCCCGCTACGCCAAGGTCGTTTCGTCTGCCAACACAGGGGCTGTGGTCAAATAACAAGCAACATACGGTATTAGGAGTAGCCAACCATGAAAATGACCGGTGCACAAATTTTGCTCACCATGCTCAAACAGGAAGGTGTGGAGACCCTCTTCGGCTTCCCTGGCGGTGTGGTGCTGGACATCTATGATGAGATCTTTAAATCCGAAATTCACCACGTACTGGTGCGACATGAACAGGGCGCTGTGCATGCCGCCGATGGGTACGCCCGTGCCAGCGGCAAAGTAGGTGTTTGCCTGGTGACCTCCGGTCCGGGGGCTACCAATACTGTTACGGGCATCGCTACAGCTTATTGCGATTCAATCCCGATGGTTGTTTTCACCGGTCAGGTGCCGACCCAACTGATTGGCAACGATGCCTTTCAGGAGGTCGATATCGTCGGCATTACCCGGCCTTGTACCAAGCACAACTACCTGGTCAAAGACATCAAGGACTTGCCGACAACGATTCGAGAGGCTTTCCATATTGCCAAATCGGGTCGCCCCGGCCCTGTATTGATCGACATTCCCAAAAACGTAGCCAATGGCGCGATGGAATTCAACCCCGAGACAAATGGTAAAAAGGTTGTCATCAAATCCTACAACCCCACCTATGATCCCAATGTACGGCAAATCAAAAAGGTGGTGGAAATGATCCGTAAGGCTAAAAAGCCGGTGCTTTTCGGTGGGGGGGGTATTATTCTTTCCGGTGCAGCCGAAGAATTTACCCGTTTGGCCCATCGCACCCGGATCCCCGTAACCGCATCGCTTATGGGACTGGGTGGATTTCCGGGCAGTGATGATCTGTGGCTGGGGATGCCAGGCATGCACGGAACCTACCGCGCCAATATGTCCCTTGGTGAGTGCGACCTGCTTATCGGTGTGGGGGTACGCTTTGATGACCGCGTCACCGGCAAAATCGACACCTTTGCCTCCAACGCCAAGATTGTGCATATCGACATCGACCCCACTTCCATCCGCAAAAATGTGCGCGTGGCGGTTCCGGTGGTCGGTGATTGTAAAATGAGCCTCAAGGCCATCAATGAGATCCTGGATAATACCGAACTGGGCGACCTGCAATCCCAGCGCCGCCCCTGGCTGGATAAAATTGGCGAGTGGAAAAACACCCAGCCCCTGGCCTATGAGCAAAACGCTGATAAAATCAAACCCCAGTATGTGGTCGACAAACTTTACGAAATCACTGAAGGCAAGGCCATCATCACCACCGAGGTAGGTCAAAATCAGATGTGGGCCGCTCAATACTACCATTTTGATCAGCCCAACCACTTTATCAGTTCCGGCGGTCTGGGTACCATGGGGTTCGGATTACCAGCAGCCATCGGCGCGCAGATTGCTTTTCCGGACAAATTGGTGGTGGATGTGGCCGGCGACGGTAGCATTCAAATGAACATTCAGGAGATGGCCACAGCCGTCCAGTATTGTCTACCGGTAAAAGTGGCCATTTTAAATAACGGCTTTTTGGGCATGGTGCGCCAATGGCAGCAACTGTTTTATGGCCGACGCTACTCTTGCACCACCATGGATTATGCACCGGACTTTGCCAAACTGGCCGAAGCTTTTGGTGCCGTTGGCTTGCGGGCCACCAAGCCCTCAGAAGTGGAGGCGGTGCTGCGTGAAGCCATCGCCACACCCAAGCCGGTAATCATGGATTTTGTGGTGGCCCAGGAAGAGAACGTCTACCCCATGGTGCCTGCCGGCAAAGACATTACGGAGATGCTGCTGACTTAGCAGCCATCGGAACTGCAACCGTCAATATAGGACCGACAATGGAGAACAAAAGACATATTCTGACCCTTCTGGTGGACAACGAGCCGGGTGTGCTGTCCCGGGTTGTCGGCTTGTTCAGTGGCCGCGGCTTTAATATTGAAAGCCTGTGCGTCGCCCCGACCATGGATGCCCTGGTATCACGTATTACGCTAACCACCAAGGCCAATCCGCCGGTCATAGAACAGATAGAGAAACAGATCAATAAACTGATCAACGTCATCAAAGTCAGATCGCTGAACATCGATTCAGCTGTTAAAAGAGAAATGGCGCTGATCCGCGTTAAGGCCAACTCGCAGACACGTGCCGAAATTTTACGCATCGTGGATATCTTTCGATGTAAAGTTGTGGATGTCGGTACGGAACAATACACCATTGAGGTTACCGGCGATCAGGGCAAACTGGAAGCCCTTCTGCGGCTGTTGAAACCCATCGGCATCAAAGAAATCGCTCGTACCGGAACCGTGGCGTTGTATCGTGATCCAAAATAGGCAAATATGAAGTAATTATTATAGGCGCAAGCCAGAGATCCAAACCAGCGGATAGCGCATGGATGATGGCCCAAAGCCAAAAATTATTCTTTAAGGAGAAAAGTAATGGCAAAAATTGATTTTGGAGGAGTCGTAGAAGATGTCACAACCGTAGCGGAATTTACAGTTGAAAAAGCCCGTGAAGTTCTGGCCGATGAGACCATCGTCGTATTAGGCTATGGTGTCCAAGGTCCGGCCCAAGCCCTGAATATGCGCGACAACGGCTTTAAAGTTATTATCGGCCAACGAGCTGAGACAAAGAGTTGGGACCGCGCCGTCGCCGATGGTTTCGTACCGGGCGAGACCCTGTTCCCCGTTAAAGAAGCAGCCGCCAAAGGGACCATCATCCAGTACCTGCTCTCCGATGCCGGCCAAATGCAGGCATGGGACGATGTCAAAGCCTGCCTCAACCCCGGCGACGCCCTTTGCTTCTCCCATGGGTTCTCTATTGTCTATAAAGATCAAACCCAGGTCATTCCGCCCGAAGATGTGGATGTGATTTTAGTCGCCCCCAAGGGTTCCGGACGCAATGTACGCCTGAACTTCCTTGATGGCAGCGGCATCAACTCCAGCTACGCGGTGTTCCAGGATGCCACCGGGCGCGCAAATGAACGCACTTTGGCTATTGGCATCGCCATCGGCTCCGGCTATCTGTTCCCTACAACATTTGAAAAAGAAGTCCACAGCGACTTGACCGGCGAGCGCGGTGTGCTGATGGGCTGTTTGGCCGGCGTCATGGAGGCCCAATACAACTTGCTGCGCAAAAACGGCCACAGCCCCAGTGAAGCCTTTAATGAAACCGTTGAAGAACTCACCCAGAGCCTCATTCGCCTGGTGGCTGAAAACGGCATGGACTGGATGTTCGCCAATTGCAGCACCACCGCCCAACGCGGTGCATTGGACTGGGCCCCCAGATTCCGCGATGCCGTTACGCCACTGTTTGATCAACTTTACGAGAGTGTGACCAACGGGACTGAAACCCGAATCACGCTGGAGCGCAACAGCGCGCCGGATTATCGCGAAAAGCTGGAAGAAGAGCTGGCCGTGATTCACGAATCTGAAATGTGGAAAGCCGGAGCTGCCGTACGCAGCCTGCGTCCGGAGAATCGAAAAAAGTAGGATCACCCGCTTATACCGAAGGGAGTAAGGTCTCGCACCCTTGTTCCACCATGGCGTGAGCAACCTGTTTAAGGGAGCGATCCCCGATCCTGCGGGGATCGCCCCTGCGAACCGGCTAAACATGTAATCATAACGATAAGTCAAACGGACGGCGAATCAAATATGGAACCGATTCTGATATACGACACCACGCTGCGCGACGGCACCCAGGGTGAAAACATCAACTTTTCCGCCAAGGAAAAGGTTAAAATTGCCAAAAAATTGGACGAACTGGGTGTTCATTACGTGGAAGGCGGCTGGCCCGGTTCCAACCATCGCGATGTACGCTTCTTTGAACTGGCCCGGAAAGAACACTTCGTCAACACGCGCATTACCGCCTTTGGCGCCACCCGCAAACCCGGCATCCAGGCCGCCGACGATGGGAACCTGCAAGCCTTGATAGCCAGCCAAACACCAACCGTCACCATATTCGGCAAAAGCTGGCCCCTGCATGTCGAGCAGATCATGGGAAATACGCGTGACGAAAACCTGGCCATGATCCGCGACAGTGTCGCCTATTTAAGGCAACATGATCGCGAAGTCATTTACGATGCCGAACACTTTTTCGATGGTTTCATAGACGACAGTGATTATGCCTGTCAAACCTTGCTGGCCGCAGCCCAAAACGGCGCCGCCGTGCTGGTGCTGTGCGATACCAATGGGGGCACCCTGCCCTCGGAAATTCAGAAGATCGTTGCCCAAGTCCATCAATTTTTCAGCAACAACGATCACGATCCATGCCTGGGGATCCACTGCCACAACGATTGCGGCTTGGCAGTGGCCAATTCCATTGCAGCCGTCGAAACCGGTGTCATGATGGTTCAAGGCACAATGAATGGTTATGGCGAACGTTGCGGCAATGCCGACATCACCTCGATCATCCCCCTTTTGAGCCATAAAATGCAGCGCGACTGCATTCCGGTTGAAAACATCACCAAATTAAAAACCTTGTCCCGCTATATCAGCGAGACCGCCAATATGATCCCGCTCAACTCCCGGCCCTTTGTGGGCAAAAGCGCCTTTGCCCATAAAGGCGGTATCCACGTCAATGCGATTATGAAAGAACCGCGGGCGTATGAGCACATGGATCCGGCCCTGGTGGGCAACAAACGACGGGTGCTGGTATCCGACATGTCCGGCCGCAGCAACGTGCAATACAAGGCCAAAGAGATGGGCGTCGATTTAGGTTGCAATGGCAAAAATTGCGAAGAGATCGTTGCTGAAATCAAATCCATGGAAGACCAGGGCTTTCAGTTTGATGTGGCAGACGGTTCCATGAAGATTCTTCTGGAAAAATTCACCGATCAATTCGAACCGCTGTTTGACCTGGAATCGTTTCGCATCAGTGTTGAAAAAGATTTGGAGCAACAATGCACCTCCCATGCCATCATTAAAATCAAAGTAGACGGGACCCATGAGATCACCGCTGCTGAGGGACACGGCCCGGTCAGTGCCCTGGACAACGCCTTGCGCAAAGCCTTGGGCAAATTCTACCCCGACCTGGACGCCATGCGCCTGGTGGATTTTAAAGTGCGCGTCATTGACGGTCGCGAAGGTACTGCCGCGCGCGTACGCGTTTTTATCGATTCGCGGGATCACGACGAGATCTGGACCACCATTGGCGTATCTGAAGATATTATCGAAGCCAGTTGGCAGGCTTTGACCGACAGTTTTCAATACAAGCTGGCCAAAATGCGCGACCAGGATAAAGAGAAAACAACCGCATGAAAAAGACAGGATTAGATGCCGCAGGGGGTAATAAAACCCTGCGGCACAAACTCGCAGACGGCTGAAAGTGTGATCAATCACCCATCACACACATGATGGAACTGAAACAATTATCGCATGATAATATTTAAATACTATTTGCGGAATAGAACCCAATTCATATTCCCCAAGCAAAATAAAAGGATAAAACAATGTGTGCTGATAGAGTAAAATTTTTTGATACCACTTTGCGTGATGGGGAGCAGTCTCCCGGCGCCAGCATGAACACGGCGGAAAAATTACGTCTGGCTGTTCAGTTGGAAAAGCTCGGTGTGGATATCATTGAAGCCGGTTTTCCGGCAGCCTCTGAAGGCGATTTTGAAGCGGTCTCCAGAATTGCCGCCAAGCTGAAAAAAACCGAGATCGCCGGATTGGCGCGAGCCAACAAGGAAGATATAGACGCCGCCTGGGGCGCAATCAAAAAAGCGGCCAACCCCCGCATCCACACCTTCATCGCCACATCGGATATTCACCTGGAATACAAGCTTAAAATGAGCCGGGACGAAGTGGTCCAAAACGCCATCGAAGCGGTACGCTATGCCAAATCGTTTACCGACAATGTGGAATTTTCCGCTGAAGACGGCTCTCGCAGCGACCGGGATTATCTGTGCAAAGTCTTTGAAGCTGCCATAGATGCCGGTGCCACCACGGTTAATTTACCCGACACGGTGGGCTATGCCATTCCCAGCGAATTTGCCGATTTGGTCAAATACGTCAAGGAACACACACCCAACATCGCCAAAGCGGTGTTGAGCGTGCACTGTCACAACGATTTGGGGCTGGCCACCGCCAATACCCTGGCCGCTTTGGCCGCCGGTGCCCGTCAGGCTGAGGTCACTATTAACGGCATTGGCGAACGCGCCGGCAACACCTCCCTGGAAGAGGTGGTCATGGCCTTGCGCACGCGCAACAACTACATGCCCTTGGAATCCCAAATCGACACCAAGCACATTTACGCCACCAGCAAAATGGTAAGCATGATCAGCGGCATTCTGGTCCAGCCCAACAAGGCCATCGTGGGCGCCAATGCCTTCGCCCACGAGGCGGGCATTCATCAGGACGGCATGCTTAAAAACCCCATGACCTACGAGATCATGAAGCCTGAAGACATTGGTCTGAGCACAAATCAGCTGGTTCTGGGCAAACACTCCGGCCGCCACGCCCTACGTGAGCATTTAAAAGACATGGCCTATGATCTCTCCGAAGAAGAGCTGCAGATCGTTTTTAAAAAATTTAAGGACCTGGCCGACAAAAAAAAGCACATCATGGACGAAGACCTGGAGGCCATTGTCAACGAAGGCGTACTGCGCACCCCGGATATCTTCGTGCTGGAATATCTGCATGTAACGGCCGGCTCCACCGTGATGCCCATGGCCAGTGTCCAGATGGCCATCAACGGCCGGTCCGTTAAAGACGCCGGCTACGGCAATGGCCCCATTGACGCTGCGTTTAACACCATCGCCAAACTCACCGGCACCGGATCCGAGCTGGAGCGTTTTACCATCAGCGCCATCACCGGCGGCACCGATGCCCAGGGCGAAGTGACCGTGCGACTCAAAGAAAACGGGCTGATATCCCTGGGTCGCGGCACGGACCCGGACATCATCACCGCCAGTACCCTGGCCTATATCAACGGTCTGAATCGACTGGAGTACCTGAAAGACCATCCAGTGGATCACACCAAATATTGAGCAAGCCCTTCCCGCGTCGTTTTCATGGATGGAAATCCGCAGGGATCGCCCCATGGGCGGTTGAGTCCCCAACCTCAACCGCCCATGTTCTATACGCGCAAAGTTAAAGATTCCCAAACCCGGAACGATGAATCCATTTGCAAGCATGCGTACGATGAGGAACAATAGAGAGTAAGCCCATGCAACTTCATAATCAAAAAGAGATCGACCGGAGGCGCACCTTCGGCATCATCAGCCACCCCGATGCCGGTAAAACCACCTTGACGGAGAAGCTGCTGCTGTTCGGCGGCGCTATTCAGCAGGCCGGTGCCGTCAAAGCCAAAAAAGCCGCCCGGCACGCCACCAGCGACTGGATGGCCATTGAGCAGGAGCGCGGCATCTCAGTCACCACCTCGGTGATGAAGTTCAACTACCGTGATTTTGAAATCAACCTGTTGGACACCCCCGGACATCAGGACTTTTCAGAGGACACCTACCGGGTATTGACCGCAGTGGACTCTACCTTGATGGTGATTGACTGCGCCAAAGGTGTGGAACCCCAAACGGAAAAACTGATGGAAGTGTGCCGTATGCGCAACACCCCCATCGTCACCTTCATCAATAAACTGGACCGCGAGGGCAAGGCCCCCTTGGACCTTCTCGATGAAATCGAGGACAAGCTCCAGGTGGAGTGCACCCCCCTCTCCTGGCCCATAGGCATGGGCCAATCGTTCAAAGGCGTCTACAACCTGCACCAACGCCAACTGCACCTGTTCGAACCCGGCCGCGACACCCTGGGCGGTGCCGGTGTGGTCATCAAAGACCTATCCGATCCGCAATTGGAGAAACTGCTCGGCCGTCAGGCTGATGAACTGCGCGAAGAGGTGGAATTGATCCAAGGCGCCACCACCCCCTTTGACCTGAATCATTTTTTGAAAGGCAACCAGACCCCGGTATTTTTCGGCAGCGCCATCAACAACTTCGGTGTCAAAGAGATGCTCGACGCCTTTGTGGAGATGGCCCCTCATCCTGGACCGCGGGCCGCCGCCTCTCGGCAGGTGCAACCCTACGAAAAAAGTTTTTCCGGTTTCGCCTTTAAAATCCAGGCCAACATGAATCCGGCCCACCGCGACCGTATCGCCTTTGTGCGCATCTGTTCGGGAAAATTCAGCCGCGGCATGAAGGTGCAGCACCACCGCATCGGCAAAGAGGTGGCCTTGGCCAACGCCACGGTCTTTAAAGCCAATGACCGCCAAAATGTGGACGAAGCCTATCCCGGGGACATCATCGGTATCTACAACCACGGCACCATTAAAATCGGCGACACCTTCAGTGAAAAAGAGGTGCTCAAATTCAACGGCGTGCCCAACTTTGCCCCTGAACATTTTCGGCGGGTGCGACTTAAAAACCCTTTAAAAACCAAGCAATTGCACAAAGGCCTGATCCAGCTCTCCGAAGAGGGCGCCGTGCAGGTCTTTCGACCGCTTTTGGGCAACGACTATATCTTGGGCGCAGTGGGCGTACTGCAATTTGATGTCACCATGGCCCGGCTCAAAGCCGAGTACGGCGTAGACGCCGTCTACGAGCCGGTGGATTACACCGTTTCCCGATGGGTGGCTTGCGAAGATCGCAAAAAAATGGTGGAATTTGAAAAACACAACTCATCCAACCTGGCCAAAGACGCTGAAGGCTGCCTGACCTACCTGACCACCAGCCTTTGGCAGCTCAATTACTGCATGGAGCAGTGGCCCGCCATCGCGTTTTTCAAAACCCGGGATGTGCAATAAGATTGCTATTTTCCCAATAACCCGTCGCGGATCTTGGCGTTGGCTTTTTCGCCAAAATTGTAACGGTAATACATTTCAATAAACTCTGGGTTGGCGATGGTGCCCTGCTCCCGGCCTTGGTACTCCACGCTGAGGCCTTTGCCCGGCACATAGGTCGAAATCGATGTCAGCCCGGGCTGCATGTCCTTGTCCAACCATGAGGCGTAAAGATCAATATCCTTTTGATTGCGTTCGACCATTTCCGGTGGGTTGCATTTATTGATCAGATCAATAAAACCGCTCTGCAGTTTTTTAGCGGTGGCTTTTGAGGTGAGATAGTGAAAGTAGAGTTGTTTGACCTGTTCGGACTCAATGACCTGTCGGCCGTCCTGGGTGGGTTTTTCCAGATAAAGGCCCACCACATAGACCTTGATAAAGCCAAAGGCTTTGCGGTAGGCGGTCCCGTTTAATGTTAAGGTTTTTCCGTCCACCACCCTTTCTTTGGCCAGTTTAACGCCAAGCACCTCCACCGAATCGTCCGCCCATGCCAAACCGCCGCCCAACAACAAACAGAAGATCCCCACCCAAACAAAGCTACGTGTGACCATGCATCGTCTCCTTTCCCGAAAATTCAGGATCGTTCTATCGTCCCGATAAGGCACAATAGTATGTAAATATGATTGGTAATTGCATAGACCTTGGCAGGGGGTGAGATCCAGAGGCCAGGATTCTAATCACAAAATAATGCAACAAAGTCAAGAGACATTCAGTGTGCCGATCAACTCTCGAATGCTGGGGATGCCTTTTTCGATCAGAAAATCACCCATACCGTCGATGACTTCCATGCTGGACTGCGGATTGACAAAATTGGCCGTTCCCACTTGAACGGCGCTGGCCCCGGCGATGATGAACTCAAGTGCATCTTGGGCCGTCATGATACCGCCCACACCTACCACCGGTACCGGCACTGCCTGGGCTACTTGCCACACCATACGCACCGCCACCGGTCGAATGGCCGGACCGGAGAGCCCACCGGTAATGTTGGCGATTTTGGGTTTGCGGGTATGGATATCAATGGCCATGCCGGTGATGGTGTTGATTAAAGAGAGGGCATCAGCACCGGCATCGGCCGCGCTTTTGGCAATCTGCACGATGTCGGTGACATTGGGCGACAGTTTGACCATTATAAAGCCCTGGTATTGTTTGCGCACAGCCTGGACCACTTGAGCCGCCATCAACGGATCCGATCCAAAAGCAATCCCGCCCGCTTTGACATTGGGACACGATATATTGACCTCCACGCCGGCCACGGTCTCGATATCGTTTAGACGAGCGGCCAATTCAGCATAGGCTTTGGTATGGGTGCCATATATATTCACCAACGTCGGGGTGTTGAGCTGTTTGAGAAAGGGTACTTTGTCTCGGATAAAAGCTTCCACACCCACATTTTCCAGACCAATGGCGTTGAGCATGCCGCAAGGGGTCTCCACGATCCGGGGTGGCGGGTTACCTTTTGAGGGCTCAAGGGAGAGTCCTTTAACGATAAGGGCGCCCAACCGCTCAAGGTCGAGCAAGTCCTTGAATTCACGGGCATAGCCAAAGGTTCCCGAAGCAGTCATCACCGGGTTTTGCAAGGTAAGGCCACCGATATCGACACTCAGATCAGGTGGGGTCATTTCTATCCATGATTTAAGGTTTGATGTGTTTTATGTTTACGTCATTTGATTGTTGAAAACGGCTTCCAACAATCGACGCGGTTCTATCCGTAATTTTACGGACCTATAACCCAAAACAAGGCGTATCTAAACAGCTTTTTTGGATCTATAACCGTAGGTCAGTGAACAAGCCGACCCGGCGCACGTTGAGCAAGGGTGGCTTAGCAACCGTTAGATGCAGCGAAGGATCAGCGGGCCGCAC
>JBNLFN010000089.1:0-9768 GCA_050305555.1 Desulfobacteraceae bacterium | reverse complement strand
TGGCCCACCGCCTGGCCTCGGTGAAGCCGGTGATGCTGTGCTACACCCTGGGTATCACCGAGCATACCTGCGGCACCCGCAACGTCATGAGCGTGGCCAATCTGCAGATGCTGCTGGGCAACATGGGAAAGGAGAGCGGGGGCGTCAATCCGCTGCGCGGCCAAAACAATGTGCAGGGCGCCTGTGATATGGGTGCGCTACCCGATGTCTTTCCCGGGTACCAAAAAGTTACCGATGCCGCAGCACGCGCCAAATTCGAACAGGCCTGGGGTGTAGAGAGCCTTCCCGGTGGCAATGGCCTGATGATGCCACAAATGCTGGAGGGGCTCTCCGACGGCCGCATCAGGGGGTTCTATATCTTCGGTGAAAACCTGGCCAACAGCGAACCCAACATGGCCAAAGTGGAACACGAACTGGCTTCGGCCGAATTCATCGTCTGCAACGATATCTTTCAGACCGAGACCACCCGCTTTGCCCACGTGATCTTGCCGGCGGCGGCCTGGAGTGAAAACGACGGCACTTTCACCAACAGCGAACGGCGCATCAACCGCGTCCGAACGGCCAGCCGGCCGCCGGGGGATTGCAAATCCAACTGGTGGATTTTCAAGCAGATCGCCAGACGTATGGGCCATGATTGGCCGTCCGACAGCGCCCGGGAAATCTGGGACAACGAAATCTCGGTGCTGGCCCCCCAGCTTTGCGGCATTAAATACCGGCGGCTGGAGGGGGACGGTCTGCAGTGGCCCTGCCCTTCGGAAGATCATCCCGGCACCTGCTTCCTGCACAAGGACGGTCAATTCACCTGCGGACTGGGGGTTTTCAATCCCGTGGACTGGACGCCGCCCGTCGAAGAGCCTGACGCTGACTACCCGCTTGTCCTGAGTACCGGGCGCAGACTGACCCACTACCACACCCGCACCCAGACCGGCCGATGCGAGGGCCTGAACGATATCCTGGGAGAGGAGACGGCCGACATCTCTCCGGAGGATGCCCGTGCTCTGGGCATCAGCGATGGCGAAATGATTCAGGTGGCTTCACGGCGCGGCAAGGTGCAGGTCAGGGCAAAGATCACCCGGCAGGTCCCCAGAGGCATGGTGTGGATGGCCTTTCATTTTAGGAAAAACAACGCTAATTGGCTGACCATCGATGCCTTCGACGACATCACGATGACCGCCGAGTACAAGGCCTGCGCCGTGCGCATTGACAAGCCGTAAAGACGGCCGTGGCCCTGCAGATCTGCACTTTGGTTTTGCGCGGGTGAAGTGCCAAGATTGTGGTCACGAATACCTACTTCAGCGGGACGTTACTTCAGCGGGACGTCCTTCACATTTGCACATTTAGAAGATCCAACAACGTAAGCCTTTTCTTTTCTACAGTCTGCCTGCCTTTTTTTAATGATATACTTAACTCTGTTGCAAACCAATAGCATACCAGAGCCCGTGCCTTGACAATTGTGCGTTCCTTGCAGGGTCCCACAAGATCTTGGGGCGAAATGGATGTGTGAAAATCCGATCCCTTTAGCTGCCAGTGCATATTTTTGATCCAAAGTCTCCTGTGCACGGGCCAGCACATCATGGACAAAATCGCCGATATGGATTCATAGCGGTTTTGAAACACATGCCCGCTTCTGCGATGGCAGCGGTTAAATCCAATGGCAAATCCGGTCAGCAAACGACGCATAAAAGTGGCCACCGGAACACGCCCGGTCTTAAGCAATAGATGAAAATGGTTGGGAATCGAAGCCCAGCCATTACACAGTGTCTGGGTCTCATTAACCAGCTCGCCCAGGCGCCGGACGAAGCTGTCTCGGTATTGGTCGTCTAAAAAAATCTTACGCCGTTCAACCCCCCTGGCCATAATTTGATGCACGGCCCCCGGCGCGTCTAAAATGTGAAGGGCGTCCAGCTGTCCGGAATTAATGTTTTACGATGTGACCCTATTGGATCCTCTATTGGGTCCCCATTCGATGTTGGACGTTCGATGTTCGACGTTCATCCAAAGTGGTATAGACTTTACTATTTGCAAGGCTCTACCGCCCATGGAACTCTTTTGTTGAGATCAGATCCCCTGTTTTGTTGTCAAGCGTAATAGTAACATGGTGCCCTTTGCCAAGATAATTTGTCTGGATGATCCAGATATCTCCATCTTGGTAGGCATGAACAGGCTCAGCCCAAAACAGCCCTTCTTTTTCAACAATACTTTTTGCCTGGATAATCGCTTCATGTTCAATCATTCTCAAACCTCTGAGCGTTATAGATAAAATAGGCTTTAAACACCATGCCGCCTGCATTGATAGGTCCTAAAAGAAAACCAACCGCTTCGGTTTTCATCCCAACGATTGTTACATAACCATTTTCCACAGGGAACCTGATGGCCGTTTTTATTGTGGATAATTTTACGCCTTTGACCCTGACCTGAGCAACCGTCTCGGCTAAACCTTCTTCAAGGTATCTCAATAAATACGAGTAGCTATATCCGCGGGCGGAGGGATAAACGCGAAATTCTCTCAAAATGTATAGTTTTGGTGTTAAAAAACGATGGGTTAATTCATGAAACAGGCAAAGCTTTTTTTCGTCAAGTGGGCCAGAGGATGAAACGACAATATCCCCCCACAAAGAGGTTTCCCCCTCGCCTGGAGAAAGCCTCTTTAATCTTTTAATGCCGGCTTTATAAAAAAGGCCTTCGGAATTTCTTGGGCCACGAGGCATTTGTTTAAATTTTAAAAACGGTCTTCCTGGAGTCGAAAAGTTAGATTTAAAACACTTAGGACGCTTTTTAAGTAAAACCATCATTACCGTTTGAACGCCGATAAGTGTCACGGCCCTGGCAAAATGTTTGGCAGCTATATCAAAATCATTGTCGGATCTTGCATTTATGGATTTGTTAATAAAAACCACCATATCTTTTCCAGCTTTCCAAGCAACACCACCCAAGGCAACGACGCCCACTATTAAAAGTACAATATCGGCTATCTCACCTATGCCAAAAAAGTGTGAACCAGCCCAAACAACAAGAAATGCAGTCATGGTTGCGAGTGCCTCAGGTGTCAGCAGGCTTTTTAGTTCATTGGCTATATCTGCCGGTAAAAGTGGGAGCGCACGAGTAAAAGACTCCTGCAATCTGTCAACTGGCAGCATATCAATTGTATAATTCATAACATTTCCTTTTTTAGGTACCGAAAACTGAAAAAAATAAACCCGGGTTTCCAGTCACGCATGAATACAATTGTTGATGATATCTTAGGCTCTTAGGTAGGAACTGAATGTATTTTAGTTCACATACCAAATAGTGGATAGTTGAGTCAATGTCTATGATTTAAAAAGTAAGTAATGTTGGCAATTGTCGAATCCGGTTTAATATGTCTACGATCCGGCCATTGACGCCTTGACAGCCAAACCGGAAGGGAAGTGGTATTTGAATCGGGAAAGGTGAAAATCAAGGCCCCCATAGCCTCCAAGGCCAATCTCGGACCATATCCCGTTGAGGTCAAGCCGTGTCACCAATTCAAATGACAGGCATCTATAAGCTTCAAACCATCAATGGCATATTAGAATTGGGCCGAAGCAGGTATAGATATACTGCCGATGTCGGATTCAACGTTGATGTGGTTTGGCATCAAAAGCCCAATCTTGAGCCGGAGCCAGTTAAAGTTCGGGTGCCGACTACCCAACCAAATCAAGATATTTGTACTGAGCAAGCAGACCGTTCGTCAAAATGGGATCAAACGGTTGCACAAGAGGGCTTTGTAATGGCTTTTGTAACTATAACTCTTTACTCAGCCTACAGAGCGGTAGAGGTTTGGGCGACAAAGGGACTAAAACCCATAATCATCCCACCATTTATCCACAAAATTGATCGTCATAATGACAACAGAAATGCTTGAGGGCGGATATTCGAACACTGCGAAATTTGCTCAAACTATTATTTTTGATCAGCTTAGTGCTCCTGATAGCGCAGCAATTGTTTTCATGGTATTATTTCAAAACTTTTCCCAATACTTCAGCGGGACGCCCTTCACATTTGCACATTTAGAAGATCCAACAACGTAAGCCTTTTCTTTTCTACAGTCTGCCTGCCTTTTTTTAATGATATACTTAACTCTGTTGCAAATTAATAGCATACCAGAGCCCTTGCCTTGACAATTGTGCGTTCCTTGCAGGGTCCCACAAGGTCTTGGGGCGAAATGGATGTGTGAAAATCCGATCCCTTTAGCTGCCGGTGCATATTTTTGATCCAAAGCTTCCTGTGCACGGGCCAGCACATCATGGACAAAATCGCCGATATGGATCCATAGCGGTGTTGAAACACATGCCCGCTTGTGCGGTGACAGCGGTTAAATCCAAAGGTAATGGTAACGTTACCGAACGGTGACATGGCTTTTTCCAATACATGCAGTGGCCGGGAAATCGGCTTCTGCTCCCCAGTCCGCAATTTTTTCCATGGAGACCGCATCCGGAAAACTGGCATAATTGTATAGCCGGCCGGAGCGAATAACTCCAATCCGGTCTGCCAGGAGCCGTGCTTCATCCAAATTGTGAGTGACAAAAATGGTGGTGATCTTAAAATGCCGTTGATGTTTTTTTAAATCTGTTCTCAACCGTTGGGCGTTTTTTGCATCCAGACTGCTAAACGGTTCGTCGAGAAGTAAAATTCGCGGTTCGGCGGCGATGGCCCTCGCCAAGGCCGCACGCTGTTTCTCACCTCCACTGATTTGATCCGGATATCGATCGGCTATTTTTGTTATTCCGAAACGCTGAAGCAACGTTTCTATTTTTTTCAGCGCGACGCGACGTTCTAGCTTCATGTGAGCCGTGGCCAACATTAAGTTCTTGCGGACGATCAGGTGCGGAAAGAGAAGCAGGTCCTGAAAAAGATAGCCGACCCGTCGCTTGTGCGGCGGCAGACCATCGATGCGGTCACCGTTGAAAAAGATGTGCCCGGTGCATGGCAGTAGCCCTGCAATCACTTGCAGCAGCGTACTCTTGCCACTGCCCGAGGGCCCGAGCAGCACAAAAAGCTCGCCTTCGGCGACCGTCAGGTCAATTTCATCAAGCACCCGGGCGGAAACGCTTTTTAGTTGGATGGTCGTCACTGGCCGATTCTCAACATGGTTTGATCATTGGAAAGCGGTGCGCCGATCCAACGCAGCGCCAGCAGTACCAGAAACCCGG
The DNA here is from genome assembly GCA_050305555.1 of Desulfobacteraceae bacterium. Lineage (GTDB taxonomy): Bacteria > Desulfobacterota > Desulfobacteria > Desulfobacterales > Desulfosarcinaceae > JARRKU01. The sequence goes on along the minus strand of JBNLFN010000089.1, from coordinate 4,597 downwards.
TGGTAATCAACAGCCAGGCGCACACCAGGGCGATTCCAAGCTCACCGCTGGAAATGTTCAGATATACCGCGATGGGCAAGGTTTCGGTTCTGAACCGGGTCGCCCCGGCCACCATCAAGGTGGCGCCGAACTCTCCCACGGCCCGTGCCCAGCAAAGTACCACGCCACTGAGAAGAACCGGCCGAGCCATGGGCAGGGCCACCCTGATGAAAACCTGACCGGGTGTCAGCCCCAATGTCTGTGCGGCTTGTTCGTAGCGTGTATCGATGGCCGCAAAAGCCGCACGGCTGGTTCGCGTTATGATGGGTGTGGCAATCAAGGTCTGGGCTAAAACGGCCCCCCACGGCGTGAACAGTAGTTCGATCCCCATCCAGTCCAGAGCATGGCGCACGGCATCGCTGCCCAAGAGGAAAAGAAGCCCCACACCAGCCACCAGCGGTGTCATTGTCATGGGCAGGTCGATCAAGGTATCGATCAGGAGTTTGCCCTTGAAGACCCGGCGTGCCAGAAAGTGGCCGGACGGCACACCCAAAAGAACTGCGATCATGGTTGCCGCACCCGAAGTCAGCAGCGTCAGGCACAGCGCAAAGCGGGTTTCCGCTGATGCCAGAGTCGCCAGCACCTGGGAATGGGGCAGGTGGATGAAAAGTCCGGCCAGTACGCCGACGATGAAAAGGACCATAAGTCCGGTGGAGATCAGTGAAACATAGCGCATCATGACCGGGTTACTTCTCCAGGGGCAAAAAGCCGTATTTCCGGAACACGACGACGGCATCAGGGGAGGTCAGATAATCGCGAAATTGACCGGCAAACTCGGGGTTTGAGGCCGACTTCAGAACGGCTGCCGCAATGATCTCCGCCTGGAAGAATGCCGGCGGGATGGGCACGATGGTAAGCTTGTCACGGTTCTGGAAAGCATCGCAGCGGCCGATGATGGCGGCATCCACGCTTCCCTGACTGGCATACAGGGCCAGCTGTTTGACCGTGGCGCCGTAGACCGTGACATTTTTTAAAATGGCATCTTTTTGGCCTGACCTTTCGCAAATCGTCATGGCCGTACGGCCAAAAGCCATGGCCTTGGGATCGCCCATGGCCAGCCTGACGCCCGGCTTGGCCAGATCGTCGAAGGATTTAATGCGCTCCGCCCGGGCGGAATTGACGCCGATGACCGGGGTATGCTGAACGATCGGACGGTAAGAGCTGATTTTGCCGGATTTTTCCAGTTTCTCGATGTAAAACAGCGCTCCGGGGATAAAAAGATCCCCCTTGCCGGAAGCTTCGATGCGGGTGAACAGCTGCCCGCTGCCGGCATAGTCGATAAACACCCGATGGCCTGTTCGGCTTTCGAACGTCTTTACCAGGTGATCCACCGGCTGGCGCAAGCCGGCCCCCACGAATAAATGCAACTCGCCGGCGACGGCCGATTGAAAAAGACCCATTCCGAAAAAAAGGGTAAGCCCACCCAGGATCTCAAGCATCTTCTGTTTATTCATCTTCAGTCCCTTTTCAAGTGCTGCCGTCACAAAAACGCGTCCATCCCATCAGATAGGCCGCCCCGGCAATGGTGGTGCCGTAATAAATAACCGGTTTGTCTTCTAGAAAGTCCGTCACGGTGCCGTTGACCAGTGTCGTCCCGGTGACCAGTAGAAGGTCGGCCCAGGCCACAGCCGCCTGCGCGGCCATCGGGGATTCAATCACCGCGCCAAACTTCCTTTTGCCGATGTTATCCGTATCCATATCCAAAACCCTGATTGGAAAAAGGCCGGCCAGGGTTTCCACCATCCGTGGCTGAAAACCGATGAGGCTGATTCTGACGTTGCCATACAGGTTTTGAATGTGACCAGCGAGGGTCCGGGCGCATTGTGCGGGCCCCTGGTCGCGGCAATGCACCGTCCCCTGGATCAGTCCCAGACGTCGGAGCGCGGCGTTTATGGATGCCACGAAAATCGCCCGGCGGAAATTGTTGATCAGCGGGGTTTCCAGAATCGCTTCCAGTGTTCCCTCGTAATCGCCGAAACGATCGGTAAAGGCCTGGCCCGATGCCCCATCAATATTCGCCTGCATCAGACGCTCCTTACCTTTCTGGATGGGAAAATCATCCGCCTCCGGATTGCCGATGGCCTCTTCGGCACTCAGGGCCCTGGCTTTGATCCGCACGGTTTTGCCCATCAGCCCATGCTGGTTGAAAATTGCCGCGGCCTTATCTTTCAGGTTGTGATAAACGTCTGCCATAGGTATTCGCTCCAGTCGGGTTGCAAACGCGCTGCAACAAGGTTCAAATCCGATCTATTGGGTGTTAACGATGAATGTTAATGGAGAATGTTGGTGGGAAACGACAACATTCTCCGTGACATCCGAGTCAAGCATTATTTCAGGATGGTTCTTGCGGGGGCCTCACCGTTTTTGAAATGCTTGTCATACCAGCCGCAACACATCTTTTTCCGATAGTCGAAATGGGTCACGTAGGGTTTGATATCAAGGAGCGGGGTCTCGTCCAGGACGTCCACTTCGCTAAAATAGACCCGGTTGCCCGCCAATCTTTCAAATTTGACGACTGAAAAACCAAGTTTGTTGAGCCGCTTATTATTCCGCGTCGCAAAGCTCCCGTAATCCACATCCTCCAGGAAGGGCTGGTGGATCATTTTCTCTTCGGAAACGGCGTGGAAATAATAAAATAATAGGAGATGGGAAAACATGTCCACGCCTTTCAGACAGTCTGTGAATTCGTCGAAGATTTCCGCATACCCGATTTCATCCGGTTTGAAGATCCCCTGGATAGGCATCCCTTTGGGTTCGTTATAGGGAGTCCGAATGGCACCTAGAACTTTAAGTGAAATCATCTCTATTTCTCCTCTGTGTCTTTTTGGTATTTAACCTGCACCGATACGCCACCAGGCCATGCCGATTGAAAATTGCTGCGGTTTTATGTTTCAAATTGTGATAACGATCTGTCATATGGAATCATTTCATTTGTGTTGCAGTAAACGCGGAACAGCAACGGTTGGAATGAGTTCCAGTCAACTGACGTCTTTAAACGTCAGTTGACTGGAACTCATTACATTTGATATGATCGTTGGTCAAGAACTTTTTCCGGGTTTCTCATGACGTGGGCGAATCCCTTCCGGGAGTAGGCAATGGGTCGAAAAAAGAGTCAAAACCTCGATATCATCACATGCAAGGTTAAGGAATTTCGACTTAAAAAAGGGTGGTCACAAGAAAAGCTCGCCGCAAACCTCGATATCCGGCGTCAAGCCATATATGATATCGAATCGGGGCGGTATCTGCCCAATACGGCCATCGCCTTGCAGTTGGCACGACTGTTCAACTGCCGGGTTGAGGATCTCTTTGTCGAACAGACCCTGCTTGACAACGAGCCCGTGCATGTCATCAACAGCGAGGACGCCCCTTCAACGCGCCTGGCGTTGGGGCGGGTGCGGGATCGCTTGGTGGGAATGCCGGTAAGCGGTACGGAATCGATCCCGTTTGGCCTGCATTCGGCAGACGGATTGCTAAATCCAGACAAAAGAAGCGCCTGCCTTTTTTATCCACCTGACCGTCTGGATAAAACGATTTTTTTAATGGGCTGTGACCCTGCCTTTGAAATTCTCGCCAGCCATGTCACCCGCCGGGCACCTGAGGCGCGAGTTCACTGCCGTTTCGCCACCAGTCATCGGGCCCTCAATAAACTGGCCGAGGGCATGACGCATCTGGCTGGAACCCATCTGCACAATGCGGGTAAGGAAGAATCAAACGTTGTCGTTGTCAGAAAGAAGCTGAAAAGTATGCCCTGCCATGTTTTGGGATTCTCAATTATGGAGGAAGGGTTGATGGTGGCCAAGGGCAACCCGTTTGCGATCCGGACAGTGGCTGACCTGGCCCAGCCTGGAGTGCGCTTTGTCAACCGCGACACGGGGGCGGCCTTGCGGGTGTTGCTGGATGATCACCTGCAACGCGCCGGGATCGATAACGGGGCCATCAATGGTTACTTGAACGAAGTCATGTCTCACCGTGAGGGCGCTTACCGAATTGCCTGTAATGTGGTCGATGCCGCGCTTGGGATCAAGGCTGTCGCCGAAATGTTCGGGCTGGGCTTTGTCCCCATTACCGCCGCCCGCTGCGATCTGGTCGTTCCCAACGACGTAATCGATCATCCCACCATGAAGGTTTTGTTGGATGTCCTGCAATCCGTCCATTTAAGAAGGGAACTGGACGCCATTGCGGGGTACGCAAGCACCGCGACCGGTAATATTATTGCGGAATTGCACACTTGAAACGATGGTGGTTTTTTCAAAAACAGTAACTTCAGCGTAGCTTCAACGGGACGCCCTTCACATTTGCACATTTAGAAGATCCAACAACGTAAGCCTATTCTTTTCTACAGTCTGCCTGCCTTTTTTTAATGATATACTTTACTCTGTTGCAAATTAATAGCATACCAGAGCCCTTGCCTTGACAATTGTGCGTTCCTTGCAGGGTCCCGCAAGATCTTGGGGCGAAATAGATGTGTGAAAATCCGATCCCTTTAGCTGCCGGTGCATATTTTTGATCCAAAGTCTCCTGTGCACGGGCCAGCACATCATGGACAAAATCGCCGATA
>JBNLFN010000088.1:0-14111 GCA_050305555.1 Desulfobacteraceae bacterium | reverse complement strand
CCAGATCCTCAAGGCCTTGGTGGTTGTTAGGCCATATGGTGGGACCACAATACACGTTAAAGCCGCTGTGGTGCCATGACAGCATATTTTCGATGACGGCATCGTTTACTTTGCCCTCGGCCTTGAGCATCTTAAGCACTTCGTAGCGAAATAGATCTTTCAAATCCTTGACATCCAGTAGATGCCGATATCGTCATGTTGGGGGTCTAAATTTAGCATGGTCGCTGATCATTGTTAGGGTGTTAGCAATGATAGCGATCATCTATGGCACAATGTAAATATAAATGTAAAGTTAATGTTCGTTTAAACGCCAATCTTTAGGGGCGCGAATGAAGCGCAACGAAATAAGCGTTATATGATTACACCAAAGAATAGTGTCGCCCGTAAATAAAGAGCGTTTTACAGCTGAACCACGAACTCGGGACGTTTCCAGTCCTGATCGGCGTCCGGCATCCATGGGTCAGCGCTGTTTTCGGTTAATACGGTTTGCAGATAGGCAGCGATTTCCAGCCGCATTTTCATCAGTTCGCACTCTATGGCATAGGGCTGATAGATATTGCCGTTGAACTGGGCGGCATGGGCGTGGCATCCGCCGCCGCAATGGTATTTGGCCCAGCACTTGCCGCAGGCCGGTTTGCCATTGACATTGATGTTGGCAAAAACGGAGCGCAATTGATAATGGGTGACGCCGCGGTTCACATGGCCCATGCTATAACGGGGATGGCCCACCAAACGATGACACGGATAGAGCGCGCCTTCGGTGGCCACAGCCAGATAACCGCAGCCAGCGCTGCATTGATGGTACAGTGGCTCTACAAAGGCGATGCGCTGCATGGCCACCTTAAAATGAAAAAATGAGAATTGGCGCCCCTGTTCGATGCAGTCGAGAAGGTGGCGGGCTAACTCAAGATAGGCCTTCCGAATGGTATCCAACTGCCCTGCGGTCACCTCTAATCGGTCGCCTTTGGTGATGGCCGGCTCCAGAGAAACATCGCGTATGCCCAGATCGAGAATCGCTTCCAGGGACTGCTCCAGTTGACACGTCTCTTGGGTAAAGGTGCCTCTGACCGAGTACCGTTGGGGCGCAATGCGCGTATCCGCCACTAGGGCCTGCAGACGGCGCTGCACCACTGCATGGCTGCCTGTGCCGTCTGCGAATTTTCGATGCCTGTCATGAATATCGGCCCCGCCATCCATGCTGATAATTAACGAGATTTCAGGATGGCGGGCAATGAAATCCCGGATGTCGGAAGTCATCAGGGTGCCGTTGGTGGTGATGTTGATGCGTACATCCGTGTTGGCTTTTTTCCCGTGCTCCAGGGCATAGGCCGTGGTTGCCTTTAAAACATCGCTGTTCAACAGCGGCTCTCCGCCAAAGAAAGACAAACTCTTGGGTATGCCCGGTGTGGATGTTTCAAACAGCAGGTCCACGGCGCGCCTGGCCGTTGCAGCCGACATCAATCGTTGACGGCCCGGTCTGCCCTTAAAAGCAAAGCAGTAGGTGCATCGCAGGTTGCAGTCATCGGCCAGCATCAGGCATAGGCTGGAGATTTCCGTCCGGGTGTGCGCCGGCGTCAGCATGGGGTCGGGCGAAAAGAGTTCACCCGTCTGGTAGAGCTCGGCCAGATCCGCCAGGGCGGTTTTTGTGCGCTCAACATCACAAGGTGTGCGGCTTAGGATGTGGCGGGGCGTAAGACCACCTTTCAGGTCCTGAACAACATTCCAGGCAATGTCATCAAGCACCTCGGTGACCACCCCACTGGCCACATCCATGACAAACCGGCGGTCCAAGACTTCAAAACAATGGACCGCACCATGTTGGTTCCAGGCTTGGTGCCAAACCGATTGGCGCTGGTCGTGGTCTTCAGATAGAGGTACAGTGCCGATATGGGTATTCATCGAACCTGGGTGCTTGCTCTAATATGTTGGTTGTTATCTATCAGGCGCCTACACTTCATCTAAAACCGCGCGCTTTAACCCTTGTCCTTCATCTGTCTGCAGGGGCGGCGGCGGGCGGAAACCTTTCGCAGACTCTGTTTGCGTTGCGGCATTGAATAGACCCTGGACAAACGTTCGCGTGCGGCCCGGGAGATGACCTTGCCGGCATAGGGATCCTGTACCCGCCACCATGGAAAGTCGGCGGCGATGAGACTCGCCGGACCGCATCCGCCGGGATCGACCATATGGCTCGCATTGCACGTCATGGTGCTGACGCGACACGGAATTTCAAATTCATATTTTATGGCGCAAGGCATTTCACGGATGTAAAGGCACGGACCGTTTTCCAGACGTACCAAGCAGGGTCCGTTTTCCAGGCGCCATAAACACAGATCCCTGAACCAGGGGCTGCAGCCTTCGCAATCGCATCCGGCCGCATCCATTGCGGCGGCCGCGTTGACCAGGCCGTATCCAGTGGCCAGATCCACTCCGGGGCCGGCCGGCTCTCCGCTGGCGCTGCTGCCGATGGTGATATCGGTGGCCGTGTTTTGGAGAATGGTTTTGATCTCTTCGGGGGTCAGCAGGGGATTGCACTGCAGCATCAGGGCGGCGATGCCCGCCACCTGGGGCGCGGCGCTGGATGTGCCGCTGGCGCATATCCAGCCATCGTCGGAAGCGGTCTCGTCATAGGCGTCGAAGGTGCTGTCATAGTAACCGTCGGGCACCGTCGGCATCATGATCAACACGCCGTGATCGGCATCGCCTACGAGCCCGCACACATCCGGGCACTGGCGCCCCGGATTGGTTGTGCTTTCGCCGCTGGAAGCGTAAGTTGAGGCATGAAGTCCGCCATCTTCTTCGGGGAAGACACCCCCCACGGAGATGACCTCATCCATGGAACCGGGAAAATAGATATCGCCGCCGTTGCCGCAGGCGAAGACCACCACAATGCCCTGGTCCACTGCATCGGCAATTTCCCACGCCAGATCTTCGTCATAGCTCGTCAAACCCCAACTGCAGGTGATCACATCGGGGTTCTGTTCTTTGGCTGCCCGAAAGGCCGCCAAGGCGATGGAGAAGATAAAGATCATGGTGTTCATGATGATGAATTCACACTCGGGAGCAATGGCCAGGACGTTTGAGGCGATGGCGGTTCCGTGTCCCTTGCCTTCGGGCATGTCATCCATCCCCACCGGAATGGCGGTGATGTCGTATCCCATGGTGCTGTAATAGGCATGATTGAAAAAACCGTCGTCCAGCATGCATACTTTGATGCCCGCGCCATTTTTGGCGTTGTCGTGGCAGCCTTGGGCTTCCAGCAACTCGACGATATCGTCCGGCACGTTGAGGTGGTAGTAATCCACAACGGGCGGCGTGTCGGATTCCAGGGGTATGGGGTATTGTTCGAAAACAACCCGCTCAACAATGTGGCTCAGCTCCTTGGGCACCTTTAGCGTGGCCCGGGGCATGCGGATCTTTGTGGGTGTCTTTCCATGTTTTACCTGGGCGGTCTTGGCATCGATTTTTGCGGCGAAGTATTTTTCGATCAGCTGCTTCTGGCCGATAATCGAAAGTCCCAGGCGCGATTCGGCAATGACCTTGAAGCCGGCCTTGGCCAGGATTTTCTTGGCGTCCCGGATGCTTTGGGCCGGCGGGACAAAGTATTGCAGATTATTGCGCGAGATGCGCACCCCCTTATCCTTGAGCGAACGGCCTGTCTTGGACTTCAGGGTGACGGTTAATCCGATCAGATCCGTATTTTTCCAAACCTTGTCGACAGCGCGTTTCTTATCTTTTGCCATGCCCGTACCTCCTTGTCGTAATAGGTGGTGTCAACATTGACTAAAAAAATAAACTTTAACTGTGTTATTCAATGCCGGATGAGGTCTGAGAATACGGGGCGATGTGAATTGTCGTAACGAAAAGCTTGTCCGCAATCAGGACAGGTAGTGCTTGTTTGAACTTATGTTTTTCAACAATTCTATACTAGGATAGGAACAATAGAGAAGATGTAACTAGTGCCTGCCTACCAGAGGTGTCATAAGGTGTCAACAACAAATCTCCGCATCAAGGCAGCGTGCCGGTTTTCGAGCCTATTGGAAGTAACCATTATGTATCGTTTCGATTTAAATGGCCAATTTCCATCGACGGTAAATGAACTCCGCACATATGAACGAGATCTTACCAAGTCTGTCAATGCTCCAATAATGGTAATGAGCTGTGATACTCACATGATACCAATCTTTCAGCCTATGGAGGTATACAAAGGAGGGGCGGGCCATTGGGATGATCGGGGGGCAGGCTCCGAGCTTGGCGTTATAGACCCGGGGGATCAGATTTATTATGATCATGTGGATGATTTCGATGCTATTACGAAGTATGATTTATTCGCACTGGACCTAATCGGCTGGGAGGTGGCGGCGTGTTCCGGCAATGGCAATAGCCCTAATTGTTATGACTATTTTGAACGCGAAGAAATCCTGCCTTGGGATAAACCGTAGGTTGACCGTTTTGCATCGATTAATGGACGGCTAACGTTGTTTCAGATGTTTATCAAAAAACGCTTTGGTTTGTGAAATTGCATCTCTTGTAGCCGTCTGGTTGTATTTAAGCACATGCTGCAGATAGATATGATCTTTTTGCTCAAAATCAAACGCATGGTAGGTATCGGGGTAAACTTTCAAAATAACGTCACAATTTTCCTGGGTACTGTATGGCAGTGAATTGACGCAATTGGCCGCCGGTGTCCAGTCATCCTTTTCTCCTATCAGGATCATTAAATTGGTGTGTACTTCGAGAGAAATCCGGCAAGGCGGATAAAATGCAACGGCAGCTTTAAAGGGGCCTGCTTGTTTATAAAATGAGCTGAACTGGTAACTCGCTAATTGCAAAACAGCACCGCCACCCTCCGAAAAACCCAAAACACCGATATTTTCTTTATCTACGAAAGGTAAACCTGCGAGATAATTTTTTGCGTTTTCTGCATCAAGTGCTCTTTCTCTCTTTAATACTCTTGGAGGTCCCTGACTGGGTGCCCTGCAATTTTTAATAACCCCTCGTGGGCCAAAACTATCTACCAGCATAGCAACATAACCCCACTGTGTAAGCCTTGATGCCCAGATACGATCATGGTCGTGGGGACCAGTGCAACCATGCAAGACAATTACGGCCGGGTGCGGTCCATCGCCACTTGGTCTGAACAAATTTGCCCTGATTGTGATGTCTTTTCTGGGCTCTGTAGACATGCTTTTAAAGCTGTGCCCATAAAAACATCCACACAATATAGCGCTCGATGTCAAAACAAAAAGAAATGGTGCGAATTTGAAGCTTTGCATGTATGCTGCCCTGTATAGAGTCGGGTTTGTGGGATCAATCAACGTCCAGGGTGATTTCAATATAATAACTTCAGGAATTTGGAAACAAGTTTATGAATGGCCTGCTACAGCATTTGCTGTTGTGCGGCGGCCCAATCGAATGAGCCGGCATCACGATATCACCTAACAATTGAGGTGCAGACCCGAGTTGGGCAAAACCTGCCACAATCCAAGATGGATCAATATTTTCTTGATAAGCGCATGATCCTCAATAAATGAGATCACCTTCATAGCGCCCTGGCATTTGGGACATAACAGTGGGTCGATCTGATAGATTTTCTGAATCAGGCGCGCCAGTTTCTACAGAATTCCAAACAGGACACCGCCGATTCGACCAAGGCCGGTACCTGATCATCCGTGCCGGCTTTTTTACGCATGCCGCGCGACTTATTTGAATAATAGCCATAATAGCGCACCATCTGCTCGCCTTTATCATGGGCCCATTATGCGCGCCAGGCCGGTATCAGTGCATCGTTGAGGGCTTCAGTTAATGCAGTGTCGGACCTTCGGGTTTGGTGGTCGATCTGCATCACCGGCACGGCCCCCATCAAGGCGTTGGTGGCCAGCACCTGTTCGGCAGAAAAAAGCCCTTCGATTTGGACCGGTCGCTGTTCGATGACATAATCCCATTGTTGCAGCTGGCGGCAAACCGCCTGGGCCATCACACCGGGCAGCACGGCAGGGGATTGGGGACGCACCACTGTTCTACCGTTAACGAGCAGCAGGTTGGCTGTATTGGTTTCAGATACCGAACCGTCGGGATTGAATATCAGGGCTTCATGAAATCCGTTGGCTTGGGCCCACCGGCCGGCTTTCAGGTAGTAAAGATAGTTTAAGGTCTTGTGTGCCGCCAGAGGGCTTTGACGGGCATGGGGATAACTGCCCAGGCAGATGCCCTTACTGTTGAGGGTCTTCAAACGGTGGGTATACGGCCGTGCGGTGACCAGTAAACCGTGATCCCACGGTGCAGCGGTGCGGCTGCCCCGCGTGGCCATCAGTTTAACGGCGGCACATCCGGTCTGCAGGCTGTTCGCCTCGACCACCTGGGTGATAATATCACGCCAGGACAGATCCGGCGGGTCGTCGGGCATCAGCGCGCGCCAGGTGTTTTCAAAACGCACCACATGATCGGGGAGTAACGGCGCATGGCCGCCGTCGACCCGAAGGGTTTCAAAAAAACCGAATCCATATTGGACCCCCTCATCGTAGACCGGCAGCATCGCCGAACGGGCGGGCAGCAGACGGCCGTTGAACCACGCCATGGGATCGGCGTTTTTGACTTTGCTTCCCCGGCTGGCCGCCATCAAAGTTTTGCCTTTGTGAAGGGTCTCTTCATATTCGGCTTGGGGATCGGAATCAAAAACAATACCGCCCCCCACCGAAAAAATGAGGGTGTCATTGACCACGGTGGCGGTGCGAATGGCGATGGAAAGATCCAGGGTATCATGAAAACTCAAATACCCGATGCTGCCGCAATAGACATGGCGACGGCAGCTTTCCAACTCGTCGATAATCTCCATGGCGCGCACCTTGGGACAACCGGTGATCGAGCCTCCGGGGAAGGTGGCCTCGATCAGGTCCACGGCGTCTTTGCCGCTCTCCAGCTCGCCTGCCACCACTGAGACCAGGTGGTAGACATTTTCATAGGCTTCCAGGCGCTTGTGTTCGACCACCCGCACCGTTCCGGGTACACACACCTTGCCGATATCGTTGCGCAGCAGGTCCACGATCATGGAAAGTTCGGCGTCATCCTTGGTGCTCCGGGCGAGCGCCTGCCGCATGGCCCGATCTTCTTGTGCGGTACTGCCCCGCGGCCGGGTGCCTTTGATAGGCCGCGCCTCTACCCGTGGGCCCGAGCGAAGTAAAAAGCGTTCCGGGGAAGTCGAAATAATCTGATGGTCGTCTGCTTGCACAAACGCAAAAAAGGGCGCCGGATTCTGCTTAAATAAGTGACGGAACAGACCAAAGCCGTCCCCTGAAAAGGGTACCTGAAATCGCTGGGAGAGATTGACCTGGTAAACATCGCCGGCCCCAATGTAATCAACCACCTGCTGGACAGCCGCTTTATAGTCCTGCCGGCTGAAGTTGGACGCCATCCGATCATGTTCGGCACTAAAAGCAGGGGGCTGGGGATCGGTGTCAGCCGCTATGGCATAAAACTGCGCCACCCACTGGTCCACGGCATGGGGCGACCGCTGTAGCCTCGGCACCAGCAACCGCGTGGTCTGCGCCTGCCGATCATGCACCACCAGCAGCGCGTGCGCAAAAAAGAGCATATGCGGTAGCTGCACATCGTCCACACTGGTTCGCGGCAACTGCTCTAAACTGTCTTTTAGATCATAGGCCAAATAGCCCAAAAGCCCTGCGCATAGGGGCTCGGGCCATTCGCCCGGGGGCAAGGCCAAATGCGACATTACGGAACGCAACATCTCAAAGGGAGGGATTTTGAGCTGTTGCGTTTTTTGATTGACCGATAGATGGGTTTGCTGAGCCCCGGCCGAAATCGTCAACCAAGGCAATGCACCCATGATGTGATAGCGGGCACAGTCAAGATCACCGCCACTGAGCAGCACCACCGTACCGGGAAGGTGGGCAAAACGGGCCGCCAAATCGATAAAATCCAGATCCAGCGCAATCTCCTCGATGTGTACCCCGGCCAGCCGATCGACCTGGCCCAGCCAGCTAGCTTGCACATCGGTGGTCATACACATTTTCCATGGGCCCCAGGTTGAGAAAATTTTCCACCAGCCGGTAGCCGTGTTCGGTTAAAAAACTCTCCGGATGAAATTGAACACCGTGCAGGGGATAGCGACGATGGGAAAGGCCCATGATGAGGTGATCGCCGGTGCGGGCGGTAACGGTTAACTCGCCGCGCAGCGCGACCGGATCGGGTTGTACCACCAGCGAGTGATAGCGGGCCGCCCGAAAGGGAGACGGCAGGCGTTGAAACAATCCATCACCTTGATGATACACCGCACTGGTCTTGCCGTGCAAAGGTTGCGGAGATCGGACCGTGCGACCGCCAAAAGCTTCGTTGAGGCACTGCATCCCCAGGCAAACGCCCAAGATAGGTACGCGGGCAGACCACGCTTTAATCAGGGAGATGGAAATACCGGCATGCATCGGGTCCTTGGGTCCTGGGCTGATCAAAATATAATCCGGCGCCAGGGCAGCCACCGCGTCCAGCCCGATCTGATCACTGCGGTGCACCTGAATGTCCAGGGGGTACTGGCCAAACATCTGCACCAGGTTGTAAGTAAAAGAGTCATAGTTATCGAGAACCAACAACTTTGCCGTCATTGACATTTATCTCCGCTTAGGCCTCAAAAACATAAAAAGCCGCCCAGAGCGAGTCTGGGTGGCTAAGCCTATTACATAACTCACATATCGCAGGTGTCGGAAGAGGGCCTGCTTTTTTGTGTACTGTTTTTGAGATACCCAAAACAGTGCCGCCCGTCAAGTCAATTTTACCATTATCTCGTACGGTTACTAGAAGCCATCTCAAAACTCGGCATGGCAGTACCGCCATGCCGCAGCATATACTTTAAGCGCCGAATATGGTAGATGTTGAAACCACTTCTGGATCAAACTTTATCCTTGTTAAAGCGAACAGAATCCATGCCGACCCCATTTGCCGCCACCCCGTCCAGCGCCCAACGCCGAATCATCCTGTTTGGCCGCTATCCCAAACCCGGGTGCACCAAAACACGTTTGATACCCCAGCTGGGGCCGGTGGGAGCGGCCGACCTGCAACGGCACCTGACCGAAAAAAGCCTGAACACCCTATTGGTCACCCAAGCCGCCACTGTGCAATTTAGCTACACTGGGGGCACCCCTAACCAGGTCCACCGCTGGCTGGAACAGTACCCCATAGATATCATCCCCCAAAATGACGGTCATCTGGGCCGGCGCATGCAAACGGCCTTGTTCGACGCATTGGATCATGGATATGAACAAGTGATCCTGGTCGGCACCGATATTGCGCAATTGCAGAACCACCATATCCATGAGGCCTTTGATGCCTTAACCCGCAACGATGTGGTTTTAGGGCCCAGCCGGGATGGTGGATATTGGCTGGTGGGGTTGCGCTGCAAAGCCCACATCTTCGAAGGTATACAGTGGGGCACTGCGCATGTACTGGATGAGACCCTGGCGGCCGTCCGACGTCAAAAACTCACCATTGCCCGGCTCGAACCCCTCAACGATATCGACACAGAAGCCGATTTGGCCGCCTGGACCGCTGCGCAGAAAACTGCCCCACGCTGGCAGCGCCCTTATCTCAGCGTGGTGATACCGGCCCTGAATGAAGCCGACCGGATTGAGACGGCGATTGAGACGGCCCGCGCCAAGGACAGCGAAATTATTGTGGTGGATGGCGGCAGCCGAGACCCGACCATGGCCTTGGCCCAGAAAGCCGGTGCCCGCGTCATCTCAGCGCCACAGGGTCGAACGCCGCAGCAGAATGCAGGCGCCCGTATCGCCCGGGGAAAAGTTCTGCTTTTTCTGCATGCCGATACCCGCTTGCCGGAAAATTATACGGCGCATGTGTTTGAAACGCTGATGGATAACAAAGTGGTGGCCGGTGCCTTTCGTTTTCGCACCGATTTCAACAGTTGGGGCATGCGCCTGATTGAAAAGAGTGTGCAAATCCGCTCCCGCGTGTTCCACATGCCCTACGGCGACCAGGCCCTTTTTACACCCAAGACCGTGTTCGATAAAGCAGGCGGTTTTCCTCAGGTGCCCATTGCCGAAGATCTTTATCTGGTACGACGATTGAAGCATCTGGGCCGTATCCGCCATGCAGCAGCCTATGCCGTTACTTCCGGGCGACGCTGGCGCACCATCGGCGTTTGGCGCACCACGGCGGTCAATTCGTTGATCGCCGGGGGATGTTTGGCCGGTGTGCCGCCCAAATACCTGGCCCCCCTCTATCGGTGGTGGCTGAAGCCGGAACATTAATATACGCACGAACCGCATGCATGAGAATTCAATGGCGACTGAATCCCAAAATAAAAATAAGCGCCCCGGCCAGCCGATAACCGCCGTGGTTGCCAATCGTCAGGGTGAAATCTTTGATTTGGCCGGTTATGCCGCTGTTGGCGGCAACACAACGCACGGGCAACCGCTCAGCGTTGACCACACCTGCCCATTGCCTCACGGCAGTGAGTTGATGCTGCTGCCTGACCGCATGCCGGTGCTGTACAATCTGGTTCAACAACGCCTGGAGGTCATAGCTGAAAATCCCTATGCACCGGGTGAACCCATCTTTCCCGTGGCCGCGTTCAACTCGCCCGGCTACGTGATCTCACACACCTGCGCCTATACGGAGCGCGCCCAGGCCGATTTGCTGCCCCTGTTCTCCTATGGGGCTGTGGGCTGGCATCGGGACCAATTTCGTTCCGCCGTGATCCAAGTGGATCACGAACCGCGTCAGGACTTAAGGCGCATGCCCCTGGCAAAGGTAACAACGGGCATCAAGCGTATGCGCCGCCAATTGCCCCGCAACCGCCTGCGGGCGCATTTGGAAAAGTGCGCCCTGACCTATGGCTGCCCAGCCGGGAAGAACTTTTTTCTGGGCCGCTATGAAGCCCCTTTGCCCTCGGCGACCACCTGCAATGCACGCTGTTTGGGATGCATCTCCCTGCAATCCGAAGGAAACGTGCCTTGCAGCCAGGACCGCATTCGCTTTACCCCCACTGCACAGGAAATTGCCGATGTGGCCCTGGCCCACATCGCAAAGGTCAAGCAAGCGGTGGTCAGCTTCGGCCAGGGATGCGAGGGCGATCCTTTGACCGCAGCCGATACCATCGCCGAAGCCATCCGGTTGATCCGCCAATCCACGGATCAGGGCACCATCAACATGAACACCAACGGCAGCCTGCCCCAGAAAATCGAAAAACTATTAAATGCCGGATTGGACAGTCTGCGCATCAGCATGAACAGCATGCGACCCGGGTGTTATGCGGCCTACTTTAGACCCAAAGGGTATACATTTGAGCATGTCACCGCCGGTATCGACTTGGCATTGGAACGCAATACCCATGTGGCCATTAACTACCTGAACTGCCCCGGATTTACAGATACGCCGCAAGAGTGCGAGGCCTTGTCGAACTTTTTAGAGGCACATCCCGTCCATATGATCCAGTGGCGAAACCTGAATTTTGATCCGCTGCGGTATTTACAGATAATGCACCGTTCCCAATCACATGGCCGACCCCTTGGCGTGAAGCAACTCATTGATCTTATTGCCCATCGTCACCCCAAAGTAAATCATGGCTATTTCAATCCCCCCAAAGAGAAATTCAGATAAAAGCGCCGTCCACGGCCTGCGATTAAAGGCGCGTAAGCGGCATTTGGCAGAACAGACCCAGGGGGTTGCCCACGTCCTCCCCGTTTAAATTTGCATCCGTTTGGTTTTCTTGATATTAAATTTGTTAGCTACAGATTGTAGATATCACAGCGAGACCATCACCAATATCATGTGAAACGTGCTGATCTGCCGGAAGAACGGGGCCGTCAGCCTGAGAAAATAACACTGAATCGACATACTTCAGGCATGTATCTCTTCTCATAGTACAGGAGGCAACATCATGAAGATCGTCTCTCTGAAAATTGCATTATTTATCGCGTTGGCCATAACGTTTGGCGCGTCGCCCTGTTTGGCAAAAGCCGATGGATACTTTTTTGTGGTGGCTTACTCCTATAAAGACAAGGTGATCTATTGTTCTTCAGTATTTTCTGAAAAAGTCTCCGAAACCTCCTATAATGACGAACAATACGTTACAGATGTGGAACTTCTTCGAAAAATTGAAAGCGCCTTTGGCGAATATATGACCCAAGTCGCGAAGGTGGATATGACCCAATATACGATAAGCTATCGCGGGGCCTATAAGAGCCGTAGCATAGCCATGAAATATATAGAGGCCGAAAAAAAAGAACATCGCAACAAAGGCATGGTGGTGAAAGTTGCCTCAACCTTTAAGTTTAATAATTAGACCGACCCTTATCGGGCGGCCTGAATGTTGATCACCTGAGAGATGATCTTCTTTAGCCCTTCAAAATTATACCCCATCTCCTTTTCAAGATCGATGGCCTCATCGATGGCATAGCGATGACCAAACCGGTACTGGGGGACGATACCGTTTTGTTGGCAATACGCCAGCAGCGAGGACTTGGCCATACTGGTCACCATAGTGGCACCTACCGATTGGGCCCACTGAAAATGAGGCCCATCTCCCCCGCTGTCGCCTATAACCAAAATATGTCCGCTGGGAATTCCAAATTGGGCCGCCGCCGCCGCCGTATGAACCCCTTTGTCGGAAATTTCTGATAAGGGGTATATCACGCCGGGATCTGTCGTACCTCGGGCAAACCGAACCCATGGATGGGCCGAAAGGGCTGCAACGGGTGGCAATAGCGCGTTGGCCAATGCCCTTTGGAAAAAACCCACCATGCCGGTAGAGTTGATCATAAACAGAATGCGATGACGGCCACACCACTCGATCAACTCAGGCACACCGGTGTAGGTTTTGAATTGCGCCGCCAGATAGCGATCCATCTGATCTTCAGAGATCGGCGCGGGCCACAATGTTTTAATCTGTTCAATGGCTTGCCCCAGCGATAGGGTGTTGGCCGTATAGCGTTTAAAGACCGCCTCCAGCGGCGATCGCAACTCCGGATAGTGGAAGGCAATCACATCAAAAGGCCCGCACGGGGACAGGCAATGGCTCCAGTCCGAAGAGACCATCCCCACATATTCGGGCGGCTTGCGAATCATAGCTATTTTCCCTTTGCTCGTTTCATATGGTTGCTCATCCCGCATTATACCCAAAAATACGGACCTATAACCCAGCCTAACCAACCGATAGCATACTTTAGCTTAAAACTTAACACTCGTGATGCAGGCACTGCATCGCCGGCAATCCTAACTGAATCAGATTCACCGCGTGTATAAGCCTTGCGGCATCTGCCGGAAAAAAATTTTCGCGAACAGCTGCGGCATCGCGTCTTGTGTTGCATCCCGCCCCATCTTCAGATAGAACACCGCCATGCACTGGATTGAAGCCAAAGTCACTTTTTGCAGCACCAATGACGCCTTGGCGGTAGAACTCATTGCCGACATCTTTGACAACCTGGGCACCAAAGGTGTGGTGGAGGATGACCCGCATCTGCAACCTTCAGAGGGTTGGGGCGATGATGCCGTTCCCCTGCCTACGCAACCGGCTGTAACGGGTTACTTTCCCGCAAACGAACAGTTGGAACAGCAACGCCAATTGCTGGAACAGGCCTTGAAGGACTTGGCCGCTGCCAAAGACATGACCTATACCGTCACCTACCAATCAGTCGCAGAAGCAGATTGGGCGGAGTCATGGAAATCTTACTTCTGGCCACAGCAGATCACCTCTCGCATAGTGGTCAAACCGACCTGGCGCGACTATGTGCCTGAACCGGATCAGCAGATCGTCGAAATCGATCCGGGCATGGCCTTTGGCACCGGCACGCACCCCACCACCGCACTGTGCATGCAACTATTAGAGCGCCATATCAAGCCGGGTGATCGTGTCCTTGATATCGGCACCGGCTCCGGCATATTGCTCATCACCGCCGCCAAGCTGGGCGCCGATCGTTTGGCCGGAATCGACTTGGATCCTTCAGCAGTAGAAATTGCACGTCAAAATTTAATCCTGAACGATATTTCTTCACAACGTTTTTCATTGTTCAGCGGTGACTTAGCCCACCCCATCCATCATACCTTTGATCTGGTGGTAGCCAATATCTTGGCAAAAGTGGAGATCGGAA
>JBNLFN010000087.1:0-24049 GCA_050305555.1 Desulfobacteraceae bacterium | reverse complement strand
TAGTGTACTGCCAATGGAGGTATTTGGAGCTTGTGTGAAATTTGAAGGCTTCTCGTAAAATTTGGCGTTTGAATCGAACCCTGATACCATAGGGGTGAAAAATCGTTGCAGGTGCATAGGCTTTGGACAGTAGGCGGTACCGTATCGATTTCGGCCGCAGTGCTGCCATCACATTTGGAGGAATGGTCCACAGTCCTAACTTTTCTAAAGCAATACCATAGTAATGAATCGCGCGGTGAAGCTGGATGTGTTGGGTTAATTGCTGTACTTTCGGCCAATCAATATGCGAATGGGAATTTAAAAACAGAACCATATCCAGCAGCCAAATCAATCCCCGAAAAACATGATGCAAAAGGTGATGGGAAACCATGTAGACGAATAACAGTTCAGGAGCGAATTGCAGAATGGTCGTGTCGGCGACGGGATAGGGAACCATTTCGGATTGGAACGAATTTAAATCGAAACTTAGTCCTTTTCGAATGGAGAGGCTGTCGGCCAAATCCCAATGAATATCGAAAGCTACCGTCGATCCGGGAAGCATCATCTTCAATTCGGTTCTTGTACGGAGGAACTCAGTCCGCCATGGATCACCTTCAATCAAGTAACCGGCTTGTGAAAAACACTCAACCGCGGCATTCACCATGTCGGGTTCAAGATAAAGATCCACATCGTTAAAGGGGCGAAGGCCAGGCGCCGGGTATAAACTCTGCAGGGTGGGTCCTTTGACAATGACCACAGGGATGTTTTTGGCGGCCAGTTGTTTGACCATTTTGGGCAATTGCCAATTGAGTGCTGCCTGAGCGGCCTCATCTTCCAGGGTAGCTTTTTCTATATACTGAACAAACTCTGGGTCTTCACATACGACATACCGTTGCGCGATAGCGGCCATGCGGTTATAGACAAAATATTGTGCTGTTTTCATTGGATAATCGGTAAACAGGCGTAGCCGGGTATCCAAAGAAAAGAGCTTACAATGCCGTGCGCAAAGCCGTAAAAATTGAACAAGTAATGGATCAGCGGTCATATTGTCCTTCCACAGATGAAGCGCGCTCCTTTATGTGCACAGAATAGCACTGGGTTTTCCAGCGATTATGGATCCAAAACCATTGTTCAGGATACTTTCGAATGAATTTCTCGATGATTTTGTTGAAATTGGCGGTATTAAGCCGAATATCTTTAAGTGCCTCGCGTGTGCGAAGTATCGAAATTTCGGGCTCGATATGCATCGTATGCGTATCATAACCGGTTCGGACAAGGAAAGCCGGGATCACCGGGACATCGTACCTTAAGGCAAGGACGGCAATTACCGGAATGGTGCACGCCGGTTCTCCAAAAAAATTAACGAAAATTCCCTGATCCCGAACGGTGTTTTGATCCATTAATATGGCAACGGTTTCCCGGTTCTTCAACGCTTTAATAATCTGTTTTAACCCGTCTTTTGTGGAAAGCAGTTTATTGCCGTGCATCGTTCGCAATTTTGTCACGACACCATTAAGAAAAGGATTATCAAGGGGGCGAGCGACAATATTGATCGGAGCGTCGACCATAGATTGGGCATAAGATGCCATCTCCCAATTTCCGAAATGAGCAGCCAGAACGAGGACACCTTTTCCCGAATTTTGCGCTTCTATATAGTTGTCTTTTCCTAGGATGCTGACTTTTTTACAAATATAGTTATTGCCCATCCTTGGAAAATGAAGGACTTCAACAAATAATTTGCCAAAATTCCTGAAGGTTGACCGAAGGATCCGTTCCTTTTCTAGATCAGAAATATCATGGCCGAATGCAATGGTCAGATTTTTTTGTCCGATGGCCCTTCGATGATTCATGAGTCGATACATCATTTCGCCAAGCCATTCTCCAATCAGTAAAGCAATTTTAACCGGCAATAGATAAATGGGCAGGGCAATACACATGATGCAAAAATATTCAAGCAATTGAATAATGATAAGTTTGTTTGGCTTTTTGTTAAGCTTTCTTTTAAGCTTCATCATCAAATTCGGATGGCCAAGTGGGCAATAGAAGATGAAAAACATTTGGGCGCTGCTCATGGGCATAAAACTCAAGGTGCTTAGGCAATATTATACCGAGCGCGCTTTCGATGGTGGTTTTGGTGTTGGTCTGTAAATCACGCATGAAATCTTCTTCTTCCCATGCTCTGACAATTAACTCTTGGATATTGGGATTATTTTCTTTTGGCTGTGGCCTTAACATCCGGTTGATGATGCTCATGCCCAGACGATCCGCCAAAGATCCCGGCGCAATGTCGTGATCAGGGTAATTTGAAAAATGGTGCATTAAAAATGCACCAGCATCCTCTGTTACGGGATGCTTCAACTTTGATATGTAGTGATTCGGTTCAGACAGGAACGCGCGCCGTTTTTTCAGCGAATAAGTTAAGGTAACGAAAACACGATTAAAATTTTTATTCTCGGCTAGATCGGTGAATCTATCTTGGGCTGAACTGGAAAGTCTGCCGGCAACCCAATTAAACTCTTCTTCGTAACTGGCTTCCATCGGTGGACTGCTTGTGGTGTTGTCTACCGCTTCTGTTTTTCGATTGATGAGATGACGAAAGCATAAGGGATTTTCGGCAAATGGATCACCGCCGGTTAAACTGGAAACCATTGACGGACAGCCGCGACAGAATTTGTAAAAATCGCATTTGCCACACCCCATGAAGTATTCAGGACGGCGTAACTTTTTTAGAAGATCGGATCCGAGAAATATCTCTTCAAATGATTGCTCCAGGAGATTTCCCACCTTTAATGGCAGACGGCGGCAAGCCAGGACGGTGCCATCATTCAACACCGTGACACCTGTCCACCCAGCCAAACAGCCTGAAACTGATGACATGTCTCGGGAACATACAGGATAAAGCTCCTGGTTTTGAAACCTTGACAGTTTGAGTAGGTTCGCTTTTTCCCCGATATGCAGAGCGTATCCCGCATCGATTAAACGCTTTTTTTCAGCCAAATAACCCGTGAACAATTGTTGCAGGTGATCAGGGAAAAACCCCTTTTTAAGTTGGGTGGCATTTCCCACAAAGCACCCCATGTCAAAATTAAAAGAGGTGGCACAAGTATTTTCGGCGACATAGCGCAACAAGGGAATCAACTCATGCGAATTGTCCGGAAATAGGGTAAACATGATATTGCTATGGATACGATAGCGTTGAAGTAAGGATAATTTTTCAACGGTTTGACGGAAACTGTGCTTTGATCGAAAACGATCATGGGTCTGTTCTAAACCATCTAAGCTCATTTGAAAGGATTGGACGCCTATCCTGGCCAGACGCGCAACAGTCTCTTCAGTTAACGTATCCGGGTTGCCCAATACAGATATCTGTTTTCCGCGATCGGCAAGCTCAGAAAAAAAAGGTTGCCAATCTTCGCGTAGCAGCGGATCGCCGCCTGAAATGACAAAACGGCTGATGCGGGCTTGCCATTTTTGCTCAAAAGCCTCAAATCTATCCAATATGCGGATTAGATCCCTTAACTTTAAGCTGTTCGCCGCCTCATTGGCATAGGTCGATGGGTCATACACATAGCAATGCTTGCACCGGTTGTTGCATTTCGTCGTAATGTGCCATTGGACCGTAAGTTGTACTTTATGGATCGACATGCAATTCGCCTCAGGCTCAAATGAAAACCTTCATGTTGCATTTTTGTTCCGGGGCCCCACCCAAACCTCTTTGATCAGTCCATTGGCCAGCATCTCTTGGTAGGTTTGGGTATGAGCTTTTTCCCCAAGTTCATCTTTGGTGTTTAATCCTGATGCCGCGTCCCATATCTTTTTGGCCATACCGGTCAGCTCATGAGCTTGTCCCTGCTCAATGGGAAATGCGTAGGTCACCTCTTGCATGGAAGCTGTATCAGGCAGAGAGCGCATTTGCGGATTGCGTATCACAAAGGGGCTATGGGCCTGAATAAGGGGAAGGGTCACCCGTTCTTCATTATAAAGCAAGAATGATTTGGATGACGTTATTGCGATCTCCTTGGTATGGCCGGCTGGCAACTCAACATATCGTGACCGTGTAGTGAGTTGGTTCTCATCATCGAAACATTCGACAATTTTGGCCGGCACAGGCTCCGGGGAAGAATTGTAGATTCTGGTCATGTACCCGTTGCTCGTTCGGGCAACATCCAATAAGGTGATTTGCTCAACATAAAAGTAGTCATTGTCAATTGTTTTCGATAGATTTAAAAAGCCATCGGAAAAGAGCTGCAAAACAAGTATATGTTTTCCAAGTGGGGATGAATGCGGTATGCGATAAATAAAATAATAATGCCTTCCCGAATGGAGGCGGTGCAGAATTTCTTCTAAAGACTCGTGCGGGTTCTGGATATTCAAGCGATTGGCTAATAGAAGCAGAGGAAAATACTTTTGATTTTTAGACACTTGTTCATGCTTGGAGGACGAAGGCAGCGTAAGTATATGGTCTTCCTTCAGCACAGTTTCCTGTTCGAGAGGGTCGATAATGCTCAATTTTAAAAGGGAAAAATGGTGTTTTTCCGACAAATCGGTTTGATGGAAGTTCACATGGATAAGAATATTGTCACCGGGGAGAGCTCTTTTAGGGATTATACTCATGACCATCTTCTTGAAATTAAGTACCGATTTCAGCCTTTTGGGGGAAGATACATAAAATAGCTCGGAAATTCAATCATTTTAATTCCTTCCATCTTCTTAGGTGCAACACCGGGGCTAACTTGCGTGAGGCCAGGCGCATTAGAAGATTGTATTGTTGCGGCTGCAACCGCATGCAAAGCTCGCGGTGGGCTATCCGCCCATCATGTGGTCGCTGGGGATGTGCGCCAGATCCAGAAGCGGATGGGGGGCCGATAAAACTCAAGTTATTGACAATAATAAGCATAAATGGTTTATAAAACAGCGGTTATGCGTGTGGGATATCGGTGCTCAAAACTTAAACATGATCGGCAGATCTGGCAATGAAAGATGGGCAAAACAAAGAATAATCGATGGGTTATCCCTTATGTGGATCAACCGCTTTCTTTCTGGCAACAAATAGCGGACAACTATTCTGATCATATCAAGGAAGTATATTTTCCTTTACCGGCAACAGTTATTGGCTCTGGTGAACCCACACAGCCATCCAAGTATTTGCATACGTTTCTTAAAGACGGCCCCCTGAATCGTTCAGTTTTACTGAATCCAATTACACTGGATAAACCCGTCGAGGAGGTCATTCCTCGCGTAATAGAAGCGTTGCGCCGCCTGATTGGCGAATATGGATTGGCTGGGGCAACGGTCGTCAATTTGACCCTAGCCCGCCGAATTCGCGAGGCATTTCCGGATCTGTTGTTGACTGCGTCGTGCCTGATGGAAATATCGAGGCCAAATCAAGCACTTATGATCAACGGCGTTATTGACAGCCTGGTACCGGATAACCGAATTATGCGCAATCTGCCTGCTTTAAAAAAATTGAAAGCCGCTTTTCAGGGGCAGATGCGTCTTCTGGTCAACGAAGGCTGCTTGCCGGGTTGCCCCCATCGGGTTCAGCATTTTCATGAGATGGGCAGGAATTTTCAATATCCCCTCTCACTATGCACAGAACTGCTCAGTTTCCATCCCTGGATGCGGTTGACTGGTGGTTGGGTATTGCCGCAACATCTTCATTTATATGATGGTGCTTATGATGAACTTAAGCTGGGGGGGCGGGTCACGCTTCGAAAAGCGCCTTATTATCTGCGCGTACTTGATGCCTATATCCACAGGACACCCATGACACCGAATCAAATTGGGGCGGGCCCTGCATCAATTTATGATCCGATAACCATCAGGGAAGAATTTTATGCACACACTTTGGATTGCGAGAACAACTGCCATGAATGCACATTCTGTAAAGACTACTATGATATTGCGATGAAGCAGTTGAGGGAAAATGCATTGAGGCTGTAATAAGATCTCTTTTCGAACCCAAACGCAGGGTTGCTTCGGATTAATTTTTTGGGTTAGGGAACGATTGATGCGGTAAAAGGGTTGATAAATGCTAAATGGGTCAAAAGGGAGATACAACGAAGAAAACAGACTGCTTGACCTTATTCATAATGTCCCGCCGTCAATAGATGCGGATGACATCCTGTCCAAATGGAAAGTGGTATCCGCCTGGTTTGATATCAGCCAACACGCCCTTCCAAGGCCGATATGGATGCAGCGTGATTACGAGCATAGCGGTAAACAGGCTTGGGAATATATTTCACATCGAATACCGCATACCAAAGAAACCAGCGCTATTTCCATCTATACTCACGTTCCTTTTTGTGAACGCCGGTGCGGGTTCTGCGATTTGTACGCCATTCCGCTTTCTAAAAAAAAGGGTTCTGCCGAAAGCGCATTCACGAAAGCCCTCTTAGAGGAAATTGCCGTATGGGCTGGGTTGGGTTTTGTGGGAAACAGACCCGTGACAACTGTTCATTTTGGTGGTGGCACCCCCAACTATCTCGACCCATCTTATTTGCAACGCATTATTGATGCTTGTCGCAGCAGTTTCAGCATCACATCCCGGACTGAGTTGGCACTTGAGTCCACTCCCCGGCTGATGACCACCCAGCATCTTGTTGAATTAAAAGCATTAGGTTTCACAAGAATACACGTGGGCGTTCAAACCCTTGATGACCGTATTCGGCAGCGGATTGGCAGATGTCTAAACGGTCAGGTTGTACTGGAGCGGTTGAAAAAAGCGATCGATCAGGGCTTTATTGTGTCCGTGGACATTGTTTATGGTCTGCCCGGCCAAACCTTGACGGAACTTATCGCTACGCTGGATGCGTTGATCAATATTGGCGTACACGGTTTTTCCTTGTATCAACTGCAAATAACCAGTAAAAACCGGAAATTTTTGCAGCGGCAAGGCCTTGCACATCCTGATCCGCTTATTCATTTTCTTTTTTTTCATGCCGGAGAGCAGCGTTTAAAAGCAAAAGGGTATCATAAGAATTTTTTTAACCACTTTGCCTTGCCGCAGGATAAATGCCTGTATTACCGGCACGTAATAAGAGAAGAGGATTTGCTGGCCTTGGGGCCGACAGCCGACGGGGTGTTTGGCAACTATATCTATCGCCATCCGAACTACAAAGAATACATGCGCTTATCTGCGCCTTTTCTCGAAGGGGGTATGTTCGAAACAGCGTCAGAAACAAGCATGCGTCCTGCCAGTGCCGCCCTGATGGCGGCAACCATTTCACGGTCCATGCTTCAGCGACTTGGTGCTGATCCACTGCTCGAACTCTGGCTGGCATGTGAGATGCTTGAACCAAGCGATTTTCCCGGCTACTTTAATTTGACGACCAATGGTTCACGGCTCATCAGTGTGATGCTTGAGCAATTGAAGGAAACCGTTCAACAGTAACCGGTGGATGCGAAAACTTATAGTGGATTCAAACGCAATAGAAGTTTTACGGTAATATGTTTTGACTTTACAAAAGACGTATATATTTGTTTTGCCGGTCCTTGATCAGTGGCTCCTGCACGCCCCATTGCATGGGGTGACAGCATTGGTGCATGAAGGTATCGTCAACAGCATACAAAATAATTACCTTTCGAAGAAATCAGATTTTCTATCCCCTTTAATGGAAAAGCTGGCCATGCCGCCACTGCCTATTCCGGGAGTTGGCAACAGGTCCATTGATCCAATTTTTTTAGGTATCATCCCCACCCGCGCGTGTAATCTGTCTTGCCGCTATTGCGGGTTCGGTGCCTTAGCGGCCGATACCGATACCATGGATTGTGATCTGGCCAATAACGCCGTCGATTGGATGGCAGCTTATGCTCGACATTGTAAGAAAAAAAGTTTGGATATCCATTTTTTTGGAGGAGAACCATTTTTTGCACCGCATGTCGTGGAGGCTGTGGTGCAACGCGGCAGACAAGCGGGTGACAAACATCACCTGGTGCCTAAATTCCAAGTATCCACCAACGGTTTTTTCGACGAAAAGCGTTGCCGATACGTGGGCGACCATTTTGATGCGGTCGTGCTGTCTTTCGATGGGTTTGAAGAGATACATAACCAACATCGGCCGCTCAGAAACGGAGCCGGAAGTTTCCGGGTTGTCGCAAGAAATGCAGCCATCTTATCCAAGAGTTCAGCGGAACTGAATATTCGGGTCTGCGTTACCGAGGATTCGGTCGCGGTATTGGACAAAATATGCGAATGGTTTTGTCAAAATTTCAATTCACCCACGATTAACTTTGAGACCATTCAACCGACGCCGGAAAGTGAAAAAGCAGGCCTTCGTCTTCCGGATCCTTGGCAGTTTATAAAAATGGTCAGAAAATCTTTTGAACTTTCAAGATCTTTCGGGGTACGCACCATTTATAATTCATCTTCAACAAAACGTCTGCGTCATAGCTTTTGTCCTGTGGGAAAAGATGCGCTTATCGTTACTCCGGCGGGCCAGGTGAATGCGTGTTATATGTTGGAGCAAGATTGGCAAAAAGGTGGATTGGACTTGCGTTTAGGAAAAGTTCTGGCCGACGGGACATTGGATGTTGATATGCAGGCTGTCCAAAGGGTTCGGCAAATAACTGAAGTCACGGCGAAATGTCGAACCTGTTTTTGTCAATGGTATTGCGCCGGTGGTTGTCATGTGCAAAGGAATGTCAATCCGCAAGATGAGGTCCGTAAGAACTTTTGTATTCAAACACGTGTTTTGGCCGCCTGTCATCTTCTGGACGACCTGGGTGCCGACGTGTCGGTTCACAAATTTGTGGATAATCAAGAAGCCATGGAGAGACTCGCATTTCAAAGATCGGACACTTTATCCGACTGGAACGACATTCACATGGCCGGCTGGCAATAGCCGAAAAAAATCGCCTGTTATAATTAAGAAGATGCTTATGGTTTGCACAAAAGATCCGTTGCCCGATGGTCTTGAAAAGATAAAACAGCAAGTGCACGCTGCTTCGCTACCCAAAGCCAACATAAATGTATTTGAACCTGTTTGGCAAAGTCATGTGCAAGAGGCCGGGCAGATCATCCCCGATATCTGTATAGAATCCAGTGGCGAGACTTTATA
Organism: Desulfobacteraceae bacterium; assembly: GCA_050305555.1. Lineage (GTDB taxonomy): Bacteria > Desulfobacterota > Desulfobacteria > Desulfobacterales > Desulfosarcinaceae > JARRKU01. Next base: position 15,011 of record JBNLFN010000087.1, on the reverse strand, counting down.
TCTGGGTGAACTCTCACCCGGGTGCGGCGCTTGCAAACAAGGCGCCTGGGATTGTGTTTTCATCACAATGGCATGCAACCTCGATTGTGATTTTTGTTTAAGCCCGAAAGTTCCATCCAAAGGTTTTACCGGATCGGTGTTTGGGAACCAACCTGATAAAATTATCGAGTGCTACGCCAAGACGAATATTTCAGGTGTCAGTTTTTCTGGGGGCGAACCCTTTTTAGATGAGAAAAAATTGTTTGAATGGATGGCCTGGTACCGGAAACAATTTCCTGAAAAATATTATTGGGTCTATACGAACGGCCTGTTGCCGAATCGTTCTCATTTTGAACGATTGGCAGCGCTCGGTATTAACGAAATTCGGTTTAACATGGCCGCTACAGGGTATGATCACCCGGCGGTGATGAAAAATTTGGCCCTGGCGGCATGCTATATTTCCAATACCACGGTCGAGATCCCCGCCATTCCAGAACACGCCCCCAAGTTGATGACTTGCCTGTCTCAATGGAGCGATGCGGGTGTCAAGTTTCTCAACATGCATGAGTTGACCCATGAGAAAGGTACGAATTCTGAGAGCATACCGGGTCAACAGCAGACCATCATCTTTTCCGATGGGCATTGCTGCAATGTGAATATGCAAAGCCGCAAATTGACTTTGGCCGTCATGCGTAAAATCTATGATGATGGCATTCCGATGGGTGTCAATGATTGCTCAATGCAAAGTAAAATTCGACAATTGCGCGGTCGCCGGGCCTGTATGGCACCATTGGTCAAAACAGGTTTTGAAAACCTGGTGGACGGCCACTTCTTAGAGCGCCATTGCGCTTATAAAGGTGACGAAGTCCATTTCTTCCCCTCTTTTTTTATGAATGAAATGCGACAACAATATTCCAATTACCAATTTGCCAGGCTCACAAGAATCGCTCCGCTTAATCTCAGGGATCCTGGTAAGTGGATTTGCTTTGAAGAAATATGATGAAAAAATGGAAAGTAATTTCGATTTGCATTCTTTTCTCTACTCAACGAATGATAAATGATGTCGAATGATGGATATGACGGATCTTCGCCCCCTGCGCCGCTGAACAACCCTGGGGTTTTAAATCCATCCTGTTTTTCTGGACTCCCCATTTATAGCTGGGACAAATCCGATTTCAGCGTGTTTTATGCCCCCGGATACCTAACCGTGACGAGACCTACGAGTGCCGACGCCCTTAGACGTTGTCTTTGCGGGACCGGCATGGTGGGTAAAACACCTGCATTGAACACTGCTTTTAATACGATGCCGGAGAAAATCGACTATTTTTGCGACCAATTGCGCCGCTATGCAGAGCACGCCGTTGTTCGCAAACTCAAACTTACCTCAGAGGATTTCCGTCCGATAGCTTTAACCCTCTTTATGAACAACGAATGCAATCTGAATTGTATTTATTGTCATGCCAATCACACGCACGAGAAAAAAAAGCGATTGGATTTAGCTGCTATCCAACAGGCAGCCGACCTTGTCGCTAAAAACTGCCGGGAAAAGAGCCTTCCACTTCTTGCGGTTTTTCATGGTGGTGGCGAACCCTTACTGCACCCTGAACGAGTAGACGCTGCAATGGATGTACTAAAAAGGGTGGCAAACAAATATGGTACTCTTCTTTATAGTTACGTAGCCACAAATGGGATTATGTCCGAGAAAAAAGCCAATTGGCTGGCCGATCGTTTCGACCTGATTGGTCTTTCCTGCGACGGTCCTCCTGACATTCAGAATCGTCAAAGACCTCTTAGGAACGGGCAACCCAACGCGCGTGTGCTGGAGCGCACCGGTCGCATATTGCACCGCAAAGGAAGTCGTATCCATGTGCGGACAACAATCACGCGTGCCACCATTCATCGCCAGGAAGAAATTGCAGCCTTTATATGCAACAAGTTTGCGCCCGAAGAGATCCATTTTGAGCCAATTTATGCAGGGGCAGGGAAAAGCACCGCACTGGTGGAATCGCAAGCCGATGCTTACGTTTCCCATTTTCTGAAGGCCCGGGAATTGGCTGAACGCCATAACACTTTGCTTATCGGTTCAGGCAGCAGACCGGGAACGAATCATGGCCCCTATTGCAACGTATTTCGATCCGTTTTGAATCTTGTACCCGGCGGCATCGCCACAGCTTGTTTTAAAATCTCTTCGGATGATCAAATCATTGCAAAAAATGCCAAAATTGGTGAAATGAGCCATCCGGACGACTCCTTCCAGTTGGATCAATATCATATTCGATCCCTCTACAAGAAATTGGATACCGTTTGTTTTGAATGCAGCGACTGTTTTAACCAATACCACTGCGCAAGAGCGTGTCCAGATCTTTGCCCATTGGATAGTGATGTCTCCTCACGGATAGCACAAAGTTTTCGTTGCAGGGTTCATAAAGCAATAGCCTATGCGGATCTGATGAAAACCGCAAAAAGATTTTGGCACAGCATGGCCCACGGCGAAGGCAGGCAGAATGACAATTGCGGTGTGGTCGGTGGGGCCATTTCTTTTCGGGTTACGCCTTTCGCGAAATAAAAAAACCTGCGCGCTTCTTTGGTGCTCCTACCCGGGAGGGTCGGCACCCCCTCGCCTTTTGGCGAAGAAAGCGTGGGCGATGCATGCGGTTTTGTTATCCATACTCAAACCCCATCAAAAAATACTATTCCACATAAAGTGAACCCAAAGCCACCGTAAACTGAGGCGCTTCAACCACCTTGATGTCACATAACAGCTGGTCGGCTAAAGAGGCTACCAAACCGCGATTATTGGCAGGACCGCCATCGACGTAGACATCTTCTTGAAGAAGACCGTTGCCGGCCAGATGGGCCACTCTTCTGGCCACGGACTGGTTAATTCCCTTGATGATGCTGTGTTTGTCAACCCCCTTGGCTAAAAGTGAAACCATTTCGCTCTCTGCAAATACCGCACAAGTGGCGTTGATGTTGACGGCCTTGTCTGCAATGGCGTTGGATGCCTGAAACGCTTCCAGGGGGGTATCCAGAATATGGGCGGCCATTTCAAAAAACCGGCCCGTGCCGGCCGCGCATTTGTCGTTCATCTTGAAATCAAGTACACGGCCTGTTTCAGACAATTTAATGACCTTAACATCCTGACCGCCGATATTGATCAAGGTACCGGCCCGGCCGCAGGTCAGTCTCTGGATACCGGCGGCATTGGCCCAAATCTCGTCCACCACATGGCGGTCTGCACCGATCAGGTTCCGGCCGTAGCCGGTCACACTGGTTTTTTCAATGTCTGTTTTTGAGGCCGAACAGGCGTTAAGCCCCTGTTCGATGAGATCTTCCACCAAGGCGGACTGTCCCGGTTTGGTGGGCACCGCCTTTTTCCAGACGATCCGGTCCGCTTCTACAAAAACGATTTTTATACTGGTACTGCCGACATCGACACCGATTTTCATTTTGTTGCTCCTGGTTCGTCATATCAGGGTCCGCTTGAAGGCTTCAAGGCGGGTCACAATATTTTGTTCATCTTCTTTGACGTAGTCGGTTTCAATCTTCAGAAACCGAAAGCCCTGCGCCTTGAGCCGGGTCTCCAGCAGGCCGGATTCCATATCAAAGGGATGGCACCCTTTAAGGACATGGAAAATAATCCCTTTGATCTTCTTTTTTTTGAGGATATTCAAAGCGGCGTTGACGCGCCTGCGGTTATCGGCAAATGTCGGGCAGATACAGGCTTTGTGGTTTCGCTCCGCAAGGGCGCGTAACAGCGCATATTCGGATTTGTCTTCATAGGCGACGGCACCGGCCAAAACCCGTTCCAAAGTACAGATATCATCGGCCACAACAGCCATGCCGGCATTTTCGATCAGGTCGAACAGCTTGTAATTGGGGAACACGATGGGGCTTCCGGACAAAAACACCGGCACATCGGGTTGTCCTGCCGGCGCAAGGCCGCGGATATAGGCGCGGGTATGGGCGATCCATTGATCGATGTCCTGGTAGGGCAGCGCATTGGCGATGACGGCAAAGTGGATTGCCGGCGCCTTTTGCACCCGCTTCAGGTCCACAAGTTGACCCAAGATCTCCCAGGCTTTTGCATAGCGCTGAATGGATTGAACCAGCCCGTTGGTGCTGATCGATTTATGGGTTATTTGGGCCAACCACTGTTTGAGCTGCACCATCTCTTTGAGAAATCGGTGCGAAGCGCGCTCACTTTCCCTTAAATGGGGAAGCTCCATAAAATGGATATCCGATGTATCATCGACCCCGATCAACTCGCTGAACCGAACCACCCAGTCACAGGTGGTGGGAACCACAAATTTGAGCTGTTGCATATCCAGTTCACCATCGGCGTAAAACATGCCGGCAATGGATTTAATCATGGGGCAGGTGAGCGCGGGCAGGTGAGGCGGTGCAATATTCTGGGCGGCATGGGCGCCGCAGGCCAGTTTATAGGCCCGCACCCCGGCTGCATGAAACAGCTCCATGGGGGCCTGGTTGCACAGGGTCATGACGGATGGCTTGTCTGTTGCTTTAAAAAAGCCGGCCGGAAAAAGGCTCTGTTTCAGAACCTCCAAAAACGGCTCCAGCTGATGTGTATAATCTTTGCGCTGCCGGATAGCCGCCAACTGACCTTCACATTCCGACACCATTTGCTTTTTAATCTGCTGCTGCAGGCGCATCTGGCGTTGACTGGATTCTCTTTGCATCATTTGCGGCTCCATTTTCGAGCGAGATAGCGTTTTGAACCGGAAAAAAGATTGAACTTGTACCATTTAAAAACCAGCACATCATCGCCGGGACATGATTCGACACAGCTCATGCACGCCATGCAGTCCTGGGAAAGGACATCTTTTTTATCTTTTTCCAGATAGACATCAGGGATATCGACGGGGCACATCCGTTCGCAATTGCCGCAGGCGGTACAGGTAGAGACCTCTTTTTCAAAACGCAGGGGGCTGATTTTTTTGAACAGATGCATCAGTGCCAGCATGGGGCAGAACATGCAGAAAAAGCGCTCCTTGAAAAACATACCCACCACAAGGCCGCCGGTCAGGATCATGGATAGAAGGGTGAAACCAAACGTGACGCCGTTTGTTCCGTCAATATGAAAATAGCTCATATTCCCCTCAAACAGAGGCAGAATCGGCTTGGCCGGGCAGATCTGGCAAAACGGCAGGGCCCAGTCCGGGTGCAGCCCCCAATTGGCAATCGAAACTGGAATCGCAATCAGCAGCACCAACAGCACGTATTTGATGGGTTTCAGGTTTTTTCGGGTTTTCCGGGAAAGGATCATTTCCCGGAAGCCGGTTTTCGTCCTGAGCATGGTGATCCAGTCCTGGAACAGGCAAAACGGACAAATCCACCCGCACCAGAGTTTGGATAAAGGCAGAAAAAGCAAAAGAAACAGCACCAAAGGATAGAAGATATTCACGGCGGCACTGGAAAACAGCGCTTCAAAGGTGGTCTGGAAGCCCACCGAGCTTCTTTGCAGCACCATCAGGTAGCAGTGGCCCGCACAGCCACTGACATAAGGACAGGCAAAACAGGGCAACGAATTGCCGAGGTTGATGCCAAGACGACCGCCGTAGATCAGCAGAAAAAATGACAGATGCTGGGTGATCAGTCGAATTTTTTCCACCATGGTGTTTTCCTTTTAATCATGATCAAGCCGGCAAAGAAAAAGACGCTTACAGTGAAAACAGCTATGCCGGCCGGATGGTTATTCAATGCATACCGGGAACGGTGAACCATCAGTGAATAGGTCAGCTTGAACTCAGCGCCACCCTCCATCACACAAGCAAACAGGATATCATTGCGAAATGCCTGGACACCGGCTTTTCTCAGATTGGGATCATGGGGCGGCACATAGACAAATTCTGATCCCCGGTTTGGCGAAAGGCTGTGCGTCCGGCCGTTTTCTAGCACGGACAGATTCGTTTGCCCTGCATCGAAAGGGGCTTTGATCCGAAACCTGAATGTCTGACCCGTTTGATTCCAGTAGTAATTGTCCGGCGATACCAAATCGATATAGGGAAGGATTGACAAACCTGCCGTTGCGGTCGGGTCAACCGCCACCCTTTCGGGAAGTGTTTTTGACTGGCCGAAAAGCATCGTCTCCGTATGGGCCAGCAGGGTTTTATGCGCTGTACGAGCAATGGCAAACACCTGGATGCCGCTTGGCCGGTCAGCCGAGATGGTAAAACAGGCATCGGCCACCTTTGTCTGATAAAGGGTCGGCCCTCGGTTCTCCCGGTAAAATACTGCAATGGCTTCGACCTTTTTGTCCGTGCAGACCAGTTTGAATGCCTGGTGAACCCGGCCGTTTTTCTCTTTATGCTTCTCCAGATGTTGGATGAAAAGAAAGCCAGCATCCAATGGGTCGGCCCACAGCAAGGCCGGCATCAGGCAGCAGCAAATAAAAACGGATATCAGGCGCAATGCCATCACCATCTCCAGTTCAAACGACTTACAAGGAGGCCTTGATCCCTGCAAAATAGGATGCATCCGATCCGGCATAACCGGGAACCTGCTCATAGGATTCATCAAACAGATTCTCTACCCTGCCAAAAATTTGAAAGTGATCCGTCAAATCGAAATAAGCGGACAGATCGGCCGTGGTGTACGCGTCTTGTCGTTCCGTATTATCGGTGTCCTCCCAACGTTCTCCAACATAACGCACCGATAGGTTCAAGTTGGCGTCTTCGATAAAGGCCCAGTTTATCGAAAGTGCCGCCTGGTGCTCAGGCCGCCTCCTCAATTCAAAGCCGGTATCCTTATCTTCAGTTACGGTATAGGTATAGTTCGCCCCGAAGCTAAAAATCTCCAGGGGTTTGAATGAACACTGCGCCTCCCAACCCGACATTTCGGCATTATCGACATTCTGATAAGTAAAGGTGTTTGGATCCCACTCGACCATGTTCTCAAAGTCGTTATGAAAGTAGGTCAGACCCAAGGTGAGCCTGTCTTTCAGTAAATTCTGTTCAAACCCGATATCATAGGTCACACCCCTGTCCGGATTCAGATCCGGATCGCCATAGGGTGAAAAAAGCTGGTACAAGGAAGGGGCTTTGAAACCGGTTCCCCAATTGGCCTTAAAACGGGTACCGGTTGCTTTCACAAGGTAACTCACGGAGATTTTATACGTTGTTTCACTCCCGAAAAACTCGTTGTCATCCATCCTTATGCCTGGTGTAATAAACAGCGTTTCAAAAAATTTGAACTGGCTCTGAAGATAGTAGGCTTTGTTCTCCATGGTCTCTTCGTCAAACGCATACCAGGATCGATTGCCGTCCCCGGATCCTGTTTCCACCTCATATTCAGCCCCTGCCGTAAGTTGAACCCAATCCACAGGAGAGACATTATGCTGCCACTCCACTTTTCGGGTATCGCTGTCAAACCAGTTGTGGGCATCTTCCGTAGTATCCACGGCATCCGCCTCATCTTTGTATTCTCTTTTTGTTTTGCTATACTGAAAAGTCAGTTTGTGATCCCAGACCGCATTGATGATCTGATCGAATGAAATTTTCCCCGCGAGTTTATCCTCCCAACCCACCTTATTCGGATCATCATCACTGCCGCTGTCATCATAATCGTATTGGGCATCGACGTTGCGAATAACCACATCGAGGTTGGCATCTTCAAAAAGCGCATATCCCAGCCGCATTGAAATGGTGGTATTTTCATAGCCATCCGCTTCAGTCCCATCAGCAGATTTTGATATCCCGTCGGTATTTAATCGTAGTGCAGAGATAGCGTAGTCTATTTTATCCATTGCGCCGCTAAGCGCTGCTTTTGTAGTGAAGGTATTATGAGAGCCCGCCTCAAAGGATGTGTCCAGCTTTGCTTTTCCCTCACCTTTTTGGGTGATGATATTAATGACACCCCCCATGGCGTCCGACCCGTAAAGCGTTGACTGGGCGCCGCGCACAATCTCGATGCGTTCGATATTATCGACAAGCAAATGGGCCAAATCAACCGATCGGTCTGTTTTCATAGAATCATTTAGTTCAATGCCGTCCAGCATGACGAGCGTATGTCCGGGCTTGGTGCCCCTTAAGTATATGGATGCAGCACCACCATAAGTCCCATTCTGCATAATCGAGAGCCCCGGCACATCCTGCAATACCTCCAGCAATATCTTCTTGTTTTTCTTTTTTAAATCATCAGCCGTAATCACCGTGACCGCGCTTCCGGTTTCGGACAGATAGCCCTCCACTTTTGTGGCCGTCACCACCACCGTTTCCATCGTATGCCGCGCCGTATCTCCATCTTGCGTTTCAGCCCAGGCCGGCATCACCCCCAGCATCCATCCAACAACAACGAACCGCACCATCCAATGTTTCATCACGAATAGACCTCCATCGAAAAGTTAGAAAAGCCTGTCCGGAGAAACAAAAATCCCCGGACCGATTACCATTCGATCCGGGGATGTCCCTTTTTTATCCTAACGAATCCGCTAAGAGCGAGCTTCCGTCCGCGAAGCTTGCGCTCAACCGATCAGGCAGGTCTTCTGACTTTCGGATCATTCTACTGGCTGCGCCTTCCCGTTTCAACTCTCAAAACAGTGGCTGTTCGCAGCTTTCGTCCCCGATCACAGCAGCGGGCCTGTCCCCGATTCACACGGGGTTCCCTATTATGCTCCAGTGAGCACCCGACGGTATCAGCGTCTATTAGAAGATTTTCAATTGCGGGTCAAGGAGAAATAGATCGCCATGCAGGATAACCGCATTTGGCATTTTCCAACAGATACAGTTTGAACCGGCCGACACAAAGGCCGGCCCTTCATCTTAAGTTCTTTACAACCGGAATACTGGGGTTTTCGTAGGGTCGGCCTCCGCGCCGACCGGATACCTACGTTCTATCTATCAGTGAAAGCGCTTTGGCCGCCACATTTTCAGCAGTAATGCCCAAATTGGCCAGGACCTCACCGCCAGGGGCCGATGCTCCAAAACGGTCGATGCCGATCACCGCACCGCGATCCCCCACATAGCGCTGCCATCCCATGGTGACCCCGGCTTCAATGGCCACCCGCGCAGTCACATCGGGCGGCAGGACTTCATCCCGATATTGATCGGATTGTGCTTCGAAAAGGTCCCAACTGGGCAGGTTGACCACACGCGCCGGCACGCCTTTGGCCTGCAACAGCTTTTGCGCCGCCAAAGCCTGGTGGACTTCCGCGCCGCTGGCCATCAATATCACTTGGGGTGTGCCGTCGCAGTCGGCAATCACATAGCCGCCGCGCGACAGCTTTCCATGGGTCTGCTCGGGGGGCAGAATCGGAAGTTTCTGACGGCTGAACAGCATCGCCACCGGCCTGTCGTTGGTTTTAAGGGCCTGGCACCAGGCCTCGGCGGTTTCATTGGCATCGCAAGGCCGCAGCACGCGAACATTGGGCATGATTCGCAAAGAGGCCAGATGCTCCACGGGTTGGTGGGTGGGGCCGTCCTCGCCCACAGCCACCGAGTCGTGGGTGAAAACATAAATCAGCGGCAGCTTCATCAAAGCCGCCACACGGATGGCCGGCCGCATATAATCGGCAAAGACCAGGAATGTGCCGCCATAGGGCCGGATGCCGCCATGCACAAACATGCCGCTCATAATGGCACCCATGGCGTGTTCGCGCACGCCAAAACGGATGTTGCGTCCGCCATAGTTGTCCTTCTGAAAGACCGACTCGTCGTTGAGATAGGTCTTGTTGGAGGGTGCCAAATCCGCCGACCCCCCTACCAAAGTGGGAATCCTTTGGGCCAAGGCGTTGAGGGCTTTGCCCGAAGCCGCCCGGGTGGCCAGAGGACCGTCAGCCGGCGTCAGCTCCGCCAGGCCCTGATCCCATCCCCGGGGCATAAAACCCGACAGGGCATTGACCCATGCGTCGGCCAGATCAGAGTGGGCGGCTTTGTAGGCGTCAAACTTCTCCTGCCAGGCCGCTTCAGCGTCCCGGCCTTTGGCCACCACCCGGCGGTAATGCTCCCGCACCGGGTCCGATACACAGAATTTTTCATCCTGATCGCAGCCCAAACACGCCTTGGTCAGGGCCACCTCTTCCTCACCCAGGGGGGCGCCATGGGCGTCGTGGGAATCTTGTTTGTTGGGACTGCCGTAAGCGATATGGGTTTTCAGCACAATCAGGGTGGGGTGTCGGCGGTCCGTTTGTCCCGCTTTAACGGCCGCTTCGATGGCATCCAGATCATTGCCGTCCTGCACCGTGATCACCTGCCATTGGTAGGCTTCAAAGCGTTTGGCCACATCCTCGGTAAACGTGATGTCGGTATTGCCCTCGATGGAGATCTCGTTGTCGTCGTAAATGCAAATCAGCCGCCCCAACCCCAGGTGACCGGCCAGGGAGGCGGCCTCGGAGGCAACCCCCTCCATCATGTCGCCATCGCCGCAGATCACATAGGTGTAATGATCCACAATATCAAGGCCATCCCTGTTGAAGCGTGCGGCCAGATGGCGCTCGGCCATGGCCATGCCTGTGGCATTGGCGATGCCCTGCCCCAGGGGACCGGTGGTGGTCTCGACACCGGGCGTGTGGCCGTATTCAGGGTGCCCGGGGGTTTTGCTGCCCCATTGGCGAAAATTTTCAATATCGTCCAGACTCAGGTCGTAGCCCGTCAAATGGAGTAAGCTGTAAAGCAACATGGAAGCATGCCCGCCGGAAAGCACAAATCGATCCCGGTTGGGCCAGTCCGGATTTTGGGGATTGTGCTGCATGATACGGGTCCAGAGCACGTAACCGGCAGGGGCCAGTCCCATGGGCGCGCCGGGATGGCCTGAATTGGCCTTTTGGATGGCATCCATGGCAAGGGTGCGGATGGTGTTCACGCATTGCAGATCAATATCCATCGTTTTGCAGGTGGTCATTTTGAATCTCTCCTTTATTCATCGCGTTCAGCCACAACCAAAGAGCAATTGGCAGGTTTGATACAATGGATCGGGGGCAGATGCAAGGGGGTTTATAGTGCCCTTAACCACTCCGGTTTAAGATCGATTTCTCCGGAAAGGGCGCGATCGATGAGGTTCAACACGGCCGATCTGTCCTTGGGCAAACGGGCCTTAATGGGCAAATAATTGGAGGCGTGGTTGGCGTGAAAAAGGCCGCGGGTCAGATGGGTATGGGCAAACAGGGTGCGCAATTCGGTCAGCATCTCCCGGGCATCGAGCAGTGGGAATTTGCCGGCCTGGTAATCGTTGTACAGCGGGGTGCCGGGGATGAGCATTAAACTCAGCGCCCCGATGTAGTCAGGATCCATGTCGGACAACACTTTGCCGGTGGCCTGTGCGTGAATGTGTGAGCGCTCGCGACCGGCGATACCCAACAGCACGGTCACGGAGAGTTTGAATCCGGCTGCTTTGGCCTTACGGCCCATCTCGATCAGGGTTTGGGCCGAGGCGCCTTTATTGATGGCTTTGAGGGTGACATCATCGCCGGTTTCCAACCCCATGTAGAGGATGCCCAAACCATTATCTTTCAGCGCCCGGAGCTCATCCATACTTTTCATTGCCAGGCTTTTGGCATTGGCATAGGCGCCCACCCGCGTGACCCAGGGCAGCTTGAATTGAATGCTTTGCAGCCAGTGCATCAATCGGTTCTGAGGAACGATCAGGGCATCCCCATCGCACAAGAAAAGGCGTCGCTGGCGTTGGCAATGCAGAGCGGCAAATTCGATGTCTTCGGAAATGGTGGCTTCAGACTTTATCTTGAAACGCTCGCCCTGATAGGAGCCGCAAAAGGTGCATTTGTTGCGTGAACACCCCACGGTGACTTGCAACAAGATGGAATTGGCCTCACTGGGCGGACGGATAATGTTACCTTCGTAGTGCACGTGTCGCTCTCCTGCCGGTCATTTTGCAATTGCGATAATATAGGACACGATGCCACCCAAAATCAACCCGAAGCAAAAATTCCCGGCAATTCTCGGTGAAATTTCTTAGCCATCGCCGATATGATGCTATAACGGATCGCAAAATAATCTTTCGCGACGCCTCAGGCACGATTTGGGGTCTGTGGGAGCGGCGTCTCACCGCGACATGTCATGCGTGTGGCTTTGATGTCGGGGCGGGACGCCCCTCCACAAGTACCTATCAGCGTGTACAACCCCCCGGGTGCTTCAACGAGAATCGCTGCAGCGCACGCAAGGCCCTTGACATTGGTAAGACAAACCCGCAAAATTCCAGAAGCCATCACCTGAAAACAGATAGGGGATATCACCATGGCAAAACGTCTCTGGCAACCGACCCAAGAACGCATTCGTCACACCAACCTCTATCGCTTTATGCAGTGGGTCAATACCCATTATAATCTCAACTGCAGCGACTATGCCGATCTTTACCAGTGGTCCGTCGATCGGATCGCCGAATTTTGGGAAGCATGGTGGCGCTATGCCGACGTCATGGCCACCCAGCCCTACACTAAAGTGCTGGATGATCCCACCCGAATGCCGGGGGCCAAGTGGTTTCCCGGGGCACAGCTTAATTTCGCTCAGCATTTGCTGCGATACCGGGACGAGCAAATTGCGCTGGTCTTTTACGGTGAAGCCCAGGTCCGGCGACAGCTCACCTACGGCGAACTCTACCAACAAGTGGCGCGGGTGGCCGGCGCCCTGAAAGAAGCGGGCGTACAGCCTGGTGATCGGGTGGTGGGCTTTATGCCCAACATGCCAGAGACCATTGTGGCCATGCTGGCGGCCACCAGCATGGGGGCTGTTTGGTCGAGCTGCTCGCCTGATTTCGGCATTCAAGGCGTTTTGGATCGTTTTGGCCAAATCCGACCCAAAATCATGTTCACTGCCAATGGGTATTACTTTAAGGGGCGCTGGATCGATTCACTCGAACGTGTCCATAAAATCGCCCAACAAATCCCCTCCATAGAAAAAGTGGTCGTGGTCACTTACGCCGATGAACCCAGCACGACTGAGGTGCCTGCCAATGCGGTAGCTTATAAAGATTTTGCCGTCGATGCACCGTTGACCTTCGCCCCGTTACCTTTTGATCATCCCCTTTACATCATGTATTCGTCAGGCACCACCGGTCTGCCCAAATGCATGGTTCAAAGCGCGGGCGGGATATTGGTGCATCATCTCAAAGAGTTGATTCTGCATACCGATTTAAGCCGCAAGGATACCATTTTTTATTTTACCACCTGTGGCTGGATGATGTGGAATTGGTTGGTCAGTTCATTGGCTGTGGGCGCCACATTGGTGCTCTATGACGGCAATCCCTTTCATCCATCTGCCCGAGCGTTGTGGCAAATGGCGCAGGATGAGAATATTACCGTATTCGGCACCAGTGCCGGCTACCTGGCAGCGCTTGAAGATTCAGGCGTTAAGCCGACCGAGCATTTTAACCTGGACGCCCTGCGCGCCCTGCTCTCCACCGGGTCACCGCTGTCGGCAGAAGGATTTGAATTTGTTTATGCCCACATCAAATCCGACTTGCAACTGGCCTCCATTGCCGGTGGGACCGATTTAAACGGCTGTTTTGCGCTGGGCAACCCGATGGGTCCGGTTTATGCCGGTGAACTGCAATGCCGCGGACTGGGCATGAAAGTGGCCGCTTTTGACGATGCCGGCCAACCGGTAATCAACCAGCAAGGTGAATTGGTCTGTACGGCCCCCTTTCCTTCCATGCCCATCTATTTCTGGGATGACCCGGATGGCAGCAAGTACCATAACGCCTATTTTGATCGCTACCCCGGTGTCTGGCGCCACGGCGACTTTATCGAAATCACCGAACGCGGCGGGGTGATCTTTTATGGCCGTTCGGATGCCACGCTGAATCCGGGCGGCGTGCGTATCGGGACCGCCGATATTTATCGACTGCTCCAACCCATGGTAGAGATCGCCGATAGCGTAGTGGTCGGCCAGCAATGGCAAAACGATGTGCGGGTCATTCTGTTTGTTCAAATGGCAGCCGGCAGAACCCTTGATGAACTCCTCAAACAAAAGATCAAAAAGCACCTGCGAACCCACGCCTCACCGCGTCATGTGCCGGCAAAAATCATCGCCGTACCCGAAATCCCGTATACCCTCAACATGAAAAAGGTGGAACTGGCGGTACGCAAGGTCATCCACGGCCAAACGGTCGGCAACAAAGAGGCTTTGAAAAATCCTGACTGTCTGGTGCATTTTGAGAATCTTGAGGAGTTGCAGGCGCCTTGAGATGACTTCTAGGAGACTTTACGGGCCCAAGCGTATATCTTGGGATTGGTGCAAATTTCGTAATACTTGTGAGATGTAAAACGCTCCGTTTTCAAGGTGGCCAAATCAACAACCGGCACCTGGGCCTCGCGAATGATGATCTGTTGATAGTGGCCGCTTTTGGTGGGAAATTTGCCAAGATACAAGCTGGTCTTTTGATCTTCCCCCCTGGTGATACTATCCGGCAACAATTTCAAATCAATTTCATGGGAAAGCTTCTCAAAACCGCTGGCATTGAGTTCGATACCGTTGACGTTAAAGCGCGTGTACAGATCGTCTTTGGTGCCGGACATGGCTTCATCCGATAACGTTTGAAACACATGCAGATTGAAGAGGCTGCGTTTTTTGGCAAGCAGTTTGCGGCCGGTCTTTGAACAGCTGCTGAGTCGATCCGCCTGGTTGATGGCCGACGAGATCATGATGCGGTTGTCTCCATCAAATAGAAAGGTGGGCGCCTTTTCCAGATAGCTGATTCCGATGCCAAGCTCCAAAATCGGCAGCCGGTATTTTCTGCTTTTTTCGTTATAGCGTTGAATAATGATCAGCATTTTAAGGGCCAGACCGCAAGCCCGGGCCACGCTATACCAACCACTGGGGGTATCCTTGCGTTCAAAAATCGAAAGGATGACGGCATCACCTTCAATAAAGATCTTTGAGGCATCATACTCGGCCAACATCTCTGATATGGGGTCAAAAAAATTAAGGCTGAAGTAGGAGGCTGGATTCAAACCCCGTTCATTCATCTGGTAGGTCATATCAGTGGAGCCGCGCACATCCGCTTTGACGACCACATGATTAATGATAGGCGCTTTTTCCGCCGTACGCTCATGGGGCAGCAAA